>NZ_JAFCTZ010000008.1:0-215084 GCF_049896285.1 Pseudomonas sp. DWP3-1-2 | reverse complement strand
AACGGCCAGCCGCTGCTCAACCGCGACGACAACGACGTGGAAATCGCCTACCGCTACGACGCGCTAGGCCGGGTCACCGAAGAAACCGTGGCCCCCAACGATCCGCAGTTCAGCGCCACTCGCCATTACGCCTACGTGCTCAGCGCCCGCGACGACCAGCAGGCCGAACAGACCGTCACCAACGTCAAGGGCATCAAGACCCGCACGCTGATGGACGGCGCCAATCGGGTGATCGAGGAACAGCGCCAGGGTGCCGACGAAAACCAGCCCGAGGCATACCGACACACCTACCGCGCCCGGTACGACAGCCGTGGCCTGCTGATTGAGGACACGGCGTCCGACTGGCTGCCGATGGCCGGAACCCTGCAGGAACTGCCGCTGACCAGCACCTACCAATACGATGACTGGGGCGAGCAGCGCAGTGTAACCGGGCCGGATGGCGTGACGCAGGTCGTTGAAAACAACCCCATCCGCAAAACCGTGCGCAGTTGGCTGCAAAGCGCGGAGGCGACACCGCTCATTACCGGCATGAGCGAAACCAAAACCAATCGCTTCGGCAAGCCTGAGTGGAACAAAACACTGGACGCGGCAGGCAATGCCCTCAGCCAGAGGGATTACACCTACGACGGGCTCGGTCGTTGTACTCAGGAAGTTGACGCGATGCGGCGCAGCACGCTGTTCATCTACGATGCGTGGGGGCGGCTCATAAAAACCACCCTGCCCGACCTTACCGAGGTTGAGAAAGCCTACGCGGAGCACAGTGGCGACGCCCTGCCCACCAGCATCCGGGTCAAGGCCGCGGATGCACCCGTTGCGACCCTGCTTGGAGAGCAAAGCTTTGACGGGCTGGACCGCCAAACCCGAATCAGGGTCGGCCCGCGAACCACGCAGTACACCTATCAGGGCGGGCAGCTGCAGATCGATCAATGCATCACCCCCGGCAACCGTTCTATCCATTACGAGTACCGTCTGGGCCTGACCGACCAGCCCGTGCGCACCATCGCCGACGACGAACAGGCGGACTTCACCTACGACTTCGACACCGCACTGATGACGAGCTCTCAAAACAGCCACAGTCGTAGCGAGTTCGACTATGACGTGAACGGTCAACTCAAAAGCGAACGCCGGATTGAAAACGACAAGACCTGGGAAACGCGTTTCATCACCTCGCCTGGCGGCCGACAGCTCAGCCGGCTGGATGCCAGTGGCTTGAATACCGCTTATGAATACGACCCACAAGGACGGGTCAAGTCCGTGCGACAGGGTCAGTTGCAGGCCGACTTCGAATATTCCAGCCTCGGGGAGTTGCACCAGACCATCACCACAGACCTGAGCAATGGCCACACACTGCAGACAACCCTGACCTACGATGATCAAGGCCGGGAGACCGAACGAGTGCTCGCGCTTACGGGTCACGACACTCACCGCATTACTCAGAGCTGGCGCGCGGACGGCAAGCTGCTGACCCGACACCTCCAGATCGAAGACCGGTCGCTGCTTGAGGAACGCTTTGAATACGACCCGCGTGGTCGGCTGAAAGTGCATACCTGCACCGGTGAACGCCTGCCGCAGGATAGCTATGGCAACCCGATCAGCGAACAACGTTTCGATTTTGATGCGCTGGACAACATCACCCAGGTTCTCAGCACCTTTGCCGACGGCAGTTCCGATCAGGCCACGTTCGAGTTTGCGCCGGATGATCCTGCGCAGCTGGTGACGATTAATCACACCCACGAGGATTACCCCGCCAGCATCAGCCTGGACTACGACGCAGAAGGTAATCTGATGCGTGACGAAAACGCTCAGCAGTTGATCTACGATAGCCAAAGCCGTTTGCTCAGCGTCACAACGGTCGATAACACGCTGGCCGGACAATACCGTTATGACGCCCATAACCATCTGGTCGCGGTACAACAGGCAGAGCAGACCGAAACGTTGCGGTTCTATCAAGGCGACCGGCTAGCCACACTTGTCCAGGGCAGCGAAACCGTCAGCTTCCTGTATGACGGCGCGCAACCTTTGGGACAACAGACCGTCGGCGAAGACGGGCAGACCACGCTATTCATGAGCGACGCCAAGCAGAGCATCCTCGGCGAAAGCCAGCAAGCCGATCTGCGCACGGCCGTGTACAGCGCCTATGGCGAACGCAGCCCGGACAGCACCCTTCGCAGCCAGCTGGGTTTCAACGGCGAGGTACGAGATGAAATCAGCGGCTGGTACCTGTTGGGACGCGGCTATCGCGCCTACAACCCGACGTTGATGCGCTTTCACAGTCCGGACAGCCTCAGCCCGTTCGGGGCAGG
Source organism: Pseudomonas sp. DWP3-1-2 (assembly GCF_049896285.1). Taxonomy (NCBI): domain Bacteria; kingdom Pseudomonadati; phylum Pseudomonadota; class Gammaproteobacteria; order Pseudomonadales; family Pseudomonadaceae; genus Pseudomonas; species Pseudomonas sp. DWP3-1-2. Next base: position 212,781 of record NZ_JAFCTZ010000008.1, on the reverse strand, counting down.
TGGACTCAATCCCTATGTGTATTGCCTGGGCGATCCGATCGGGATGGTGGATCCGACCGGGCATATGTCGCGGGGTCTGTTTCTTGGGTTGAACATTGCCGGGCTGGTACTGGGCATTATCGGCACGGCTGCCACCGGAGGATTGGTGGCACCGGCATTGAGTGCGCAGTTCGCGCTGTTTGCAACGGCCCAGACGGCTGGGGTTGCAGCGGTGGTGACCGGTAGTATCGGCGCTTACACGCCGGACCTTCAGGCCAAGAAGGTATTGGGTGGGGTGAGTACGGCGCTGGGGATTGTTTCGTTTCTGGCTGGGGCGGCGACGTTGGCGACAGGAACGTCCAAGTGGCTGGGCAAGGGGGCAAATACGGTGGCAGGAGATGATGATTTGATGACTCCAGTCGCCCTTGATGACTACCGTAAAGGTTATATTCCGAGGGCTAAACTCACGCCCACGTCCTCGCAGGTTCAAAAAGCCGGGGGGATCTCAACGTCAAGTCAGACAGATGCCGCAGCCGATCTTGGGAAAACGTTCGCTACACAATCAACGCAAACAGATCAACTTAAACAAAGCGCTGCATCTATTTCGCAAGTCGTACCACAGCGGCCTGTCAACCCGTTCCTCCAGGAAATTAAACGTGGAGTAACACTTAAAAAGGCTTCGATTGCTTCCTCCGGCCAGCCCACAGATCCACAGGGCGAAATAGCAGCATTTTTCTCAGGCAATATGGATCTCACCGGCATAACGGGCGTTGCGTCCGACAATACAACCATAGTGCGCGATATATTGAAAAGCACCAGAACAATCCGTGCTCAGCAGAAGTCTTTAATCGGAGAAAAACCGAAAGTACCCGGCGCGGAGTCTTTTTTCTGAGAATGAGCCGGATGAGTTGGCGGAAGAGCCCTGAGATTGGCAGGGCTCTCTAGCTCACACCACCAACAAAACATTCTGCTGCCGAAACGCAAGATAACTTGCCCCTTCATCAAAACTGACCTCGAGATCCACCCAGAACATCTCATTCAGTTTGAGTTGATCCAGAAATGACCGGGGTAACAATGCGCTGACCCCGACCGTTTCCTCTGCAGCCGTCACTGACCGATCAACAAACACATCGAAATACAAATCGCCCCCGGTGTTCTTGTTTACCCCTTCGGCCCACATGTGCATTTTTTGCCCGGCCTTGATAAACACCCAGGGCGAGATGCTGAAATCGGCCCCGCCGGGAACAGCGGACAACCGCAGCGTCGCCGGGTTGGTACCCGTAGCCTGTTTGCATTCCAGCCTGGGAAATCTATCGTCAGGGATGACCAGCACAGTGAGCCTGTAGGGATCGGAGGTCTCGACCTGCCCCCCAGCCCTGGTGACGGTGTAATACACCTCGACCACTTTATCCTTGCCGATATTGCCGGGTATTGCGCTGGCGGGTATCGCGTATTTCAACTCGCCCGCGACGATGGGTGTCGTGGTCTGGTAGCTGGCGCTGGGAACCACGCCCTTCCAGTAAACGGTCACACTGTCAGTGGGCTGCGGCTCGATCTCCTCAGGCACTATCACCACCGCGCCTGCGGTGACCAATAACGGATCAAGGGTTCCCGCTCCACCACCTGACGGCACCGATCGTTCGACCGAGGGCAGCGTGAGCGGAATGGGTTGGGCGTCAACAACGAGTTCCGCCGCACGGGACAACACGCTGAGATTTCCGGCGCGATCCTGCACCTCGTACGTTGCATAGCGCGAACCATCGCCTCTGTTTACGATCATGTCGCCATCGAATTCGACGTCCAGGCTCATATCTGCCTGGGTCAGGGTTTTCTCGCTCGCCAGCAGAGAACCCACCGGCGACGTTTCCCAGTACAAAAAAAGTGTGTCACCGGGCTTGGGCTGGTCGTAAGTGGGAACGGTGGCAGGCAGTTTATTGCCGTGATCTTCGAGGTAACGAGCCGTGACCTTGTTACCGACCAGATCGGACGGAAAGATCAGCGGGTCTTTGGTACCGGCCAGCACGGGGGCGGTTTTATCGATGGTGACGGTAATCGGTGGATTCGAAGTATTTTCATTGCCGCTGGAAAACATGACCTTATAAAACACCCTGTGCGAACCCTCTGTCAGTTCCGCCATAGGAACATGGGCAAACAAATCCTTTACATCAATCGGTGTGGGTAACGCTTTGCGGGCAACCTCACGGTTGTCCCACATCAACACCACGGTGTCAGTAAAGCCGGGCAACGGACTGCTTCCTTCCCATAGAGGAAAGATCACTTTCAGGTCGGATTGCAGCGCCGACTTCGGCAGCAGATTAACGTCGCCGCCGGGGATATCGTCGAGAGTTTCAGGTACATCGGGATCCAGGAGCGGATCATCCTGGTTTATTTCGCTGTCCATATCAAAATCCTTTTTATCATCGACGCCAAAAGGCCGAATCCTGCTCAGGCTGCTTCTCAGGGACCGAGAAAACAGCCTGGTTATCCGGGCTGTAATCACCTCAAGGTTTTGGAGGCGGAACTACACAAGTGTCACCGCCTGGACGCACTAAATCGACGTACTGTTTTGCCGGTAACGGATCCGCCGGTATGGGAGTTCCTCCACCCGCCGGTGTAACGGTATAGGTCACGTCTGCATAGCCTTGCTTGATAGGCAAAATATGATCGAGGTAGGGCTCGACCAGGAATGTAAGCCCATTCGCCACTTCGTCCGCGGTCAGAGCGCCGTGATTATAGGTAAATCGCGTTGCGGGAATCTCCGTCGTACCGCCAAATTCATATCCCTGCCACACAGCCACCAGGGTATCGCCGACCTTGAGATCTGTATCACCGGGCACCTGCACCCTGAAGCCGAATTTTGCCGCTGGATTGTCATAGTCTTCAGAATATAAAGACGCGCAAGACAGAAACTTATTGCCGACATCATCCTCGAAAAGATCAGGGAAGCTGACCGGATCAAAGCCCGCGACGATAACAGCCACCTCAACGGGAGTATCCTTGGACTGTTGAGGGTTATTCCCGGTGGCGCTGTTGATGGTGTAGTACATCGGCAAGGCAGGGTTATTGCCTTGGGCTTCAATGGCGGTCCAGGGAATGGTGAAACTGATCGTTTCGCCAGCCGATTCGGCGACGATTGTGTAATCGTCGACGGGGGCTTCCTGTACGCCCCAATACAACTGCAGAACTTCACCCGCCGCGACGGGACTATAAAGCTCCACCGTCGCCGTAATATCCTTGCCGTTATCTGCAGGAGTGAGTTTGTCCTGTTGGCCATCGGCGCCGACGAGGTGTACCAGTGGCAGGTTCGGATTAACGGGATCAGGCTCATCCGGATTTGGCGGACCAATTATGGAAAAATCAACATTGACGTCTACAAACAGCGGTGTGTCAGGAAAACTCAGCGAACCGCGCTTGACCTGATAACTCGCCTGAACAGGCTGTTCGCCAGGGCCGCCTGCATATTCCGATTTCAGAACGGACCAGGGGACAGCGATAAACACGTCGACTGGATTTGATCCCGGATCCCTCGGACCTAGAGCGGTTGCTCCCCACCAGGCTTGAATCGTGGAACCTTTCGGGTTGGTGTATGCCGGTATTTTTACCTCGACACCCAGATGGGCGTCAGCCAGATCAACCAACGGTCCCAATGGAACTTCAGGGTCTTTCAGGTCGGCAGGCAAGGCACCCAACTGCACATCCACCTCTGCAGGTTTGGAAACACTGCTGACATTGCCGGCCTTGTCGGTCAACCAGTACACCGCGAAGGTCGGACCATTGGGTCGGGTTTCAATGATGGTTTTGGGTATAGGGATCTCCAGGCCCGCAGGAACAGCAACGGGACCGAAAGCAGGGTTCGGGGCCGTTATATCATCAGGTAGGCCGGGGCCCCAGAATACGATAATCATGTCCTCGTCTGTTCGTCCGGGGTAATCAGGCAACACGCAGATAAACTCGGTTTCACCTCCCCCGAACGTTGCGTCGGTAATGACTGTTGCCGGTACTTCCAGCGCGGCAGGGAAAGCGAGCGATGGGTCAGAGTTGTAATAGGGCGCGGTCCTGTCAATGGTTATTGTAAAAGGCTCAGACTCATTGGTGTTTCCCGTACTGCTTTCGACCGAGTAGTCAATGGTGTAAGTACCCTCGTGGGGAACACTGGCTTGTGGAATATTCTGCGGCAACGGAAAATCACCAGGACCAAGAGGCCCGGGATTGCGTTTTTTATCGGAATAGACAATGTCCCCGTTGGTGTTTTTTATCCTCATAGTGACATCAGCGTAAAAATTTGCCGGAATGAGGAAATCCCAAAAAGGGATTTTTACATCCAGATCCGCCTCCAGCTTGGATACGTGCAACAGCCCTAACGGCAAGCCAGGAAGAACCTCCAGCTCAACCGGCTTGAGCTTGGAATCCTGCAATCCACCCCTCGCACGAACCACATCTGCCTTTGAGCGAAGATATTCACGACGGCGCTCAACACCTTCCTTGATTTTTTCGACGTTATTCATTCCTGAAACTCCATGATAGTTGATCGGCTGGTTCCATAAAAAAGTCCGGCAATCAGAAACCACCCAAAGAGCCACAACCGAACATACCGCGACTCCTGAATAATTTAGCGTTTATCATAATCTGCGTATACTGTCATACCTGACAGGTAGCAACTTGCCATATTACTTACGCAACGTTTTCATATAGCCAAAAAAGACAGGCTTTCGCCTCCCTTAACCTTAATGACTGCTTATCACCAGCTATAACGCAATCCCACATTGGCGCCCCAGGGTTGTTCAATCTTGTCGCCATTGCTGTATTCAAAGTCGGCATGCAGTTGCAGCCGATCGGACATGGACATCGCGATGCCCGCGCCTAGCTCGCCGCGCGACCCGGACAAGTCGTTATTGAAAACGTTGTTATTGACCTCCACATCGTTATTCTTGGCGAATTCATGTACGTAGGCGGCCCGCACATAGGGCTGCACCACCTTGCCTTCACCCAGATCAAAATTGCGCCCCGCCGTTGTGCCCAGTTTCCCCAGCAGTGAACGGGTGCGGTCGCCTTCGGCCTGCATGCCGTTATCCAGGTCGTAATCCTTGCCCTGGATCACCACCGCGGATACCTGTGTGTAAGGTTCCAGGAAGTAATCGTTATCCAGCTTGATGTGCTTGCCGAATTCCAGCGAAGCACCGACACCACTGTTGTCGTAGTCGCCCTTGGATTCAGTACCGTCACTCAAGCTGACGTCGGCTTCATTACGGAACCGGTTGAACTTCAACACACCGTCGAAGTAGTAGCCGCTGTCCCGATCCAGCCAGGTTGTGTAAGCGCCCAGGTAGTAACTGTTCACGTTGCCGGAAGTGCCGCGGTCCAGATCAAGGTCCGACTTGCTGTAGCCGCCCAGCAAACCTACCAACCACTGGCCGTCGCCCATCGGCAGAGGTGCGTCGGCACCGAAGGAGATGCCCTGTTGAGTCTGTTGATAACCGACACCGGACGCGGCCTTGGCATCAAACCTGTTGCCGTAGGTACGGATCCAGCCGCCCGGTTGTGCACCGTTGATGCGCAATTCACCCATGCGGCTGCGCAAGGTCGACAGCTCGCCATACCAGACAGTCGGCGCGGTATTGAACAGCGCCAGCACCGCACTGGTGCCTGCGCTGACTTTGCCGGTATTGACCAGGTACCAGTCATTGCCATTTTGCTGACTGAGCTCGTAGCTGTAGGTGCCCATATCCACCGGCCCGTTCAGTAAGGAGAACTGCGCGTCGCCGGCGGCGGTGTGCACAACGTGCAGGCTTGAATCGGCAACCGGGTCTGCGCCGGTCGCGCCCACCAGCAACGAATGATTGCCTGTCGCCGTCCCGGTGACATCGAGAAAATCAACCTTGCCCTGGGCGAAATCGGCATCCATGACAAAGGTGCCGCTGCCCGACAGGTTCTCCACCGACAGGGTATAAAAAGCGTCCGGCGCACCCAGCTTGATCGCGCCGCCATCCATACTCAGATTGGCGACCGAGGAATCCTCAACCATCACCCACTGCGCGGCGCTGTTTACGGCCAGGCTGTTGACGTTGTCCAGGCGACCGGTAAAGACCGATTGGTTATTCAGCGCCACGTTGACCGTGCTACCAGCCTCGGCGCTGATATCACCCGTTAACTGACTTTGATTGAAACCAAGGTCCATCGCGCCGCTGTCACGCACCTGAATGTTGCCCGTGAGTGCGCTGTTACTCACATTCATTTTTCCATTGGCACCGTTGACCTCAAGCAAAGTGCCGTTGCCTCCCACCAGGGTCGAACCGTTACTCACGTTAATCTGGGTGAAGTTGTTTTCCCCAATCGGAGCATTCACCACAATTGCAGATCCGGTCTGCCCCTCTACCCGACTGTTGTCGAGCTCAATCGTCGGCGTTTCACCAAAAAGACCTTGACGGACAGTAATGCCATTTTGTGTACCCTGGATAACCGAACCCTCGGTCGCCCTTACAATACCGCCGAACATGTGAAGGCCGACGCCTGCCGGGCCGGTTCCGTTGACTTGGCTCCCCACCAGTGTCAGGTCGGCGTTAGAGCCCGCACTTGTACCCGTGCGGAGATCAATACCGAAATCACTGCCGTTGACTTGACTTCCTGTTATCACGACTGTTCCGCCGGCTATGCGCATTCCGGTCTCTCCCCCCGTGATACTGCTGCCAACAATCGTGGAATCACTGAACAGCAGGGATATTCCAACACCCGAGCCGTTGACACCACTAACCGTAGTGTTCGTTAGATTCAGGTTACTTCTGCTCACATCTATATAGCCGGTGCGGGCCCCCGTCGCGTTCAACGTACCGCCTTCCGATACCGCCCAGTTGTCGGGCACTGTTGATCCATCGATATTTCTTGTTTCACCGATGACAGTTTGCTCAAACGCCGCTTGAGCTTGATGACAAACCAGCATGAGGGGTGCAAAGGTCAACAACCTCAACGCCTTCGCCAACGGAGTTAACAAGTACCTGTGAGAAAGATTCATTCTGATTCCCGATGATTAAAATATTCTTTAAGGCAGATTCGTACGACCTGTACGAAAGGTGCCGAAGACTAGCAATATAAAACCTAGAGTTATGTAGGAAGATTCCTAGGAAATTGTAGTATCTGACTGACACCGACAAATCGTGATTACGGCGCCAGACCAATCAATTCGAAAGAATAAGAAGTTTTTATATCGCGATCCAGAATAAATACCAGTCAACATGTAAGCAGAAACATGAGTAAACAATTGCTAAACCTTAGTTAAAACCTTAGCAACTAAAATTGTTTTTTATTATTTCGAAGTTGATTCATGGCTTGAGACCTGGCCTGCCGGAACCGTTGCGATTTCCACGATTCCCGGCAAAAACGCCCTAGGAGGCTGCGGCCCGCAGGACTACAATCGCCGACCTCACACTGTGACTGACCTGCGCGAATGCCGACCTGCTCGCTCCACCCATTGCCTTACTCAGCAAACTCAGCGAGCGACTTCGCCAGAATCCGCCACGCCCCTGGCGCGATCCTGCTGGACAGCGGCCGCCCGAGTGCCGAGCGAGGCCGATTCGATGTGTTGAGCGCCTGGCCGCTGGAGCACGTGGTGAGTGAGTCCGAGGAAACGGGTGAGGCATTTTTTCAGCGTCTGCGCGCCAGCCTTGCACGACTCGGCCGCGCGCAACTGCCTGCGGGCATTGAATTACCCTTCGCGGGCGGATTGCTGGGTTACCTGGGTTATGACTTCGGACGTCGCCTGGAGCCGCAACCCGATCAAGCCGTTGATGACCTGCAATTGCCCGACGCCCGTTTTGGGCTGTACGCCTGGGCGGTCATCACTGACCACCAGGCGCGAACGACCCAACTGATGTGCCACCCCTCCCTGGCGCAGAGCGAGCAGCAGCGTTTGCTGGGGTTGTTCAGGCAACCGGCCGACACGGACTCAGCTGACTTCAGGCTGAAAACCCCGTTCAGGGCCGACCTGAGCGCCGACGACTACCGCGCGGCGTTCGCGCGTATCCAGGCCTACATCCAGGCCGGCGATTGTTATCAGGTGAACTTCGCGCAGCGGTTTCAGGCCGAATGTGAAGGCGATCCCTGGGCGGCCTATTGCGCGTTACGGGCCGCCTGCCCTACCCCTTTTTCCGGCTATATCTCATTGCCCGATGGCCACGCGATCCTGAGCCTGTCCCCGGAGCGCTTCGTCAGGGTCAGCAAGCGACAGGTGGAAACCCGGCCCATCAAAGGCACGCGCCCGCGCAGCGGTGACGCGGCCCAAGACAAGGCGTATGCCGACGAGCTGCTGGCGAGCACCAAGGACCGCGCGGAAAACCTGATGATCGTCGACCTGCTGCGCAACGACCTGGGGCGCAGTTGCCGGATTGGCTCGGTGAAAGTCCCCGAGCTGTTCAGCCTGGAAAGCTATCCCAACGTGCACCATCTGGTGAGCAGCGTGACCGGCGAACTGGCGGACGAGCACGACGCGCTGGACCTGATCGCAGGGAGTTTTCCGGGTGGATCGATCACCGGCGCGCCGAAGATCCGTGCCATGCAGATCATCGACGAACTGGAGCCCACGCGGCGTGCCTTGTACTGCGGGTCGTTGATGTATCTGGACGTGCGCGGAGAAATGGACAGTTCCATCGCCATCCGCAGCCTGCTGGTAAAGGACGGCACGATTTCCTGCTGGGGCGGCGGCGGGATCGTGGCCGACTCGCAGTGCGAGGCTGAATATCAGGAATCGTTTACCAAGGTGCGGGTGTTGCTGGAGACGCTGGAGTCGCTTTGATACGCCTGAACGGCCCCCAAAAGCGGGAAGGTCTCGGCAGGCAGCGCGGCGGCTGGGTTCTGTACGCACTTGCACGTGGGACCGGCTTTAGCCGGGAAGGCTGCATTCCTGCCGACCGGATCCAGCGAATGTACCTACCTCTTCCCGGCTGAAGCCGGTCCCACGGGGTGAACTGCACCCCAAAAGTTGGACGCCTATCCAGACGTTGGGTGCAGTGCAACGGGTGCTGCTTATAGACTCAAATCCCGATTCGACGCCTTGATGAATTCCTTTTTCAGGTCTTCAAAGGTGTGCACCGCCGGGAATTGCGGGAATTCACGGATCACGTTTTCCGGGGCATGGAACAGAATGCCCGCATCGGCTTCGCCCAGCATCGTGGTGTCGTTGTAGGAATCACCGGCCGCGATCACCCGGTAATACAACGTTTTAAAGGCCAGGACCGACTGACGCTTTGGATCTTTCTGACGCAGTTGATAGCTGACGACCCGATCCGTCTCGTCGGTGATCAGACGATGGCACAGCAACGTCGGAAAACCCAGTTGGCGCATCAAAGGCTGGGAAAACTCATAAAACGTGTCCGACAGAATCACCACCTGAAACCGTTCGCGCAGCCAGTCGACGAACTCAGCGGCACCGTCCAGCGGCTTCAGGGTGCCGATGACTTCCTGGATGTCCGACAGCTTCAGGCCGTGCTCATCGAGAATGCGCAGGCGCTGTTTCATCAGGACGTCGTAGTCGGGAATGTCACGGGTGGTAGCTCGCAACGACTCGATACCGGTTTTCTCGGCAAAGGCGATCCAGATTTCCGGGACCAGCACACCTTCCAGGTCCAGACAGGCAATTTCCACAGGACACTCCTTGAGGGAACTTCATCGTCAAAAAAGAAACGGCACTTTAGGGGCTGTTGCCGTTTGAGCGCAACAACAGCAAACCGGCCAACTCAGCGATAGATTTTGTTAACATCCGCGTCATTACGAGCGCCTAAGCGCCATATTTAGGAAACCGCCTGATGAGCCAACCCTTCGACGTCGTCGGTCTCGCCGCGACTTACGCCACCAAGTCCCCGCAAGACATCCTGAAGCTGGCCTTCGAGCACTTTGGTGATGACCTGTGGATTTCCTTCAGCGGTGCTGAAGACGTGGTGCTGGTGGACATGGCCTGGAAGCTGAACAAGAACGTGAAGGTGTTCAGCCTGGACACCGGCCGCCTGCATCCCGAAACCTATCGTTTCATCGAACAAGTGCGTGAGCACTACAAGATCGACATCGAAATCATGACCCCGGATCAGCAGAAGCTCGAACCCTTCGTCAAGGAAAAGGGCCTGTTCAGCTTCTATCGCGACGGTCATGGCGAGTGCTGCGGTATTCGCAAGATCGAACCGTTACGCCGCAAGCTGGCGGGAGTAACAGCCTGGGCCACCGGGCAACGTCGTGACCAGAGCCCCGGCACGCGCAGCCACGTGGCAGCACTGGAAATCGACACCGCGTTTTCGACGCCGGAGCGCACGCTGTACAAATTCAACCCGCTGGCGCAGATGACCAGCGAGGAAGTCTGGGGCTACATCCGCATGCTGGAGCTGCCTTACAACAGCCTGCATGAGCGCGGTTTCATCAGCATCGGTTGCGAGCCGTGCACGCGCCCGGTGCTGCCGAATCAACACGAGCGCGAAGGTCGCTGGTGGTGGGAAGAAGCCACGCAGAAGGAATGTGGCCTGCACTCGGGGAATTTGATCGCCAAGGTGTAAGTGCCACCGGCCCCGTTGGAGCCCCCCTCGCTCCAACGGGTAAGTCACTCAATGCACCGGCAATTCCACGCCGTCGAACAACTCTTCCAGCTCTTGCCTGTTGTGGCATGCAATCGCCTTGGCCATCACATCCCGAGTCAGGTGCGGGGCGAATTTTTCGATGAAGTCGCACATGAAGCCACGCAGGAAAGTGCCACGACGGAAGCCGATGCGCGTGATGCTGGACTCGAACAAGTCGCTGGCATCGAGCATCACCAGATCGCTGTCGAGCTTGGCATCCACGGCCATTTTCGCAACGATGCCCACCCCCAGCCCCAGGCGCACGTAAGTCTTGATGACGTCCGCGTCGGCGGCAGTGAACACGACTTTCGGGGACAAGCCCCGATGGCTGAACGCCTCATCGAGCTTGGAGCGACCGGTGAAACCGAACACGTACGTCACGATCGGGTATTCAGCCAGCACCTCCAGCGTCAGCTTCGGCACCTTGGCCAGCGGGTGGCCCTGGGGCACGACCACACAGCGGTTCCAGCGATAGCACGGCATCATCACCAGATCGCCAAACAGCTCCAGTGCCTCGGTGGCAATGGCGAAATCCACCGTACCATCGGCAGCCATCTCCGCGATCTGCATCGGCGAGCCCTGATGCATGTGCAGCGCTACGTCAGGGTATTGCTTGATGAAATTGCTGATCACCGGCGGCAGCACATAGCGCGCCTGGGTGTGCGTGGTGGCGATGGACAGGGTGCCTTTCTTCTCGTTGGAGAACTCCTGGGCGATCTGCTTGATGCTCTCGACCTTGCGCAGGATTTCGCCGGCCGTGGTAATGATGCGCTCGCCAGCCGGCGTGACCCGGGTCAGGTGCTTGCCGCTACGGGCGAATACTTCGACACCCAACTCGTCCTCCAGCAGGCGAATCTGCTTGCTGATACCGGGCTGAGAGGTATACAGACTCTGAGCCGTCGCTGAAACGTTGAGGTCGTGGTGCGCCACTTCCCAGATGTAGCGCAATTGTTGAAGCTTCATATGTGTCCCTCAAAGCAGGAAGACGCCCAAGGCATCAGCGACGCTATATAACTGGATTAATGGTAGGAATATGAAATCTAGAACTTTTTATCACTTTTAAGCGCCAATGGCACGCTCGATTTCACACCTGATTCCCTTCTCGCCGACGAGCCCCTTTTCTCCAGCCGGGAACCATATAGACCGGAACCTGAGACAGCTGTAAAACTCTGGCCGCCGTCCGGCCAATCGGTGCAGCAGCTTCTGCGCCATGACTGTGACTGCCCACGATCAAAAGGTCGACTTCCAACTGCTGCGCCTGGGCCAGAATGACCTTGCACGGATCGCCTTGTACAACCCGGACAGTCCGGATCAAAGCCAGGTCTTGATGCCCTTCCCCCAACTCCTCCCGGAAACCGTCCAGCACCCGCTGTTCGATACCCTCCAGCACCGTATTGACGCCCTGCCGATGCAGATCCTTGAGTGCATCCTCACCCAGATAGCTTTGCAGAACGGATTCGGCAAATAGCCCCATCGGCTCCACCACATGGATCACGTACAGCTCGGCGTTGAAGGTTCGAGCCAGTGCCAACGCGTGTTGCATGACGTAGGGCGCATACAGACCCAAGTCTGTGGCATACAGCATCGAACGAATCATACGTCCTCCCGAACAGCCAGAATGGCGGAGATGGATTCAGCTTAGCAGCGCGCCAAAAAATGCGACGATGATTACCGTCCGGACTGACCGGGCTTTTACAGCTTTATTTCATTGCTGATGCCGTGGGGAACGTGGCCAGTGGCAACCACGTCACGGGCTTTTTCACAATGGCCGGGTTGATCGTCGAAGAACACGTCCGCTGCAAATGCCTCAAGGAATGCCGACTTTTGCAGCCCGCCCAGAAACAGCGACTCGTCCAGACGGATGTCCCACTCGCGCAACGTGCGTATCACCCGTTCATGAGCGGGTGCCGAGCGCGCCGTGACCAATGCGGTGCGAATCGGGCAGCTTTCCTCGGGAAATTCTCGCTGCAGCAGATTCAGAGCCGCCAGGAACGGCTTGAAGGGCCCTCCGCGCAAAGGCTCACGTGCCGACTGCCGCTCACTGGCCTGAAAGGCTTCGAGACCGTCCGCTTGATAAACACGCTCCGATTCGTCGGAGAACAACACGGCATCGCCATCGAAGGCGATGCGCAGCTCGGCGCTGGCCGCACGCCGTGCACCCCCGGAAAGAATAGTCGCCGCCGCGAAACCGGCATCCAGTGCACTGCGCACGTCCTCGGCATGGGTCGAGAGAAAGAGATGACAGCCAAAAGCCGCCAGATAAGGGTAAGGGCTGCGCCCGCCAACGAATGCCGCGCGGGTAATGTCCAGGCCGTAATGCTGGATCGAATTGAACACCCGCAAGCCGGTATCGGCGCTGTTACGGGACACCAGAATGACTTCGACCCGGGCCTTGCTCATGCTCGCGTTGAGGCTCAGGAGTTTTTGCACCAGCAAAAACGCATCCCCGGGCTCGAGGATTTCGTCTTCATGAGCGATCTGGTATTTGCGGTACGCCTCGACGCCGTCCGCCGTGTAAACCCCATGACTGTCGCGCAGATCGAACAGGGCGCGAGAAGAGATCGCCAATACCAGTTTGTTGCCTTGTTCCTGTGCCATGGTTCCACCTTGCAGCCTGATCAGCTGTTTTGTGCATCAATAAAAGCCAACGCCTGATACAGCATGCGCACACGCGGCATATCGCAGCCGGACTGCAATGCAGCAGCCAGGGGTACGGCATAGATCGCTTCCAGCTCCATGGGCCGCTTCTGCTGATAATCGTGATACATGCTGGGGCGATAGTCCGGCATCGTTTGCGTCACAGCGAAAAGATGCCGGGCAAAACCTTCCGGCAATCTGAAGCCACACGCCAGGGCGCCCTGCACCACCTCGTCCATCAGGGCCTGGATCAGCTCCCGGCTTTGCGGGTCAGCCATCAACGGCGCGGTACTGGCCTGCAGCAACGCCGAAAGGCCGTTGTAAGGGATATTCCAGACCAGCTTCTGCCAGCGCGCCTGCTGCAGATCGGGCATGGCGTGCGCTTCCAGACCCGCAGCCCGGAACAGGCCTGCGCCCTCCTCGACCCATCCAAGGCGATCGACCTCGTTGGCCGGACCACTGTGATAACCCAGGCTTACGGCACCGAATGCCTGATGCGCTACCCTGCCGGGCGCGGTGCGGTGCACGCAGACAAAACACAGGCCACCCAGCAGATGCAGGGAATCCGGCAGGCGACTGCGCAGACTGTCTTCGACGCCCAGGCCATTCTGCAAGACCAACACCCTGGCACCCGGCGCCGCCGCACGGGCAATGGCGGGAGCCAGTTCGGCGTTGCGGGTGGCCTTGGCGCCCACCAGCAACCAGTCGCACTGCGGCATGTCTTCTGCCACAGCGTAAGCCTGCACAGAGTCAAGGGTCAGCTCGCCAACGAGGGCGCTGTCGACCCGCAACCCTCGCTGGGTCACGACGGCAAATTCGCTGCGCAGCAGAAAATGCACGTCGAAACCGGCGCGCGCGAGCATCACGCCATAGAAGCCGCCAATCGCTCCGGTTCCGATGATTCCGATTCGTGGCCGCCCTGCATCATGGCTCATGCCGATCTCCTTGCTTGATGTGTGCCGCAATCATGGCAACTCGTCTGGTTCGCGGGTCAAGCCCAGGGTCAAGGCGTCACGAATGTCGCTGTCCTTCAGCGGTGCTCGCAACCCGCCGAAGAACCGACCGTCCCGCACGATGAACAATGCCGGCAGATGAAACACTTCATAACGCTCCACCGCTCCGCCATTTTCCTCTGCATCGACCCAGCACAGACGCTGCACGGGCAGATCCAGCCTGGGCAGTTGCTGGCGCGCAAAACGACAGCTGGCGCAACCTGCACCGGTAAAGATCACCAAGGACGTGCCGGCCAATTGCAGCAGTTGTTGGTCAATATCGAAGTCACTCAGTTCAAGCTGATCCAAGAAAACGCCTCCAGTCAGGGAGCACACTATCGGTTCCCCTGATGGCGCTTGCAAATATCCTTATAACGCCCATGACCGTGGAAAAACTGTTTCAGGGCTGACCATCCAGCCTTGCAACGGGATAAAGCCGTGTTTACCCATTGTCGAACAACGGCCTAACGCGCTAAGGTTCCGCTCCCCGCTGCGCTCCAATCATGCTGGCTTCGCCGCACGGGCTACGTTGGCGGCCAGCACCGTGACCTGATGAGAACACGATGGCTGATCTACCGATTGACGACCTCAACGTTTCTTCCAACGAGACTCTGATCACGCCGGATCAGCTCAAGCGTGAAATCCCGTTCACCGATGCTGCCTTGCGCACAGTGAGCCAGGGCCGCGAAGTTATCCGCAACATCCTGGACGGCAAGGACCATCGCCTGTTCGTCGTGATCGGGCCGTGCTCGATTCATGACATCAAGGCTGCCCACGAATACGCCGAACGCCTCAAGGCCCTCGCTGCAGAAGTGTCTGACACCCTCTATCTGGTCATGCGCGTCTACTTCGAGAAGCCGCGCACCACCGTGGGCTGGAAAGGCCTGATCAACGATCCGTACCTGGACGACTCATTCAAGATTCAGGATGGCCTGCACATTGGCCGTCAGTTGCTGCTGGACCTGGCCGAAATGGGCCTGCCAACGGCAACCGAAGCGCTGGACCCGATCTCCCCGCAATATCTGCAGGACCTGATCAGCTGGTCGGCCATCGGCGCCCGCACCACCGAATCCCAGACCCACCGGGAAATGGCTTCAGGCCTGTCCTCGGCGGTCGGCTTCAAGAATGGCACCGACGGCGGCCTGACGGTTGCTATCAATGCGCTGCAATCGGTCTCCAGCCCGCACCGGTTCCTGGGCATCAACCAGGAAGGTGGCGTGTCCATCGTGACGACCAAGGGCAACGCCTACGGTCACGTGGTGCTGCGCGGCGGTAACGGCAAACCCAACTATGATTCGGTAAGCGTTGCACTCTGCGAGCAAGCGCTCACCAAGGCCAACATCAAGCCAAACATCATGGTCGATTGCAGCCACGCCAACTCCAACAAGGACCCGGCCTTGCAGCCGCTGGTCATGGAGAACGTTGCCAATCAGATTCTGGAAGGCAACCAGTCGATTATCGGCCTGATGGTTGAAAGTCATCTGAACTGGGGTTGTCAGGCGATTCCCAAGGATCTGTCCGAATTGCAATACGGCGTGTCCGTCACCGATGCCTGCATCGACTGGGATGCCACCGAGAAAACCCTGCGCAGCATGCACGCCAAACTCAAGGATGTATTGCCCAAGCGCCAACGGGGCTAAGCCTTCACGAAAAACAAAACGCCGAGCTGATGCTCGGCGTTTTTCGTTGTTCGATCGGCCGCAGACGCCTTCAGATCTTGGCGGCCTGACGCTGGGTACGTTCCATATAACGTTCGACATAAGAACATGACGGAATAACGGTGTACCCCATTTTGTCGGCGTAATCGAGCGCCTGCTCGGTCAGTGCCGCAGCAATGCCTCGACCACGCAGGGCATTGGGTACAAAGGTCCGGTAAATATCCAGCGTCTGCTTACCCAGGTCCATATAGGTCAGGTAGGCACGGTGACCGTCTATATTGATTTCGAACTGGTGACCGGTCTGGTCATGGTGGATGGACAACGCCTCGCTCATCACTACTCCTCGCGGGTCTTGGAATTTGACCCCTACCTTACCGATGTTTTTCCGGCGAAGGAACATCTACGCCACCCCGTGCCTGTTCTTGGACACCGAGAAGAGCTTTGCTGATCCCAACAAAAGAGCACCTGCAAATAGTAGGCGTCATTCAGGAATATGCTCAAGCGTGTCCATCGCAAAAATCGCGATTGAACATCCGATCACTCGGACAGTTGCACCGCTCCTCACCGAATCTTGTCGATTGAGACGGTCCGGCGAATTGAAAGTCACGAAGAGGTTCGTAAATACCCGACGTTAACCACGGCGGAGAATGGAAAGATCGACCTTCTTTGACTACGGTGAACTGCAGCGACATCGCGAGGGCTAACATCCGGTCATTCATGTGCCTGCTCGCGCACCGAGGCCCGCCAGGGCGGGTCTGGATGTTTTTTAGACAAAAACCACGGAAAGTTACACCGAACACTTTCAAAGCCAAGAAATTTATCGGCTTCTTGCGCTTGGTCAGTTTACTTACTACAAACAATGGGTAGTATGTACGCCGGTCATTTTCTCACTTTCGAGAGGTGACCAAATTGAAAAAGTCCTTGAAGGGGAACACGATGAACAACGTTCTGAAATTCTCTGCTCTGGCTCTGGCTGCTGTTCTGGCCACCGGTTGCAGCAGCGTATCCAAAGAAACCGAAGCTCGTCTGACAGCTACCGAAGACGCAGCAGCTCGTTCGCAAGCTCGCGCTGATGAAGCCTATCGCAAGGCTGATGAAGCTCTGGCTGCTGCTCAAAAAGCTCAGCAAACTGCTGACGAAGCCAACGAGCGCGCTCTGCGTATGTTGGACAAAGCTAGCCGCAAGTAATAATCCTTCGGGGTTATTAATAAGCCGACCCGATTTCGGGTCGGCTTTTTGTTGTCCGGCGTTTGCCTGTTACATAGGCATGCGCCGGGCAATACGACTCACTCGCGCAGATTTACTGCAGCGGCAAAGTATTGCTGGCAGCCACAGCCGAACCGGGCTCCGCGATTTCCACCGGCATACCATCTTCTGCGGCAACTACGTCGCGCACCAGATCCCAGTTCATGCGCAGGTTGTTGGACAAGTCATTACGCTTGAGCAAGGCGTTAATCACTGCCGTGTGCTTATCCACTATTGAAGGATTACCACTTTCATCCAGCGGTGTGTGCGCTTCCAGATACACCTTGCCGCCACTGATGCCGAATTTGTAAGGCTCACTGATAATACGAACCGGCGTACCGACGGGCGCCATTCCCGCCAATTCCAGAACGTTGTTGTTGTACATGCGGAAACAGCCGTGGCTGGTGCGCATGCCGATCCCGAATTTTTTGTTCGAGCCGTGAATCAGGTAACCGGGCAAGGCCAGGCCGAATTTGAATGGCCCCAACGGGTTATCCGGTCCGGCAGGCACCACGCCTGGCAACGGATCGCCGTCGGCTGCGTGCTCGGCCCGGATCGACGCGGGCGGTGTCCAGGTCGGGTTAGGCGTCTTGGCCGTGATTTTGGTCTGTGCAATCGGGGAACCCCAACCCTCGCGGCCGATACCCAGCGGATAGGTATAAACGACGTTCTGGCCCTTGGGGTAATAGTAAAGCCGGTATTCAGCCAGGTTGATAACGATGCCTTCCCTTGGACCCGGCGGCAGCACGAAGCGAGTCGGCAACACAATCTGCCTGCCTGCACCCGGCAACCAGGGATCAATCCCGGGGTTGGCCGCGATCATTTCCAGGTAGCCCAGGTCGTAGCGGGTTCCCAGATCGGCGAAGGTGTCTTCGTATCGAGCCGTGACGGTTTGCACCTGGCCGACAATGTCTTCGCCGGGAGGCGGCAGGGGAAATTCCAGAGCGGAAACGGAGCCCGCCGCACACAGTGCAGCAAGCGACAGACAGCGGGTAATGGCTGGAATGCGCGACAACATCCGGGGAGTCCTTGGTAACGACGGCGAAGAGAAAGAACCGATTGTACACCCCCCTTCAAACATCCGGGAGGCGGCGTGCTACTACTCGTTGAAGCGCAACTCGGGCCAGATCGGCCGTGTTCCGCGCTTCTGCGCCTCGACGATGGCACGGCACAGCGAACACAGACGCTCGTCGCGAAACACAGCCCTGTCGACAGCCGACCAGCGCGGCTGGGCGGGCAGCAAGGTGCCACACAGCGTGCGGTCAATCGTGCCGCCCAACTCCAGTTGCCGGGCGACAAGGTGCACCTTGACCTCCTGGCACGCGAACAGGTCGAGCTGTTCGTCAGGCTCGATCAGTTGATAGGCATACAGTGACCAGGCAGGACGGGGCATGGAGGGCTCCAGATCGGGGGGCGCCACCTTAGCCCAAAGCCCCCCGCTAGAAAAGCCTCAAAGCAGCGGTTTCAGCGTCGGCCAGACATTTTCCAGCAACTTGCCTTGAGCGGCCGCCGCCGGGTGCAGCCCATCGGCCTGCATCAGCTCGGGAACGCCGCCCACCCCTTCCAGGAAAAACGGCACCCAAGGCACTTTCTTTTCCTCGGCCAGATTGCTGTAGACCGCCTTGAACGCGTCGGTGTAACGCGGCCCGTAATTCGGCGGAATCTGCATCCCCAGCAACAGCACCTTGGCACCTGCTTCTCGGGACTTGTCGATCATGGCCGCAAGATTTTGTTGCAAAGAAGCTGGCTGCTGGCCACGCAGGCCATCGTTGCCGCCCAATTCGAGAATCACCAGCTCCGGCTTATGCTCTGCAAGCAGCGCAGGCAGCCGCGCCTGGCCTCCGGCACTGGTGTCGCCACTGATGGAGGCGTTGACCACCTTGTCGGTGAAACCTTCCTGTTTCATACGTTGCTCCAGCAACGATACCCACCCGACGCGGGTATCCAGGCCGAAAGCCGCGCTGATACTATCTCCAACGATCAACACTGTGCCCGCCGCTGCTCCTTGTGACAGCAACAGCAACCCCAGGCCAGCACTTAAAAACCACGCACGCATCGGATTCTCCATGAGTGAAAGTATTCTCAGTGCTCTGAGCCTCAGTAAAGTGGTCCCCAGCACCGAAGGTGACCTGACCATCCTGCACGAACTCTCTCTGGAACTAAACAAGGGCGACAGTCTGGCCATCGTCGGTGCCTCGGGTTCCGGCAAATCCACGTTGCTGGGTTTGCTCGCGGGCCTGGACCTGCCCAGCGCCGGAGCGGTGGTTCTCGCCGGGCGCAACCTCAGCGAACTGGACGAAGACCAGCGCGCACGGGTACGCGCCGAACACGTTGGCTTCGTGTTTCAGTCCTTCCAGTTGCTGGACAGCCTCAATGCCCTGGAAAACGTCATGCTGCCCATGGAGCTTGAGGGCCGCAAGGACGCACGGGAGCAGGCGCGCGGCCTGCTGGAGCGCGTCGGGCTCGGCAAACGCCTGACCCATACGCCCCGTCAGCTTTCCGGGGGCGAACAACAGCGGGTCGCCATCGCCCGAGCCTTCGCGGCCGATCCTGACGTTCTGTTCGCCGATGAACCCACCGGTAATCTGGACAGCCATACCGGTGAACGGATCAGCGACCTGCTGTTCGAACTGAACAAGGAGCGCGGCACGACTCTGGTACTGGTCACGCACGACGAACGTCTGGCACACCGCTGCCGACGCCTGATCCGTCTCGAAGGTGGCCGTCTGGTCGCCCCACTGGAGCCTTGATGGCACGCTTGCCCTTTGTTCGCCTGCTGAACCTCGCTGTCCGCCAACTGCTGCGCGATGCCCGCGCAGGCGAATTGCGGGTGCTGTTTTTCGCCCTGCTGGTGGCCGTCGCGGCGAGCACCGCCATTGGCTATTTTGGTGCCCGCCTCAACGGCGCGATGCTGATGCGCGCCACTGAGTTTCTGGGTGCCGACCTCGTGCTTGAGGGGTCCAGCCCTGCCAGGCCGGAACAGATCGAGGCGGGTCAGGCGCTCAAACTGGCGCATTCCCAGGTGGTGATTTTCTCCAGTGTCATTGCCACCGACGCCGGCATCCAGCTGTCCAGCGTCAAGGCGGTGGACACGGCTTACCCGCTGCGCGGAGAACTGAAAAGCGCAGCCGATCTTTATCAACCCGAGCAAGTCAGCCAGGGTCCAAAACCAGGAGAAGCCTGGGCTGAGTCGCGGATCTTTCCGGCCGTCGACCTGAAAATCGGTGACGACATCGACGTCGGCGCTAAAACCCTGAAGCTGACCCGAGTGCTGACCTATGAACCGGATCGGGCCGGCAATTTCTACAGCCTGACCCCGCGCGTCATGATCAATCTGGCTGACTTGCAGGCCACCGGCGTGGTGCAACCGGGGAGCCGGGTCAGCTATCGGGAAATGTGGAGCGGCCCGCCCGAAGCGCTTGCGGCTTATCGCAAAGCCATCGAGCCGGGCATGGAGCCCTATCAGGAAATCAAAGACGCCCGCGATGGCAGCCAACAAATCGGCGGCGCGCTGGGCAAAGCCGAACGCTATTTGAATATGGCCAGTCTGGTGGCGGTGTTGCTGGCCGGGGTCGCCGTCGCGCTGTCGGCTTCCCGATTCGCTGTGCGGCGTTTCGACGCCAGCGCGTTGATGCGCTGTCTCGGTCTGTCGCGTAGCGAAGCGTTGCTGCTGTTCAGCCTGCAACTGGCCATTCTCGGCCTGTTGGCAGCACTGTGCGGTGCCCTGTTGGGCTGGGTCGCGCAGCAAGCGCTGTTTGCCCTGCTGCATAACTTGCTGCCGGCTGCCCTTCCAGCGGGCGGCCTGATGCCCGCCATCGCCGGCATTGGCACCGGACTGGTGGCACTGGCCGGCTTCGCACTGCCTCCGCTGGCGGCCTTGGGCCGTGTGCCTCCGCTGCGCGTGTTGCGCCGGGACATGTTGCCGATCCCGGCCAGTAGCTGGTTCGTGTACGGCGCTGCATTACTGGCACTGGGCCTGATCATGTGGCGCCTGAGCCTGGACCTGGTCCTGACGTTCGCCCTGCTCGGTGGCGGCGTGATTGCCGCCGTGGTGCTCGGCGGCTTGCTGTTGTTGGCGCTGAAAAGCCTGCGCCGCTTGCTGGCGGGCGCGTCGCTGCCCTGGCGTCTTGGCCTGGGCCAGTTATTGCGCTACCCCCTGGCCGCGGCGGGACAATCCCTGGCGTTCGGTCTCATCCTGCTGTCCATGGGCTTGATCGCCCTGCTGCGCGGCGAACTGCTCGATACCTGGCAAAACCAGTTGCCCAAGGACGCGCCCAATTACTTTGTGCTCAACGTGCTGCCCGATGACAAGGACCGCTTCAGCCAACAGTTGAAGGGAATTTCTTCTCACGCCGCGCCGCTGTATCCCGTGGTGCCCGGGCGGCTGATCAGCATCAACGACAAACCGGTCAGCGACTTTGTCACCAAGGACTCCCGAGGGGAGAATGCGACGCGCCGGGACCTGAACCTGACCTGGGCAGCCGATTTACCGGAGGGCAACCTGGTGACGGCCGGGGACTGGTGGCAAGCGCCGGCTGACGCATCCACGGCCACGACACCGGGGGTTTCGGTGGAAACCGACCTGGCCAACAGCCTGAGCATCAAGCTGGGGGATCGTCTGAGCTTCAACGTCGGCGGCCTGGCCCGTGAAGCAGTGGTCACCAGTTTGCGGAGCATCAACTGGGACACGTTCCAGCCTAACTTCTTCGTCATTTTCGAACCCGGCACTCTGCAGGATTTGCCCACCACCTACATGACCAGTTTTTACCTGCCTCCAGGCAAGGACCAGCAAGTCGTCGACCTGTCGCGTGCGTTCCCGTCCATCAGCCTGCTGGGCGTCGAAGCGTTGCTGGCACAAGTACGCAGCATCCTCGATCAGGTGACCCTGGCGGTGCAGTTTGTCCTGCTGTTCGTCCTGGCCGCCGGCATTGCCGTGCTGTTCTCGGGTTTGCAGGCCACCCTCGACGAGCGTATTCGCCAAGGCGCACTGGTACGTGCGTTAGGCGCCGAACGCGCGCTGTTGATCAAGGCACGACGCATCGAGTTCGGCTTGCTCGGCGCGGTGAGCGGCCTGCTGGCGGCGCTGGGTTGCGAACTGGTGAGCTTCGCGCTGTATCGCTATGCGTTTGATCTGGTCTGGTACCCGCACCCATGGCTGCTGTTACTGCCGGTGATCGGCGCGCTATTGGTGGGGGGTGCAGGTGTGTTCGGCACGCGCCGAGCGCTGAATGTCAGCCCGCTGACAGTGCTGCGTGAAGGTTGATAGACCCGCACGCCGCCGATGAGTCGTGACCACCCTCCCCGCCGCGCTGATCACCTCCAAGGTGAAGCGCGGCGGAGGGCAGGCTTCACTCAGTCAGTGAAGCGGCGGCCCTGAGGGATTGATCAGCAAGCGCCGAAAATCAGCAATTCGCCGTCAGCACGCATGCAGTAAGGGTCAGCCTACTTGCGGTACACAATCTCGTTGATCCACCACAACATTTCTCCATTCGGCGTCTGCACGACGGCCTCGTCGCCTACCTCTTTCTTCAAAAGCGCACGCGCCATGGGCGAGTCGATGGAAATGTAATCGTTGCGACCGTAGATTTCGTCATACCCGACAACCCTGAATTTCTTGATGTCACCTGCCTCGTTTTCAATCTCGACCCACGCCCCGAAAAAGACCTTCCCCTCCTGCTCAGGCGAGTAATCGACTACCCGCACATCCTCAAGCCGCTTACGGAGGTATCGGACTCTTCGATCGATTTCCCGAAGCAGCTTCTTGTTGTATTGATAATCGGCATTTTCACTGCGGTCACCCAGCGAAGCCGCCCAGGTCACCTTCCGGGTTGTGTCGGGACGCTTTTCTCGCCAAAGGAAATCGAGTTCTTGCTTCAAGGCCTCATGACCTTCCTTTGTGATGATGTTGGTACTCAAGTGGGGGATCTCACTAACGATTTAGCTCCAGCAAGGCTGGAACGGGTCGAACAGCCCAGCGCGGCGCGCATCATAACGTCAGCATGAACGGCTCAGGTAGAACGCTTTGAGCAATTCGTCGGCAGCAACCCCGGCGCTGACTCCTCGAAGGTGCCCGCCCACATTCCGCGTGACTGATGCTCAATCCGATCACGACGTTCATCGTTTCTTAACACATTTATGACATTCATCTTGCAGAGCTTGGTCAGGCACCCGCCAGAAGCCCGAAAAACATACGAAGTTCTTTGGATCAAAGGGAAGCGGACAGATGAAAGTAACAGTGTTCGGAACGGGCTATGTGGGGCTCACCCAGGCTGCCTGCCTTGCCGAAGTGGGGCACACGGTGTGCTGCGTGGATGTCGACGTGGAGCGTATTGACGCCCTGCGCCAGGGGATTTGTCCGATTTTCGAGCCGGGTCTCGCGCAACTGTTGCGCAACGGGCTCAATTGCAAACGGCTTCACTTCACCACGGATGAAGCCGAAGCCAGTCGCTTTGCAGAACTGGTCTTTATCGCGGTCGGAACGCCCTTGCAAGCCGACGGCCACGCCGACCTGAGACAGGTGTTCACCGTGCTGAGTTCGCTGCTCAGACACGCCGATGGAGCGCGGATCATCGTCAACAAGTCCACCTCGCCGGTGGGTACCGTTGATCGCCTGCGCCTTGAGATCGCAACGAGCCCGAGGCGCGATGAAGGTTTCGAAGTGATCAGCAACCCGGAGTTCCTCAAGGAAGGTTCAGCCGTCAACGATTGCCTGCGTCCGGATCGCATCATCGTTGGCGGTGCCAGCCCGGCAGCGCTGGAGCGGTTGCGCGAGCTTTACCAGCCGTTCAGCCGCAACCGCGAAAAGTTTGTGGTCATGGACGCCCGGAGCGCCGAGCTGACCAAGTACGCGGCCAACTGCCTGCTGGCGACCAAGATCTCTTTCATCAATGAGATGGCCAACCTGGCCGAACGGCTCGACGCAGATATCGAACAGGTGCGGCTGGGTATCGGCGCCGACCCGCGTATTGGCTACGACTTTATCTACCCCGGATGTGGCTTCGGCGGCTCATGCTTCCCCAAGGATTTGCACGCTCTGCTCATGACGGCTGAAGAACACGGCATGCAGGCTTCCCTGCTTGAGGCTGTGGAGCAGGTCAACCGTCGCCAGAAGTTCCGCCTGTTTGAAAAAATCCATGCTCACTTTCAGGGTTCGCTGGAGGGTAAGGTCTTCGCTGTCTGGGGCCTGGCTTTCAAGCCCAATACGGACGATATCCGCGAGGCTTCCAGCCATGCCTTGCTCGAAGCGCTCTGGGCCGCCGGCGCCAGGGTTCAGGCCCACGATCCCCAGGCAATGCCGGCCATGCAACGGCAATATGGCGCACGCAGCGATCTGAAACTGGTGCAATGCAAGGAATATGCACTTGAGGGCGCGGACGCGCTGGTGGTGGTGACCGAATGGCAGGATTACCGGGTGCTGGATCTGGATCGGTTAAGCAAACAGCTGCGTGACCGGGTCGTGTTCGATGGCCGTAACGTGTTCGATCCGGTGCAATTGCGTGACGCAGGATTGACCTATTACGGCATTGGTCGTGGTCAGGTGGCCCAATCATGACGGTGCTGGTCACCGGTGCCGCCGGATTTATCGGATTTCACGTTGCAAAACGTTTGTGTGAGCAAGGGATTGAAGTGGTCGGCATTGACAACCTCAACCCTTACTACAGCGTCGAGCTCAAGCAAGCACGACTGGTCAGGCTTAAGTGCCTGCCAGGTTTTACTTTCCAGCGCCTTGATATCACCGATTTCGCCGGGCTGTCTGCCCTGTTCGAGCGTCACGGTTTCGAGCAGGTCATTCACTTGGCGGCCCAGGCCGGTGTGCGTTATTCGCTGGAGGACCCCAACGCGTACGTCCAGTCCAACCTGGTGGGTTTTATCAATGTACTTGAGGCCTGCCGGCACCACCGCCCCGCGCATTTGATCTACGCCTCGAGCAGCTCGGTCTACGGCGCCAGCGAGCGCATGCCGTTTCAGATCGAGGATGCCGCCGACCGACCGCTGTCACTGTATGCCGCCAGCAAACGTTCCAACGAGCTCACCGCATACAGCTACTCGCACCTCTACGGCCTGCCAGCCAGCGGCCTGCGCTTTTTCACCGTGTACGGCCCCTGGGGTCGTCCGGACATGGCGCTGTTCAAATTTACCCGGGCGATGCTCGCTGGCGAGGCGATCGAGCTCTACAACCACGGGCGGATGGCGCGGGACTTCACCTATATAGATGACATTGTCGAAAGCATTCTGCGTTTGCGTCTGCGCCCGCCCGTCGCTTCGGACGGCATGCCCCCCCATCAACTTTTCAATATTGGCCGGGGTCAGCCGGTCTCGCTGCTGGAGTTCGTCGACTGCCTGGAGGCGGCGCTGGGTTTGCGCGCCAAACGTCGCGACCTGCCGTTGCAGGCGGGCGACGTGCTGAAAACCTGGGCCGACGTCAGCGCTTTGGCGCGATGGATCGACTTTCAACCGCAGGTGTCGGTCGACACCGGCGTTCGCGCCTTCGTCGCCTGGTACTGCGAGCACTATCAGGTCCAGGCCCGTTTGCCATCTTCACAACAGGAATATCAATGACTGTGCCGATTTTTCTTTCCGTAGTGATTCCCGCCAAGAACGAAGCCGACAACCTGCCTGCCTTGCTGGAGGAGGTCCGCACCGCGTTATCCGGGGAGCACTACGAAGTGCTGGTGGTTGACGACGGCAGCACCGACGACACCTTGCGGATCCTGCGTGAATTGATGGCCAGCGGATTCCCGGAGCTTCGGGTCCTGCGAAACGAGCGCTCGCTGGGTCAAAGCACCTCGATTTACAGCGCGGCGCAGGCTGCCCGTGGCAATTGGCTGGCGACCCTCGACGGCGACGGCCAGAACGATCCCGCAGACATCCCCGGCATGCTGGAACTGGTGCGTGCTCGGGCCGGGCATCACGATGCCATCCAACTGGTGGCCGGGCACCGGGTGAACCGTCGCGACACCGCGAGCAAACGTTGGGCCTCGCGATTCGCCAATGGCCTGCGCAGTCGCCTTCTCAAGGACGCCACACCGGATACCGGTTGCGGTCTCAAATTGATTGAGCGCGAGGCGTTCCTGCGCCTGCCGTATTTCGACCATATGCACCGGTTTATCCCGGCACTGATCCAGCGGCACAACGGCCGCATGTTGATCCATCCGGTCAACCACCGTCATCGCCAGGCCGGGGTGTCCAAGTACGGCAATCTGGACCGTGCACTTGTGGGCATTCTTGACCTGTTCGGCGTCTGGTGGCTGATCCGCCGCACCCGCCTGCACGGCCAGCCACAGGAGCTGAATCCATGAAACTCGCCAGCGAAACGCTCTGGCTGATTCTGGGCTTTACCGGGCAGGCAGTGTTCACCGGCCGCTTCGTCCTGCAATGGCTGTACAGCGAGTTCCAGAAGCGCAGCGTGATCCCGGTGGCGTTCTGGTATCTGAGCATGCTGGGCAGCGCTATTTTGCTCGTCTACGCCATTTATCGAGAAGACCCGGTATTCATCGCTGGCCAATCCTTCGGCATGGTGGTGTACCTGCGCAATCTTCAGTTGATCAGGCAGCAAGCCAAGTCAGTCAAGGAGTCTTAACGGTGCGATTTACCTTTTCAATCCGCGTCGAAGGCTGGCTGCTGATCGGACTTGCGGTGCTGCTGGTCGGTGCAGGACTTGGCTTGCGTCAGCCGCAGAATGTGGATGAAGAACGCTTTCTGGGCGTGGTTCTGGAAATGCTGCAAAGCGGCTCCTGGTTCGTGCCACACAGGGCGGCTGAGATTTACGCCGACAAACCGCCGCTGTTCATGTGGGCCGTCGCGTTTTTTATCTGGCTGACCGGCCGCCCGGAAATCGCTCTGTACCTGCCGGGGTTACTGTCTGCAGCGACGGCCACCGCCGTGCTCTACGACCTGGGCAATCGTCTATGGAACAGGCAGACCGGAAGGTACGCAGCCCTGCTGTTTCTGGCCACCTATCAGACCTACAGTATTCTGCGCGTCGGGCAGATCGATAGCTTTCTGTGCCTGTGGATCGTGTCGGGCTTCTATGGACTGGTTCGCCATGTGTTGCTGGGGCCCGCCTGGGGCTGGTTTTACCTGGGTTGCGCCGCCATGGGCCTGGGCATTATCACCAAGGGCGTGGGTTTCGTGCCTGCGTTACTCCTGATTCCCTATGCTTATGCGGTACGCAAAGGGTGGCACGGCGTGGTCGCCATGCCAGGACAGGCTGGGCGCTGGGCGCTTGGCGTGCTGGTCGTCCTGTTGGCCTGCTGCCTTTGGCTGGTGCCGATGGTCATCTCCGTCTGGCGCGACGGCGGGCCTGAAGGCTTCGCCTATCTTCGCGAAATCCTCTTGCACCAGACCGCCAATCGCTATGCCAGCGCCTGGGACCACCGCGAGCCGTTCTGGTACTTCTTCGTCAAGGTCATCCCCCAATACTGGCTGCCGCTGGTGCTGGCGTTGCCCTGGTTGATCCCGGCCTGGCGTCGGCAGTTATGCAAGCGAGACGGTCGGGTGCTGGTACTGCTCGGCTGGGTGTTGCTGGTGCTGCTGTTCTTCAGTCTCTCCAGCGGCAAGCGCAAGATTTATATCTATCCGGCCCTGCCCGGCCTGGTACTGGTTGCCGCGCCACTGGTGCCCTGGCTCCTGCGGCGCTGGTTCAGCGAACGCCTGTGGGCCCGGCGCGTTTTCGTGGGAGCCACAGTGGCCTGGTTCTCTCTGTGGTTTGCTCGCGGGTTCATCGAACCGCTCATTGACGGCGACAATCCCCATCGGCGCCTGATGGAGCAGGCCGCCGAACAGACTCACGGAGCCGATCTGGTCCTGGTCAACTGGCGCGAAGGCCACTGGCTTTATGCGCGTCAGCCTCTGGTGCATTTCGGGTTCGCCCACTCGTTGTCGGTTGAGCAGGCTGTCGGCTGGTTGCGAGAGCACCCCGGTGCGTTTGCTCTGGTTCCCGGGGCCCAACTGGCGCGCTGCTTTACTCAGGACAAGGCCTACCCTCTGGGGCAGACATCCCGTGCTGACTGGTTCGTCGTCGGCGCCAGTGCCGACAACCACACCTGTCAACCGGAACCCGCACCGACTGTCTACCGCTTCGTCTGGAGTCTGAACGCACGTTGACGATCACTTGTGCCTGCCAATCGGACATGGAGCGCCTCAAGCAATGATTCATCAAACTGTGAAAGCGGCGCGTTCAACATGGGGGAGCATTCGCCGTCAACGGATATCACGCTCCCGAGCGCTGTCAGGCGTGGGCGTTCTAGGGGCATTGGTCCTGTGCTATTCGCTGTCGACGCATTTCTACGTTCATCAGCAACTCTATCAGTACGGCCGTAACTGGCTGGAAGGTAACGCTGCACGAGGAGAGAACATCTGGCTGCCAGACTTTCATGTAGTGATTGATGCCAAGCCGATAGACCCGGACCTCACCAATCTCTCTGGGGTAACGTACGACTACGACAATGATCGCTTGCTGGCGGTAACCAATAAGGGACCGATGCAGCTGCTGACCATGGATAAGAATGGCACAATATCGGGGCGCTACCCGTTGATCGGTTTCGATGACACTGAAGGGCTGGCCTACCTCGGCAATGGCCGAGTGGCCCTGTGCGATGACGAGCTTCAGCAATTGGACATCATCACCTTGCCGACGCAACCTCGCCCGATCCTGGCTGAGGAAGCAGAGTTCATCGCGTTGTTGATCAATCCCGATTCCAACAACAAGGGCTTCGAAGGCGTGACCTACGACCCTGTTCACGACCGCCTTTTTGCCATCAAGGAACGCAATCCGCGCCAGCTATTCGAGGTCTCGGGTGTGATGCGCTCCATTGATCAGGGGCGGCTGCAGATCAGGATTACCGACCGTATCGACTGGGTCGAGCACAACGTGTTTGCTCGAGACCTGTCCGATGGCTACTACGATCCACGAACCGGCAACCTGCTGCTCCTCAGCGACCAGTCGCGCTCAATCACCGAACTGGATCGCGATGGACGCTTCGTAAGTTTCCGTTCACTGCTCGGCGGGATCTCCGGTCTTCGCCACAGTGCGCCTCAGCCAGAGGGCATCACCATGGATCGCGACGGCAACCTTTACGTCGTCAGCGAGCCAAACCTTTTCTACAAGCTATCCAAAGCTGCCAGCGAATAGCGGATTGAACCTTCGAATTAACCGAGCCAGCGCCAAGATTGTTCCGGCCTCGCTCGACCGATGCCTTACGTTGCGTCTTCGGGATAGACCGCCTTGCATGGCCCTCATGATGCGCAGTGTTCCCGCTCGCCAATCACAACCACTCGAACAAGCTGCGGAGGCAAAACGGGGTCAGGAGGATAAGAAGATTGAAATACGCCTTGCACAGATACTGCAGATGAGTTTCCGTTTGAGTAATATCTTATTACAAGTACCGAACGCGGAGGATGCACTCAAGCGCAAAAGGGAAAGTGAATCAGCCGGTATTTACGGCAGACGAACCCGCCGAGAGAGAACGTGTGGAACCGCATCTGAAGACGTCGAAGGCATCGCACTCCGACACCGCTCCAAATCGCCTCGACGTAGTCTCGGGGCTCACGGCTGCCGCAGTCGTACTACCCAAAGCAATGGCCTACGCGACTGTCGCGGGTCTACCTGTTGCCGTCGGTCTGTATACGGCCCTCGTCCCGATGTTGATCTACGCACTGCTGGGGACGTCACGAGTACTCAGTGTCAGCTCCACGGCCACGCTGGCGATCCTGGCCGGTGCGCAGATCGGCTTGGCCGTACCGGGCGGCGAGCCGAGCCTGCAGATCGCGGCGACTGCAACGCTAACCGCGCTGGTTGGCACGATGCTGCTTCTGGCACGACTGATACGCCTGGGATTTCTCGCGAACTTCATTTCCTCCCCGGTGTTGAGCGGCTTCAAAGCGGGGGTCGGTCTAGTCATCGTGCTGGACCAGATACCAAAACTCCTGGGTATCCACATCGAAAAAGACAGTTTTTTTGTCGACTTCCTCAACATCGTGCATCACCTGTCGGAGATATCCCTGATCACGCTCGCAGTAGCGGCAGCGGCCTTCCTCATACTCATCGCGATGGATCACTTCTGGGCACATTCGCCTGCGCCATTGTTGGTGGTCGGGGGCAGCATCGCCGCCTCATGGTACTTCGGCCTGCAAGCGCTGGGAGCTTCGACGGTTGGCGTGATTCCACAAGGGTTACCATCATTTACGTTGCCCGATCTCACGTTAATCGAGCAGATGATACCGGGAGCACTCGGGATCGCGCTGATGAGCTATACCGAAACGATTGCGGCGGGGCGTGCTTTTGTCCGGCCAGGCGATCCCTCCATCAATGCGAACCGCGAGTTGATCGCCACCGGTCTCGGTAACCTCGGGGGTGCTCTGCTCGGCGCGATGCCGGCCGGTGGCGGCACCTCACAGACGGCCGTTGTACGTGCCACCGGAGGACAGTCTCAAGTGGTCTCGCTGGTCACTGCTGGCGTGGCTTTTGCCACTATGCTGCTGCTCTCCGGGGCCCTCGGCTATCTACCTCATGCCACACTGGCCGCTATTGTCATCTACTACTCGGTGGGGCTGATTCAGCCGCGAGAGTTCCTCGCTATTCGCAAGGTGCGTCCAATGGAGTTCCACTGGGCGCTCGTAGCCACGGTGGGCGTCCTTTTGTTTGGCACACTTCAGGGGATCGCTGTGGCAATCATCGTTTCTCTGATCAGTCTGGCCTACCAGACTGCCCGCCCGCACGTGTATGTCCTCGGCCGCAAGTGTGGCACCGACGTGCTGCGCCCCTTGTCAGAGGGCCACCCTAGTGACGAGACTTTTGAGGGACTGCTGATCCTGCGACCGGAGGGACGCCTGTTTTTTCTCAACGCTGATTATGTGAAGGAACAGATTATCGAGCTGGAGAGACAGTATCAGCCGCGTGTGGTTGTCTGGGACATGAGTGCGGTGCCCGACATCGAATACTCGGCACTGCAGGCGCTGATAGAGGGCGAGAAAAACCTGGCCGAGATAGGCACCTGTCTCTGGCTGGCGGGGTTGAATACCGGCGTACTTGAGATGGTGCGACGTGCCGGGTTCGACAAGAAACTCGGGAGCGAGCGAATGTTTTTCACCGCCCATGCAGCGATCGAGCGCTATCAAGCACAACAACTTGCCCTGGTGGGCGCTGCGCAGTAGCTCAGGTGTCAAGCGGGCATTTCCCGCTTGACGCGAGCCGCGTGCAGACGGTCTCAGTCAATTGCGGCGCAGCGATCGGCCGCATTGGCTGGCAGGACTTTGAAGACACTGCGGCGGCACAGAGCAGCCGGATCAGGTTTTCATTGTGTGCTTCTGTGATGGCCGAACAACGTCATCAGGACTTGTGATGGTCGTTGTTCGTGACGAAAAACTGATAAATATGATTGACCACAGCGAAGAAGACACCGGTGGATAAACCGCACATGAGGATGCCGGTCAACCCCTCCATCAACCCGAACAAACGCCAGGGTTTCTCCAGCACCACGTCACCGTAACCAATCGTCGCATACGTCACGCCAGAGAAGTAAAACGCCGTTTCGAAATCCGGCAGACACCCCTGCCATACATAGAACGCCCCCCATATCGAGATCGCCGTCAAATGCAGCAGTAACATATAGCAGGCGACCCATACCAACCGCGTGCTAATGGCCCCGAGTTGCGTCATTAGAACGTTTCCCCGGTAGTCCAGAAACCTGAGCATCAAGGCCAGACCGACTGCATGCAAGACCACGGTAATGGCCGCCAGCCCCCATGCGAAAAAGATGCTTGAATGCATCAAGTGCTCCTCCAGGATGTCCCCCCGATAGGCCGAGACCCAGTCTTAAGATTGTATGTGCCGCACGCGGCCTTTCCAGGACAACCGGGTTGTCCTGGATCAACCTGCTATTGCTCAAGTCAGTACCTGTAAGTTGCCTGCACTGAAAACCCATTCGCGCTATTTTCGTAGTGAGCGCTGTATTCCGGTTGAAGACCGGACTTATTCGATTGCTTTACCGCGACTTTGGAGTCCCACAGATACCCGTAAGCAAAGTCAATCGTCAGATCGGAATTCGGCGAATAAGCGCCACCCAAGGTCACGGCCTGGCGGTCACCCACCGGAATACGCACACTGCG
Source organism: Pseudomonas sp. DWP3-1-2 (assembly GCF_049896285.1). Taxonomy (NCBI): domain Bacteria; kingdom Pseudomonadati; phylum Pseudomonadota; class Gammaproteobacteria; order Pseudomonadales; family Pseudomonadaceae; genus Pseudomonas; species Pseudomonas sp. DWP3-1-2. Next base: position 180,576 of record NZ_JAFCTZ010000008.1, on the reverse strand, counting down.
CTCGGCACTGCTCACAGGCGTGGGATCATAGGCATAGCCTGCGCGGAGCAGCCATTGCGGGGTTAACTGATAGGAGGCGCCTACCGCGGTGGACCACGTGTCGTGCCAGTTCAATGGTTCGCCCATACGCCCCAGACCCGCCATTTGGCCCATTGCGGAAACACCGCTGTTGACTGCCTCGATCTTCTCGAGCCGACTCCAACGTGTCCAGGTGGTCCCCAGATATCCGGTCCAACGGCTATTGAATCGATGGGTGATGGAGGTATCCACGGATTCGGGCATATCAAGATCTATCTTGTTGTCATAATTTCCATCCAGCGAGAGGAAGCTCGGGGAGCCGGAAACCTGAGTGTGCCCTTTCAGGTGATAGCTCACCTTCGAGTGATAGGTCATTCCCCAACGAGTTGCCTCATTAAAGTCAACCAGGAGGCCGACGTTGTAGCCAATGGCAGTGTCATCACCTTTCATGGTGACCAATGTGTCCTGGCCATTATTCAGGGCACCGGTTGCCATGTAATTCTGAAGTTCTGCATTAAAACGGTTCAGGGTCGGTCCGCCACCAATGGACACGTAATCGTTGATCCGATAGGCAATGGTGGGCTGAAGGGTTATCTCCTTCGTCGTGCTATAGGAACCATGGTAGCGGCCCTGAAAAGTGCCCTCGTAATCATTGATCAGACCACTCGGAGCATAGAGGCCCAGACCAACCGAAAGACGATCATCAAGGGGCGTCGACATATAAGCGAAAGGCACGACCCCCAAAGGTACAGAATCCCCCTTATTCGTTCCTGCGACATTGCTCTGCGCATCACTGATGTCGTCGCTCACCGAAATGACGGCCGCCCCGCCGGAAATCTCAGTGCGCTTCAACTTGGTCAAGCCTGCAGGATTCCCAAAGATGGTGCTGGCATCCAGCGCGGAAGACGACCTTCCCGCATAGGCAGTTCCCGCACTGCTTGCACTTTGTTCGTTCAAGGCAATGCCATTGGCACTTGCAAGCGTTGAGACGCTGAGTAAAGCCATGGCACTGCTGAGTTTAATCCAGACGGTACACTTTCGCTCAATAGACACACACGGGATCACACGGTTATTTCGCTTCATTTTTCCACCTGTTTTTTATTTTTTTTGTTAATTTCACGCAGGCAAAGCTTCGCCATCCGTGCACCTTTCAGTGCTCGCTGGAGTTGATCCAAGTTGGACAAAAGCCCCTGATTTACCAGTGCCAGGGCGTGACGCTGGACTGACAGATGTGAATCAGGAACTTAATTAAGCCATTCGATTTGAAAGCTATAGCGTCCCAATAACGGCGCCAGTACTTCCTGACCAATCCCGGCCCTGATGCGGGCGACATGCCCTCGCCGATTATCCTGAACGACCTCGACCGCTATATCCGAAAGCCCCAGACGCTCCACCTCCTGCTGGACTACTTTGGCAATCTCCCGCTGCTGCAAAGCGGGCTTGAATATCTTGCCCACGGCAGTCAGTGGCAACACTTCGAGGATTTCAATGCGCTTGGGAACGGCTGCCCGCTCGCTGATGTTGAGATGCGCGAATGCTTCAAGCTCTTCGGCATTGCAGGCTTGCCCCGGTCGCAGTTGAACATAGGCGACCGGCACCTCGCCCGAATAGGCATCGGGGCTGCCGATTGCAGCGGCCAAGGCGACGGCGGGATGCGACTGCAGCGCCTCTTCGATCTGCTTGGGATCAATGTTGTGGCCCCCGCGAATGATCAACTCTTTCTTGCGGCCGGTCAGCCAGAAGTAACCTTGCGCATCCTGACGACCCAAGTCGCCCGTATTCAACCAGCGCTGACCGTCGATATCGATCCAGAGGCCCTGGTTGTGACGCTCCTCCAGATAGCCATTGAAGAGGTTCGGCCCACTGATCGTGATGACGCCGATCTCATCCACGTCGCAATCTCGCAGGTACTCTCCAGAATCATTGAGCAAGACCGCACGCATATTCTGATAGGCAATCCGTATCCCGATGGAGCCGATGCGGCGCTCGCCATGGGGCGGATTGACAGAAGAGACGCAGGCGCCCTCAGTAAGACCGTAACCTTCAAGGATCTTTACCCCGGTCCGGCGCTCGAACTCCCGGAAAAGCTCAGCCGGCATAGGTGCCGCGCCGCACATTGCATAGCGAAGGCTGGACAGGTCGCGGCCCTGCCATTCATTTTGCAGAAGTGCTGCATAGACCGTTGGCACGCCGGAAAAGAAGTTGATGCCGTAGTGCTCGACCATCTCCCAGAATCGTGGGATCACCCCCTCGCCACGATACCCGTGAGGAGTCCCGAGGATCACATGGTCGCCTTGAGTCCAAGGCATCAGTCCGGTAACCAGTTGTCCATTGACATGAAATAGCGGGAGGCCACAAAAGATAACCTGGCCACTGCTGCGTGGCTGCAAGTGAGAGGCCATGGCCCATGCATTGAATACTTCCGAGCCATGGGTACGCGCGGCGATCTTGGGCAGCCCGGTGGTACCGCCCGTACAGATGTAGGAGGAACACTCATCCTGGCGGATTTGCCGACCACTCTTCAGGTACGTGTGCGGCTGGGTACTCATCAGCGATTGCCAATCGTGGATCGCGATGCCGCTGTGCAGGTCTCGTTCCTTCAGCGCCATGGCTTTCAAGGCGCCAGGCTCAGGTTCCGCCACATAGGCTTCCATGCTGACCCAGACAACAGACCTCACCGTGGGTATCTGATCCAGTTGCGAAGCCAGTTTGAACCACAAATCACCGCCCGCCGCCGGTGCCAGCGTGATCACCACGGATGCCTTCGCAGCATTCAGCAAGCCCGCCATCTGCTTAGCCTCGAGCAGAGGATTGATCGCCATGACAATGCCCGCCGCCTCCCCGCCCCACAGGGTGAAGTGGGTTTCCGGCAGGTTGGGCAGGATAAAGGCAAGCACCTCGCCCGGTTGTATGCCCAGGTCATGAAAGGCATTTGCCGCGCGGGTGATATCCGCAAAGAGCCGGGAGTAGTTCCACTCGCAGGTGCGTTTGAAATCGGCGGCATCGGCGAAGAAACTCAGCGCCGGCGCGTGGGGCGTGCATTCGGCCGCCTTTCGCAGCGCTTCATAAGTACTGGACGCCAGGCCACGCTCCGACAAGGGGACTCGTTCGAGACGTTCGATGTCGCTCAGGGTCTGCACAACCATCAGGCTTGCTCCACGACTCGGTTGCGCTGCACGCCGAGATCGATCACACCATCGGCGCTGCGAATGCGCGCCTCGACCACGTCACCCGACTTGAGATACTGCGTCCGGCTCTCTTGCGCCTTGAGGAAGAGTTTCCACTTGGTGGCTTCTGGCATCAGGGCCGCAATGCGCTGTTTGGCAGGTGAAGGGATCGTTAGCGCACAGCCCGCAGGAGTGCCGGTAGCGATCAGGTCTCCAATCGCGAGATCTTGCACTGCAGAGAGTTCGGTAAGGGTTTCGGCCGGACCGTAAACCAGGTTGGCCGTGCTGTCGCTCTGTCGCACCTGGTCGTTGACCGTCAGACGTAACTGCAATGCTTTGAGGTAATGCATGTCCTTGGCATCCAGCAGGCAGAGGTAGGGACCGACCGGGCCGAAAGTGCGAAAGCTCTTGCCCTTGTAGAACTGCATCTGGGGGATCTGAATGTCGCGGGCCGAGTAGTCGTTGACAATGACGACGCCAGCGATGAACTCATGCAGATTGGCGTCGGTGACAGAAACGGAGTCGGTGATCGCACGTTTCATCACAAGCCCCAGCTCAATTTCGTAGTCGAGGAAGCGCACGGTGCGCGGCTTGATCAGGTCGCTGTCAGCCGCCACCAGACAACTCGTCGCCTTGGTGAAGATCATGTTGAATTTCTTCGCGTCCGGGTCCATGCCTGACTCGATCATGTGCTCACGGTAATTGGCACCCTGGCAGACGAATTGCTGGTTACGGGTTACCGGCGACAGCAGTTTTACTTCGCCCTCGGCCAGTTCCGGACCTTTCAGTTGAGCGAGGTCGTCGATACTGTTCTGGCGAATGAAGTCACCGGTGGTTTCAAAAGTACCGGGGACAATAGTGATACGGCCCTGGCGAAGCACGCCCCAGTGGATACCGTTCTGAAACTCAAAGCGGACTACGTGTAAAGCAGACATTGAAGGTACTCCTGAAGCGGCGTTTGTCTCGCGTTCGGTGGCGCGAGAACGGTGGTGTTGTTCTAAAGGGGGGCTGACCACGGTGTAGACCAGCGAGCCGCCAGCAATCAAAGCGCCGGCTTTAAGCACGTCTCGCCGGCCATACAAGGTTGAATCTCCCGACATGGCGGCAGCTCTACCCGAACATCCGCATGAGTGTTACCAATTTTCGAAGGGTCAGGTCCGGGCTGCGTCGCAGGTTGCGGATCAGCAGAAGCAGATTGGCCAAGCTCATTTTGGGTTTTGTGAAACTCTTGGGCATGCGTTGCCCCCACTGGGCCATTGCCTCGGGACTCACCGGATGAATGCCCATTGGCCGAGAGGCTGTGAAAATATCCCCGTCGCAATAATGCTCGTGCTTATCGCCCCATGGGTCTTGCCAGTAATCGAAGATCTGACTGCCAAGAATGTGTCGGCCTATGCCCCATGAGTGCGCCCAACCCCGTTCCCGCAAGACGCGCTGCCCCATACCCACGGCGTCCGCATCCACCACCTCGTAGGCACTATGGCTGTAGGTAGCCATGAACCCTTGCGCGATCGCGAGCGTATGGTGAGCCGCGGGTATGTCACCCAGATCCAGGCGCATGAAAGAGACGATAGGCGTGCCGTCGGGAAGTACCTGCACATCGCTGGGAATAAACCCGAAATGTTGCGTATACCAGGCACAGGTCGCCTGATAATCAGCCACTTCCATCACGATGTGACCCAGTCTGAGCACTTCAGACGGAACAATCGGCGGTCGCTGCGTAGCGTTGATTCGTGGTTGTTCCTGCGTCAGATTCCAGGCAAGCGGTGCCCGGTGTGCCAGCGTTTTAACCGGGGTCTGGTCGCAGACAGCTTCCACCGTGAAACCGGAAGGATCGGTCAGGCTGACGCAGTACCCGCCACCCGGATGATCCGATTTCGCTATCGGTGACGCACCCGGGATTCGGGTGAGTTTTTCCAGATCCTCACGAGACTGCACCGCCAGCCCGAATCCGATAAAACGTGCCTGTTCTGCAAAATGGATACGGTAACAGTATGAAGTGGGCTCGGTGGCGCGCAGGTAGAGCGTATCGGCGCTCTGATGACTTACCGTCAGGCCGAAATCGGTCAGGAAACGCGCCGCCCTATTCAAGTCAGGCCGTTGGAAGATCAGGTGAGTCAGCGCCTGGGCCTTCACCGTTGGCTGCGGATGCCGGGCAGGTTGTTGTGTCGCCAACCGGTGCAATTCATTTTTGTTGATCATTGTTCTTGTTTTCCGGTTTTTTAGGGCAAAGCGGTCCCGCCCCCCTGAGAAACCAGGGGTTTGTCCAGTTGGGTCAGTGACGGGCTCAGTCGAGAGGCGGAAGCGCCGGCAACGCTATGGTCGCCAACGCACGCGCCTCCTCTGACGGCACACCCAATGCCCGCAGAATCAGCTCAGCAGTGTCCGAGCCAGACTCGCGCCAGGTGCTGTGACCTTCCAGTACGAGGAAAATCGAGCCGAGAACACTGCTCGATATCAGCGTCAGTACCGAGAGCAATTGCTCCTGCCGAAACCTGTACCTTCCATTGGAAAGCCCACCGAGAAGATCCGTGGTCGCCTGGCTGCTGAACATTTCGCGCAACGCAGAATTGCTCATGGCGAACTTGTGTATGAACGCCCCCCACTGAGAGTCCTCGTGGGCTCGACGAATGAACAGACGAATACCATTGGCAAGGCGTTGTGCCGGATCGGAGATTGAAGTGAAGCTCTTGTTGACGCGCTCATGCATCTCCCTCGCAAGGTGGCTGGCAACCGCCTCGAACAGGCTTTCCATGTTGTCGATGTTGCTATAGACCGTCCCGCGCGCCACTCCCGCCTCTTGCGCAAGGTCGAGGATATTCACTTGCGAGGTGCCTTTTTCGGCGAACAGGCGAAAGGCGGCTTGATGAATGCGGCGCTGTGTTGGATTCAGGGATTCCACGGTTCTTTCTCCAGAATTACCTCATGACCCAATTGAACACGCGCGTTCTATTTGCGTCAACAATTTTTATGAGCAAGCACACTCTCCCCGATGAAATACGCGCGTAAACCCAAATAAAATCGACAAACTGATCTACAGCGGCGAGCAAAACCAAGAGTCTCCAATTGACACAAATTGACACGCGTGTTCAGCTCTATGGCGTTACTGGCTCGCCTTCCCGGTAAGCCGTCAAGCCTGCCCATCGATGAAAACCAGGACCTCAACAACCCGAGCAAGCACTGTGCAGACGGTATGACCCTCAGCGATGGCTGGCCGACTTTTCATTAGCTGAAGGACAGAACATGACCGGCTCAAAGCTCTTCATACCGCTTCGTTTGCCTAACGGCACGGTGATTCAGAACCGAATCGCCAAGGCTGCCATGGAAGAGAACCTTGCAGATGAGGAACACGCTCCAGGGGACGCGCTGATTAAGCTCTATGGGCACTGGGCAAAGGGTGGTGCCGGCCTGATCATCACGGGCAACGTCATGGTTGACCGCCACGCTTTGACCGGACCCGCTGGCGTAGTGCTTGAGGATGATCGGAACCTGGGCAAATTCAGGCGATGGGCCGATGCTTGCCGCAGCCATGGAGCCCAGGCCTGGATGCAAATCAATCATCCCGGGCGGCAGCTATTGGCATCGATGGGGCAGCCGGCACGGGGGCCCTCTGCGGTTGCTGTCGACATTCCCGGACTATCAAACGCTTTTGTGCGGCCCAGGGCCTTGAATGAGCAGGAGATCGAAGAGCTGATCGGGCGTTATACCCATGCTGCAGCGCTGGCCGAACGCGCGGGATTCACCGGCGTGGAGATTCATGCAGCACATGGCTACCTGTTCAGCCAATTCCTTTCGCCCTTGACCAATCGGCGTAGCGATCGCTGGGGTGGCAGCCTGGAAAATCGTGCGCACATTCTCCTGCAAACTATCGACGCAATACGTCAGCGAGTGACACCGAGCTTTTGCGTCGCAGTGAAGCTCAATTCCGCAGACTTTCAGCGCGGCGGTTTCGATGCCGAGGATGCGGCTCGCGTGGTGCAAATGCTCAACGCCAAGGCGGTCGACCTGGTCGAGTTGTCGGGCGGCAGTTACGAAAGCCCGGCAATGCAGGGACAGACCCGCGATGGCAGCCAACTGGCTCGAGAAGCCTATTTTCTCGAGTTCGCGGAGAGAATAGGAGAAATAGCGCGCATGCCGCTGATGGTCACCGGCGGCGTCCGTAGAAAGGAGGTCGCCGAGCGAGTGGTCAGCGGCTCGGTGTCGATGGTGGGACTTGCCACTGCGCTGGCAATCGAGCCGACCCTACCCCGCCAGTGGATGGCGGGTCAGGACACCGAAGTGGAGCCCATCGTCGTCCGCTGGAAAAACAAGGCGCTGGCATCGCTTGCGGTGGCGTCGGTGATCAAGAAGCAGCTCGGCTTGTTGAGTCAAGGAAAACGCACAAAACCCCGGACGTCACCACTCATGGCGTTGATCGGCAATCAACTGAAGTCTCGTCGCCAGGCGAAGCGCTATCGGCAATGGATTGATCAAACCCGGCAGATCAAGGATGACATCAGCTCAGGCCGGTAGCGGCTTGCCGGCGATTTTCCTGGCTCTGGCAAGTGTCACGCCCAGAGCCTGGAGAATCATTTCGGCGACGCGCAGATCGTGCTCCGCCACTGCACGCCCATCGACAACCGAGCGCATTGCTCCGGTCGTGCACGATAAGACTATATCCAGGGCGACCCCTTCGTCCTCGTAAGCAAAAGTACCTGCACGCAGCCCCTCACGCAGATCGCCAAGGACATGGCCAGCCAAACGCGAGCGCACGGCCTGGTCAAAATGGATGATGCGCAGCAGCGCATTCGCCCATTGCTGGTCAGCGGCGGCCCGGCACACAAACATGCGCACCCCTATCGAAAGCCGCTGCGCGCCACAGTGCACGTCCGCACTCATGGTGGAAATGGCATCGGAGAACTCGGTGGCCATGGCGATGCCCACCGCCTCCAGCACTTCGTCGCGAGTTCGAAAATAGTTGTAGATGGTACCGTTGGAAACCGCTGCTTCCGCAGCGACCTCGAGCAGCGCGATCTCCCCCACCTCCTTACGTGCGATAAGACGCAATGCCGCGTCCACCAGGCCACGACGGGTGCGCTCACGCTTCTTGTGACCTCGCGTGAGAGGCGTGGGCGTGGCAGCATCTAAAGGAAGAGTGGGGAAATGCATTATCAAGCTCTCAATCGAGGGGGCTCGTTGATAGTAATGGAAACGCTCTCGGCAGTGGCGTCTTCGCTCGCCAGCAGGTCCCCGCAGTCTCGAAGGAGACGACTGGCCTCTGCGCCAGGAGCGTGATGCATGATGATACGGTCGGGACGAACCACGACGAGCGTTCCTTTAACCGCCAGCGGCAGGATGTCATGGTTAACGTCTTCGATGAAGTCACAGCTGCCGCCGGATCGTTGCCCGCGTGTTCTGACTTCCAGGAAGTGGCCCCCCATTTTTCCCCAGGAAGCGATCTGATCAGTGGTTAGCAGTGACAACGGGTCAATACCGAATCCAACCAGGGTCAGGTTATCTCCAAGCGCATCGTCGCTCAGTTTGATCTGCTTTTGCATGTTGCGAATCCAGCCCTGGGGAAACAGGCTGCCACGTACCAGCTTGTCGCCTCGACGATGCGGCACGAACAGGCCGTGTTTGAAGACGTTCTTCGGCTTTATGTCCAACTGTTCAAAGTACCTTCGGGTGGCGGGCGTCAACGCCAGCATACGCATCAGGCCGTGAATGAAGAATGCCGTGATCCTGTTCTTGGGCATCACCAGGCGGCCCATGAGTTTCGCCAGATTGATCATCGCCTGGGCATGGGGGCGGCGCTCTACGTCATAGGTATCGAGTATGGCGGGCGCTGCCTGACCGCGAAGAACCCACGCCAGTTTCCAGGCCAGGTTAGCGCCATCTCGAAGGCCCGCCACGAGACCTTGCCCGACAAAAGGAGGCGTGATGTGCGCTGCGTCGCCAGCGAGAAAAACGCGTCCCTGGCTGAATTTGTTGCAGCACCGTGCGTGGAATCGATACACCGCCTTGCGCTCGATTTCCAGCGCCTGCGGGTCGATCCATGGCGCGATCAGACGGGCTATGCTTTCCGGACATTCCAGCTCTTCTCGGGATTCGCCGGGGAGTAGCATGAACTCCCAACGCTCCCTGCCGCCAGGTGCAGGCATGTGCGGCGTCGGGCGCCGCGGGTCACAGAGAAACTCAACGTGATCAATCGCTGACTTATGCCGGTTCATGACATCGACAATCAGCCAGTCCTCCGCATAGGTCTGCCCTTCGAACTCCTGGCCAATCAGTGCTCTGACCCTGGACCCTGCGCCATCCGCACCGATCAGGTACCGGGCGCGAACGGAATGCGAGTGCCCATTTTGATCCCGTACCGAAGCGATGACGCCATCCGACACCTCGACCAGACTCTCTAGCTCGAAGCCACCCAGGCTGGTTACGGACTTCAGGCGGGAAACCTGGTCGCGCATCGCTCGTTCGAGGTCGGGTTGATAGAACGTCACAAGCTTGGGATGGCCGTCGACACACCCTCCAGTGTTGGCCCGACCGAATTGCCCGAGTACCGGGGAGTGCATCCTCACTTCAGGAATAACGATTTTCTCGAAAGCGTCTTCCGACAAACCGGCGAGTTGCAGGATGCGTAGCGCCTCGTTGTCCAGCGCAATGGCACGCGGCATCAGCATGACGTCATGGACCTTGTCCAATACCAGGGTCATGACCCCATAGCGGCCTAGCAGCGCCGCGATTGTCGCACCTACCGGACCGTTACCGATGACCAGCACGTCGACGGCGGCAGGAGGGAATTCGGAAACTTTCTTGTTGTTGTTCATCTCGAGCCCTTGTTGTGATTGAAGTCGTGAGACGCGAGGTCTCATCGTCAGGCAAGGTGAAGGTATGCAAAATTGAGAGATATTTCAATATTGATGTTCTTGTCATTATTTTTTTGGGATCATGCCAATCCGCGATGAGACCAAGGGGCAAGCCGATGTGTGCGGCGTGAACTGAGTTCGCACGTGTACGGGTTTCCGACCGGCGACGCTTGGCTTCAGCGCCGATCAGCGTTGTCATTGGGTCAACGGCCCAAGACTGCCGAGGCTGAAATGCAGTTGATTCAACAGGCTGGTCGATAAACCCGGGAAGCCGGGCACACCGATTTCAGCATCGAACCCCCTGCGAAGCTTCGCGGCACACAACCCTGTTTTAGTCTTTAGGAATCAACCGTGGTACGTCCGCAGCCCCATCCGAACCCAGTCGTGCTCTGCTTCATCGAATTCGAGCTCGACGAGTCCAACGCCTGTTTGTTGCGTAATGGGGAAGCCGTGGCCGTGGCACCGACTCCTTTCACGTTGTTATGCGTGCTGGCACGTCAGCCGGGATCGCTGGTGACCAAGGATGCCTTGCTTGATACCGTGTGGGGGCACCGGTTCGTCAGCGATTCGGTCCTGAAGACGGCCATCAGCGATCTTCGCAAGGTGCTGGGCGACGACCCCCGGCATCCCCGCTTCATCGAGACCGTGTCGCGACGCGGCTATCGCTTCATCGCCCCGCTCTCCTCCGCACTTTCGATGCCGCCTGCATCCACGCCGGCAACGGCGACCGGCACACAGCTGGCACCGCCATTCGTCGGTCGCACTGACGAGCTCTCCAGGCTGCAACGGGCCTGGCAGCGGGCGTATGACGGCCAGCGCGCAGTGGTCTGGCTCGCAGGAGAACCGGGGATCGGCAAGACGACGTTGATCGAACATTTCCTCGCTGGCCTTGGCGACATCGCCTGCGCACGTGGACATTGCGTAGAGCACTACGGCACCGGCGAGCCGTACTTGCCGGTGCTCGAAGCGTTGGCCGATCTTTGCCGCAGCGACCCGGCGCTGCCAGCGCTGCTGCGCGATGTAGCGCCGACCTGGCTGCTGCAACTGCCCTGGCTGAGTACCGCGCAAGAGCGAGACGCGTTACGGCGCGAGCTTGCCGGCATTGGTCCAGACCGCATGCTGCGGGAAATGGGCGAACTGCTGGACCGCTACACAGAGCAGCGCCCTCTGATGCTGGTGACCGAAGACTTGCATTGGGGTGATCGAGCGACGGTTCAGCTTATCGACTATGTGGCGCGGCGACGGGGCCGCACGCGGCTTATGTGGCTGTCCAGCTTCCGCCTTGCGGAGGTTGTGGCGCTCGAGCATCCACTCAACTCGCTACGCCACGAACTTCGCCTGCAACGTCTGTGCGAGGAGGTGGTGCTCGATCCGTTTTCGGAAGCCGAGGTTGCTGACTATATTGCGCTGAGTTCGGCCTCGCTGGCGCGTGATGAAGCCTTCGTGCGTGGCCTGCACGGGCGCACGGACGGTGTTCCATTGTTCGTATCGTCAATCATGAATGAAGTGATGGACCCTGCGGACGACGACGCCACCATCGAGGCTCGGCTTGCAGGTGTGGAGGTTCCCGAAAACCTTGCGGCCATCATTGAACACTACATTTCCAGGCTTGACCCGGATCAGCGCGCGCTGCTCTCGGCTGCGGCAGTGTGCGGGGTCGAATTCCGGGTTGAGACGGTTTCGCTGGCCCTGGAGCGCGACCTTGCTTCGGTGGCTCACGCCTGCGAGGCGCTGATACGCGAGCAGATTTGGCTCATCCGATCACGAGCGACAGAAGTTGAAGAAACGGTCGAGCTGCCTCACTCATTCCGCCATGCTCTCTTTCGCCAAGTGCTGTACGACCGAACGCCGCGTTCATTGCGCGTCCACCTCCACCGGCAGGTTGGGGCGGCCCTTGAACGCGAGCGCGCGGCCGGTGTGCCGGTCGCGGCCTCCGAGCTGGCAATGCACTTCGACCGTGCTCGGCAGCCGATGATTGCGCTGCGATATTACGCCGAGGCCGCCGAGGCCGCGCTGCTGCACTTCAGCCCGGTCTTGTGCATGGGCCTCACTGAGCGCGCGTTTATCGTGCTGGCGCAGGCCCCCGAAGGGACGAAGCGCAATGCGCTGGACATCACCTTGTCCACGCTGCACGGCGTGTCGGCGTTCCACACGCTCGGTGTCGGCAGCGAAGCCAGGAATGCGTTTGAACGCGCGTACACGCTGCTGGCGGATGCCCCCCAGCATCCAATGCGCGGGCGACTGCTGCACGGATTTGGCTATCTGCTCGGTCTGCGCGGCGACTATGCGCTGGCGCTGGAGGTGGCTGAACGTGCCGAAGCCCTCTCGTCGGCATCGAACGACCCAGAGCTCATGCTGGCGGCGTGCATCGTGCAGGGCGAGGTGCATCATCTCCAGGGGCGCACGCAGACGGCCCGCCTTTGGCTGGAGCGCGCCCTGGCAATCGCCGAGCCGCTGGACATCGGAGCGAACGAGGTCTTTGCGACTGATCCCCAAGTCATGCTGCACGGGATGCTGGCCATTGAACTCGTGCGTTCTGGCCTGGTTGAGCAAGGCCGGACGCACATACGGCAGGCCCGCAGCCGCGCGCAGGCCCTTCGCCAGCCAATGACCTGGCTGGTCGCGGCCTGGCAGGAGGTGTTGGTCGAGGTGCGAATGGGCAACCACGTGCGTGTGGCCGAGTTGGCTGACGACATGCAGACGCTGGTCGATGAGTATTCGCTCGCGCTGGGGCGAACGGCGTGTCGCTGGTGGCACGGGTGGGCTGCCGCGCGCAGCGGCGCACCGCTCGACGGCTATCGCCGCATTCGCGAGGCCTACGAAGAACACACCCGACTTGGCATTCATTCCGGTGCCAGCGAGGTACTCGGCTACGCCGCCGAGGCGCTGCTGCTGGCGGGTGATTGCAACGCAGCGCAAGTCGAACTGGAGCAAGCGCTACAGGTGGGGGATGCGTTGGGTGAGCGCGTCTACCTGCCGCAACTGCTGCTGTTGGAGGCAGCGATCTCCCGAGCACAGGGGCGGCCCGACGCCAGCAGACATGCGGTGCAGCGCGCGGTTGCGGAAGCTCGTAACCAGCAAGCGCCGTGGCTGGAACTGCTCGCGCTGGTCGAGCTGTGCGAGCACCACGACGCCGAGGCCGAGGACTATCTGGCATTGACGACGCTGGTTGACCAGTCACCGGAAACCGACGGAACCGAGTTGGCGAAACGTGCACGCTCGCTGATTCACCCTGCCCCTTCGGCTCGCAGCAAGTAGCCCACCCCCGTCATGGCCGGGGGCTGTCCCGACCGAACTCTGACCTTTCGCTTACGACTCGGCGCAAGGGGGCGGTTTACGCTGTCGGCGAACTTTCTCGCCCCCCTGGTCTGCGATGATCCTGAACCCTGAATCCAAATACCCGAGCCGCCGCTCTTACGTAGTGAAGCTGCGTAGCGATGCCGCACCGGGGGCCCTCGTGGGCCGCCTCGAAAATCTGGTCACCGGACGACAGCGCGAGTTTTCGTCCGCCGAAGAACTGCTGGAATCGATTGCCTCGGACCTCGCGTCCGCGGCCGGTAAACACACGGCAGATGCCGACGGTGAGTGACGTTTCCAACACGAATGAGCGCTCGATATGGCGACCGAAAGGCGACGCTTCGCTGACGACTTCGCGCACACCGGCCCTTACGCTGATGCAACCTCGAATCTGCACGAGTCCAAATTGATGCCGCGACTTCCAGTCTCCTTTCCACTGCCCCTCCACGCCACTCGGACGACCTTGCAACCGGCCAGGCGCCTGGCAAGGCTCGCCGTTGCGGTCGCCCTCGCCACTTCGATCACCTTCGCCCTGACCGGTTGCTCCACGCCGGAAGTCAAGCCGTCGGTCGACCTGCCTGGCAACTTCGCCGCGAGCACAGCCTCCGAGATGGAGCCCGAGGCCGCATGGTGGGAGGTCTACCACGACCCGGTGCTGGCGGATCTGGTGCGCCGGGCAGCCCGCGAGAACCGCGATGTCAAGATTGCTGCCGAGCGCCTGCGCGCCGCGCGTGCCGGCGAAACGGTCAGCCGTTCCTGGCTGTTCCCGAGCCTCGGCGCATCCGCCTCTGGCAGCGATCGCAGCAGTGGTTACAGCTCGGCCACGAAACAGGGTTATCCGGATACCAAGACCACCAGTGTGGGACTGGATGTCTCGTGGGAGCTCGACCTCAGCGGCCGCCTGCGTGCCGGCGCAGCAGCGGCCGAGGCCGACACGCTGGCATCGGAGCACAGCATGCGCGGCGTACGTCTGCTGGTGATGAGCGATGTCGTCAGCAACTACTTCACACTGCTCGGCGCGCAGCGCCAGGTTGAGACGCTACGCGCCATATCCGCGATGCAGGACGAGACGCTGCGTCTGGTCGCCGCTCGCCAGCAGGTGGGACTGGCTTCCCCCTTCGACGTCGAGCGCGCGCAGACCGACGCCTTGTCGGCACGGGCGCAGATTCCTCCGCTGGAAACGCTGGTGGCTGTATCGCGCCATCGTATCGCCGTGCTGGTCGCCGATCCGTCCTTCAATACCGCGAACATCCGGCCCGCGAGTGGCGATGTGGCGGCGGTGCCCGAGGCCAGGCCCGGTCAGCCCGCCGCCCTGCTGAAACGCCGACCTGACGTACTCGCGCTGATGGCGCAACTTGACGCAGCCAATGCGCGCCGCCAGCAGGCCGCAGCCGAGTGGTTTCCGCGGCTCTTCCTCGGTGCATCCTTCGGCCGCCAGGGCCTGGACCTGAACGGCATCGATCTCGGCGCTGCGCGCTTCACTAACGTGGCGGGCCTGCTGGCGATGCCGATCTTCAACGCCGGGCGCACGCAAGCGATCAACGAGGCTGCCGAAAGTGCTCAACAAGAGGCCCTGCTACGCGCCGAAGACGGCATCGTGCGGGCACTCGAGGATGTGGAGAACGCCCTCGTCACGCTGGCGCAGGAACGCCGTCGCTCGGGGTCGCTGCAATTGGCCGCCGCGTCCGCAGAGGCTGCGCAGAACCGCGCCCAATCGCTCTATAACCGCGGGCAGATCGATCTGTTACCGCTGCTGGATTCGCAGCGAGCGCGCCTGGCGGCACGCCTGAATGCCAACGAAAGCAACACCCGCCTGCTGCTCGACAGCGTGCAGCTTTACAAAGCTCTGGGCGGGGGTTGGCAAGTCTTCGAACAACCGGCCACCCCCACCGCCGCCACCGATGCCGACCGTCCACCACTTTCCTGAGAATCTGTCGTTTTCCAAAGAGGAACCGTCTTGAAGAACTCCCTAACTGCGGCCGGCGCGATGGCCGTCGCCGTCCTGCTTTGCGCGTGCAGCCCGCAAGCGCCAACCGAACAGGCTCCAAGGCCTGTACGCACCGTTGAAATCAGCTATGGAAATGCTCGTGAAACAAATCGATATGTGGGCACCGTACAGTCACGGCATGAAGTCGATCAGGCATTCCGCGTAGGCGGCAAAGTGGCCCAGCGCAAAGTCGATGTAGGCCAGCTGGTAAGCGAGGGCGACATCCTCGCTGTACTGGATGACAGTGACTACCGCCTTGCCGAGGAGGTGTCGCGGCAGCAATGGACAGTGGCCGTCGAGCAGACGCGCCAGGCCGAATCGGACCGCCAGCGCCTGACCGCGCTGAAGACTGACGGCTCGGTCAGTGCGGCCGACGACGAGCGCGCGCGCACAAATGCTCAGACCGCACGTGCGACCGCCGAGGCAGAGGCGCGAAAGCTCGAGCTCGCGCGCAACCAGCTCAAGTACACGGTGCTGCGCGCCTCGCGTAGCGGCGTCATCACGGCTGTGCGTTTTGAAGCCGGACAGGTTGTAGCGCAAGGCCAATCGGTTGTCTCGATCGCGAATCCGGGTGAGCCCGAAATCGTCGTCGACGTGCCCGAGGATCAACTTGCTACCTTCAACGGGGCGAGTTTCAAGGCCTCGCTGGCCAGTGCGCCGAACGAGACTTTCAACGTCGCATTGCGCGAGCTGTCGCCGCAGGCTGCAGCGCAGACACGCACTTACCGCGCGCGATTGAAGCTGGTGAACGCACGGCCGCTGCCGCTGGGCGCTACCACTACAGTAATAGCCGAGCGCGTGACGGCGAACATCTCGGTGGCGGCCGTGCCGGCCACGGCACTGACGCAAAGCGGCGGACAGCCAGCGCTGTGGGTAGTTACGCCCATAGGCAAGGATCCGGTTGGCATCGCCGAACTGAAACACGTGGAAGTGTGGGGTTTCCGCAACGACGAGGTACTCATCTTCGGGCCGAAGGCCGGCGCATTGGTTGTCACCGCCGGGGTGCAGAAAATGGCGCCCGGGATGAAGGTCGCGCTTCCTGGCACAGCGATCGTTGACGCGAACTCCATTCAGGAGGCCGCCCAATGAACAACTTCAATCTCACCGACTGGGCGTTGCGTCATCGCGCCATCGTGCTGTTCATGCTCATCGTCGTCGCACTGGCCGGCGCTTTCAGCTTCACCAGGCTCGGTCAACTCGAGGACCCGAATTTCTCTGTGCCCTCAATGACTGCCCTCGTTATCTGGCCGGGTGCCACAGCCCAGCAATTGCAGGACCAGGTGCTCAACCGCATGGAGAAGAAGTTCGAGCAGATCGACAACTTCGAGAAGGTGGTCACCTACGCTCGCCAAGGCTACGCGGGCATGACGCTGACCGTGCGCGGTGGCACCTCCAAATCCGACCAGGCCGAGGCCTGGTACCAGGCACGCAAGAAACTCAACGACCTCAGCCTCGAGATGCCCGAGGGCGTGATCGGTCCAATCGTCAACGACGAATACGGCGATGTATACGGACTGATGTATGCCGTCAAAAGCGACGGCATCGGTCACGCCGAGCTGTCCGATGCGGCCGAAGACATCAAGCGCCGCATGCTGAAAGTGCCCATGGTCAAAAAGATCGACATCGTCGGCAAGCAGGCCAAGCGCATCTATGTCGAGTTCTCGCAAGAGCGCCTGGCAGCGCTGGGCATCACCCCACTGACCATCGCCGAGAGCCTCAAGAGCCAGAACGCGATGCTGCCCGCAGGCCAGATCGATACCCATGGCGACCGCGTCATGGTGCGCGTGAATGGCCCGTTCGAGAGCGTAAGCGCCATCCGTGATCTGCCCATCTCCGCAGGCGGCCGGCAGATCAAACTCGGCGACTTTGCGACCGTTACGCGTGGCTTCGAGGATCCACCGACCTACACCGTGCGCCACAACGGTCAGCCCGTGCTGATGCTCGCCATTACAATGACCAGCGACGGCAACATCGTCGACCTTGGCAAGGCGATGGACACGGCAGTGGCCAAGATCCAGTCAGAACTTCCCCATGGTGTGGAACTGGAACTCGTGGCCGACCAGCCCACCACGGTAAAGGACGCGATCCTGGACTTCGGGCGCGCGCTGGCCGAGGCGCTGATCATCGTGATCGTGGTGAGCCTGGCCAGCCTGGGCTGGCGCGCCGGCCTCGTGGTCGCGACCACGGTGCCGCTGGTGCTGGGCGGCGTGGCACTGGTGATGCTGGCGATGGGCTGGAACCTTGAACGCATCTCGCTTGGCTCGCTGATTATCGCGTTGGGACTGTTGGTGGATGACGCCATCATCGCCATCGAAATGATGGTAGCGAAGATGGAAACCGGCATGGACCGCGTGAAGGCCGCCGCGTTTTCCTATCAGTCCACCGCCATGCCGCGCCTGACCGGCGCGCTGATCACGGTCGTGGGCTTCCTGCCGATCGGCCTCTCGAAGTCGACCACTGGTGAGTACGCGGGCGGCATCTTCTGGATCGTCGGTGCCGCGGTACTGTTCTCGTGGATCTGCTCAGGTATTTTCACGCCATACCTGGCGGTCAAGATGCTGCCTGCCGACTTGGGCAAACACCAGCATGAAACTGGTCTGTACGACACAAAGTTCTACCGCACCCTACGCCGCCTGATTGACACCGCCATCGAGCGCCGTTGGGTGGTCATCGGCGCAACGTTTGGCGGCCTGGCGCTTGCACTGGCGTGTATCAAGTTTGTGCCGCAGCAATTCTTCCCCAACAGTTCGCGTCCTGAACTGGTCATTGACCTGCGCGTCAAGGAAGGTGCCTCGTTCGCCGCGACCACCGAGCAGGTCAAGCACATGGAGGCCATCCTGGCCAAAGACGAGGACGTGCGTTTCTTTACCGCCTACACCGGCGCCGGCGCACCACGCTTTTATCTCTCGCTCAACCCCGAGCTGCCGAATCCTGGATATGCCCAGTTCGTTGTGATGACCAAGGACCTGGATGCACGCGAGCGGGTACGTGCGCGGCTGATGTCCTCGGCCGATCAACAGTTTCCACAGACGTGGATACGCGTGACGCGGCTGGAGTTGGGGCCACCTGTCGGTTACCCGGTGCAATTCCGCATCGTGGGCCCCGATACCCAGATGGTGCGCCATATCGCCCGCCAGGTGGAACAGGTGGTCGCGTCCAGTCCAAAAGTGCGCGACGTCCAGCTCGACTGGAATGACCCGGTGCGCACGCTGAGGGTCAAGCTTGACCACGACAAGGCGAACCTGCTGGGACTCACGCCGACCGACGTGTCACTGGTGACACAGACCGTCATGAATGGCGCGACCCTGTCGCAACTGCGTGAGCGCGAAGATCTGATCGACATTGTGGCGCGTGCTGTCCCCGGGGAGCGTCTAAGCCTCGACACGCTGAAGGACATCAATCTCTACACGCGTCAAGGTACGGTGGTGCCGCTGTCGCAGGTCGCCCAGGTGAGCAACGAGCTGGAAGAACCCGTGCTGTGGCGGCGCAACCGCGACATGGCGATCACCGTTCGCGCCGATGTGAACGATGGTGAGCAAGGTGTATCAGTGACGCAGGAGATCCAGCCGTTGCTCAAGGCCATCGAGGCGAAGATGCCGTCGGGTTACCGCATCGACGTAGGCGGCGCGGTGGAGGAAAGTGATAAGGCCAACAAGGCGTTGTTGGCGGTGGCCCCGCTGATGCTGATCAGCATCCTGCTGCTGCTCATGTTGCAGCTGCAGAGCTTCTCTCGCATGTGGATGGTGGTGCTGACTGCGCCGCTGGGCTTGATCGGCGTGGTGCCGGCGCTATTGGTGTTCCGGTCCCCGCTGGGCTTCGTCGCGATCCTGGGCATCATCGCCCTGGGTGGCATGATCATGCGCAACTCGGTGATTTTGATCGACCAGGTGCAAACCGAAATTGCCGAAGGGCGAGATCCCTGGAATGCGGTGCTGGATGCTGCCATTCATCGGGCCCGTCCGGTGATGCTGACGGCGCTGGCCACCGTGCTTGCAATGGTCCCGCTAACGCGCAGTGTGTTCTGGGGACCGATGGCCATTGCGATCATGGGCGGCCTGACCGTGGCGACGCTACTGACGATCTTCTTCGTCCCGGCGTTGTACGCAGCATGGTTCAAGGTAGGTCGCCAGACGGCCGATGGTACCCAACCCGTGAGCGGTGACGCCGCGCTCGCTTCTGAGTGATGAGCGCCACCCTTGGAGCTCACCGCTATTAGAGTGGTTCGTTCAACGCGTTTCTGAAAGCAACCGAGGTCAGCCGCGAGGTCCTGCGAACGTCACGTTCGCTCGCCCCTCGCGGCTTACAAAAAACTGATGACCACGGAATCTGCTGGCGACTGGCTGCGTTTTTCTCCCGTGGCGGCGTATGCAGCGATCCCCGACGCATCAACCGTGGCCGGACGATATGCATACCAGCGTCCGGCTGCACGACGTTGACCACGGCCAGTCCGATCAGGCAATTGTCGAGACGATCCCGACGTAAACGGGATGCTGCGCTCGTCCAACCTGGTGTACCAACCCATTCCCCCCAGCCGTCGCTACGTATGCGCCTCAATTGAATAGCCGTGACCGATCCTGCCTGGTACATGACGCAACAGCTGTAACCACCGTTTTTTTTGAAAATTCACAGCGGGCTGCCAGACTGCTCATCAGTCGCAGCTGGCAGCGAAGCAGGCCTGCGACGCTTGTAAAAGCACACACTCTTTACGTCAAGGATGACGATATGAACAGATCCCCGTACGACTGGATGGCCACGACACCGAACCTGGGCCGTCTGCGCATTGATGAACTCATACTGCCTGGAACCCACAACTCAGGCATGGACAAGAACTCCCCCAACTTCAACTACCCGCAGGAGGTCACCCAGGACGTGGCACCGGAAGACCAGATCAAATCCGGGATTCGCGTGCTGGATCTAAGGGTTTCGTTCTACGACAAATACGCGGTTTCAGATGCAAGGCGATTTCAGCTTTTTCATGGAACCAGCTCCGGAAGAAACATCGCCGGAGACATTCTGGCGCCCATCCAGCGCTTCTACAAAGAGCTGGAACAGCGTGCAGGCAACGCGCGTGAAATCATCATTCTGGACTTCCATCAATTCAAGAACTTCACTGCGCAGGCTCACCAGCAACTCTGTGAAGCGGTAACGCAAACGCTGGCCGATCGCATGATCCCTCACAATCTGCACCGCCTCACCGTTAACGAGCTTTGGGAACAACATCCGGGCAAAAATGTCGTTGTCGCCTACAACGCCTGGGAGAGAGCCGCGACATTCTGGGAGGGCGTCGATCAACGGTGGAGCGGCAGCAACCTGAATACCACTCGCGAACTTAAAGTCTTCATGGACAAGGTCGCTGACAGTGCCAAGCCTGACTACAGCCTTGAAGCCATACAGTGCGCCAAGTATGTATTGCCTTTACATGTTCCGGATGACTTCAGCAACAAGATCAATGAGTGGTTTGAATCCAGAGATCAGAACAGCTACATCCAGAAATTCAGGATCATCAACACCGACTGGTCGCTGCGCAGCAAGATCGTAAGCAACTGTATGCACGCCAATGAAATCAAGGCCGCATTACGCGCAGATTCCTGACAGCGGACAAGCCGCACGCACATTTAACAGCGGGCAATCAGCCCTTGCCGGGCGATGCGCGTCAGATGGCGGATAACCTCTTCAGCCTGGTCGGCATCCGGTGCCTGCAGTACAGCCAGGTCGAACTGATCGTCCTTGAACTGCTCCAACGATTGCAGGGTGTCGACAAACTGTATGAGAAACGCGTGGGGCCCGCCATTACGTCGAGGCCAGCCGTCCAGATAACGCAGCAAGGTAGGCTGATGAGAACCCCCGAGAAGAATCTTGGGATTACGACGGGCAAACTGAGTGGCTATCGGAGAAATGCGAACAACGGGATGTAATTGACTCATGATGTCTTGTCTCAGCCTCGAAAGATCCGCTGGGCAGCGGTGAGAGGCAACACCGAACCAACGCTTTAGCGGTATTTCGAAGCCCTTGGGCTTCTATCGGCAAGCGTCATGCTTGCCTGGCGCCCCGCAAGTAGTTGTTTAAATCGGCGCATGAGCAGCATCGTAGAGAAGCTGCCAGCTAATTGTCAAATGCCATCAAGAGAAACACTGTTGTAGGAAACTAAACGCAAAAAGCCCGCACGCACTTGAGGTACGGCGGGCTTTCAAAATGCCTCGCGATCAGTTGCCGAGGGTGCGATCCACGGACAGCTTGCCAGCCCCCTCGATCAACACCGCAATGACGCCACCCAGCAACGCCAAGGCAAACTCATAACCGTTGTTGGCCATGAACAGACCGTGGCTGATGTGCACCGAGAAAATCGCCACGACCAGTGTCAGGGCCAGCACGACCGCCGCGGGACGCGCCAGCAGACCGATCACCAGTGCCAGACCGCCAAAGAACTCCGCACTGCCCGAAAGCAGTGCCATCAGGTAACCCGGGCTAAGCCCAAGGCTGGCCATGTATTGCCCTGTGCCTTCCAGACCATAACCGCCAAATGCACCAAACAACTTCTGGCTGCCGTGGGCAACAAAAATGATGCCGACCAGAATACGCAAGACGGTCAAGCCATAGCCGGCCCGGGTTGTGAAAATCGATTTGATCAGAGGGGTCATGCCGTGGATTCCATTAAGTGAGGTGTTGCGCCATGATAATCAAATTAATTCATGTGAACACCGCAAAAAACGCCACATAATTATCAGTAAATTCGATATTAGCGCGCTTTGAGTATGAGCGGAGCGGGACCTTCCAGGGAATCTCGTGCGCGATCAAACGCCAGATAATACTTATTCACGCTATTAACATAGCTCACCACGCCCATCCCCACCTGCTCCATCGCCACGCGTTCAGTCTGGAAAAACCACTGGTTCGGGTTCAAGCCGCGACGCCGGGCTTCGGCGCGCATACGTTGGACGCGCTCGGGGCCCAGGTTGTAGGCGGCCAGGGTAAACGCCATGCGTTCACGTTCATTGAACCGGGGGCCGGAGAAAAACTTTCGGCGGATCAACGCCAGGTATCTGGCCCCGGCCTGGACATTATTGTCGGCCGTCTGAATATTGCCGACGCCGACCCGTTGCGCCGCTGACGGCGTAATCTGCAGCAAGCCGGTCGCGCCGCCACTGCCTTGGGCAAGTGGATCGAGGGCCGATTCCTTGAAAGCCAGGGCCGCCAGACTCAGCCAGTCGATGCCTTGAGCGTCGGCGTGACGTTGCAGCATCGGGCGCAGCTGTTCCAGACGCTTGCGATCCGCGCGAGCCAAGGGGTTGTGCACACGGTAGAGGCCTTTATAGGCCTTCTGTAACACGACATCCTGATCGACCGGCGCGCGATAGGTCGTGAGGAATTGGTCAATGCTGGCGCGCAATGCAGACGCGTCCTGACGCACATACCAGTGCATATCGCTGCCGGTGCTCAAGGCCAATGCCCGGTCGACCCGTAATTTAGGCATGACCCGATCCCAGCGCTCGGCAATCGGTTTCTCTACCACGGTCAGGTGAAAAATGCCTGCCTGGACCATCTCCAGGACATCCTCCACCGCCAGGCTCGGATCAACCCATTCGATCTTGACCGGTGGCAGCTTGCGCAAGGCCAGACGCTGATTCAGTTGATGCACCGCTTCATCGGCGGCACTGCCTGCAGGAAGGCTCAACGTGCGGCCGGACAGTTGCTCGACGTGTTTGAAGGCCCGCTCCCCTTTGACGCCGATCAACAGCAACGGTACCTGGCTGACAATGGGGGCACTGGCCTGAACACCCTCGACGCCGGTGGCATCGAGTAACTCGCCGGGCGCCACCAGATCGCCTTCGCCCCGTCGCAACGCGCTGAGTAATTGGTTCTTGGCTTTGGGGATGATTTTGAAGGTCACATGCTGAGCGTCACGAGCGTGACCGTTGAGGTAGTTCTCGAATGCCTGGAGCCGATGATATTCGACACCGATCTCTTCGCCCTGCACGTCACCCGAACTGTTGCGGCTTTGATTGACCAACACCCGCAGGACCTTGCTGCTGCGTATCGCAGGCAGATCCCGGACCTGGGTGTTGTGTTGCACCACCTGCGGACCGGCCTGACGAGCGTTGGCCGCCATCGGCATCAGTGCCACCAGAAAAGCGACGGGGACCATCAGGGCTCGGATCATTCACTCTCCAGGGAAATGCCGGTCTAAAAGCAGGAAAAAAACAGCACAGTGCCAGGCGCGGGTCACGCACGCCTGACGGGGTATTGACTCGTCAAGCTGAAATATGGCGCTCAACTCGTTGAATTTTTGAGGTTTTCTTATTGGCACCCAAGCTCTGATATCCTCAGCGGTCTTCGGCTTGAGGTAGCACCATGCAGCTCATCGACATCGGCGTCAATCTGACAAATTCCAGCTTCGCCTCGCAACGACAGGCGGTTCTCGACCGTGCCTACGAGGCAGGTGTGCGCCAACTGGTGGTCACCGGCACCAGCGTAGAAGGCAGCGAACAGGCTTTGCAGTTGTGTCATGAGCTGGATGAAAAGGCCCTGCACTTGTTCAGCACTGCGGGTATCCACCCCCATTCAGCCAGCGATTGGACCGGCGATACCGAACAACAGTTGCGTGCCCTGCTCAACGAAAAACGGGTCCGGGCCGTAGGCGAATGCGGACTGGACTTCAACCGCGATTTCTCCCCGCGCCCGCAACAGGAAAAGGTGCTGGAGGCGCATCTGGCGCTGGCGGTGGAGTTGCAAATGCCGGTGTTTCTCCACGAACGTGACGCGAACCAGCGTCTGCTGGAGATTCTGCGTGACTACCGCGATCGCCTGCCCGCAGCTGTCGTGCACTGTTTTACCGGTGAGCAGCGCGCCTTGTTCAGCTACCTTGATCTGGACTTGCACATTGGCATCACGGGCTGGATCTGCGACGAACGCCGGGGCACGCATCTGCATCCTTTGGTGCGCGACATACCTCGGGGCCGTTTGATGCTTGAAAGTGATGCGCCGTACCTGCTGCCGCGCACCTTGCGCCCCAAACCGAAGAACGGCCGTAATGAGCCGGCGTATCTGCCCGAAGTGCTACGCGAAGTGGCGCTGCATCGGGGCGAGACTCACGAAGATCTGGCGGCGCACACGCGTCGTTGCGCGCAGGCATTCTTCAACTTGCCCGAACTTTAAAGCAATGACCCCGAATGTTTGCTTGACCCACATCAACGTATTCTTTAATGATTGGATTCATCATGGTGGCACCTTGCCGCACGTCTACCCACGATTAACAAAAGAAGACCTCTTATGGGCACCTGGCTTAGCAATCTTTCGCTGAAGTACAAGTTCTGGGCCGTCAATGCGGTCGCCTTCATTACCACCCTGTTGTTGGTCGTGTATGCCTTGCAACTGGAACAAGAGGCTCGCGTGGACGGCGCACGCCAGTCCGCCCAGGCACAGGCCCGACTGTTAGGCGCGTGGCCGGGAGCACAATCCATCCCCGCCGCTTCCGATGTATTGGTCTTCCCCCAGGGTCAAACACCGAAATACAAGGACCAGTCGCTACCGCAACTGGCCAGCGGCAACGGCTGGGTCGAACTGAGCCTGACCCCGTCCACGGATGAAAACACCCTGATCGGCGCCCAGGTCATCGCTCGCCCCGACGGGCAGCGCGTGGCGGTACTGGCCTTCGCCCCCAGCGTGATTCAAGTGTTCGAAGCTCGCTTCGTCAATTACGCCGTCGCTGTATTTATCCTGATGCTGGCCATGCTGTGCGCCTCCCAATTGCTGATCCGCTTTCTGCTCAGCCAGCTCAATACCCTCAAGGACGTCATGCTCCATGTGGAGAAAAGCGGCGATCTGTCTGCCCGCGTGCCCCTTGTTGGCGAGGATGAAGTGGGCCAGATGGCCAAGGCCTTCAATGCGATGCAAGGCGGGTATCAGCGCGTGGTGACCACCGTTGCCCAGACGGCAGCACGCCTGGACAAGGGCGCTGCGCATCTGGCCGCCGGCATGAATGACGTGCGCCACGGCATGCTCGGTCAACAGAGTGAAACCGATCAGGTTGCCACGGCAATCAACGAAATGTCCGCGACGGTGTTCCACATTGCTCAACACGCCGGGACCACCCGCGACCAGTCGCAGACCGCCGACACACTGGCGGGCGGCGGCAAGGCGGTTGTCGATCGCGTGCAGCAGTCCATCGCCGGATTGTCCACGGGCGTGGCGCAAACGGCCGAGATGATCCAGCGGCTTGCCGAAGACAGCCAGAAAATCAATGGTGTGGTCAGCGTGATTCACAGTATTGCCGAGCAGACCAACCTGCTGGCCCTCAACGCCGCCATCGAGGCCGCTCGGGCCGGTGAAATGGGTCGCGGCTTCGCGGTGGTCGCCGATGAAGTGCGCAATCTGGCCAAGCGCGTACAGACGTCCACCGATGAAATCACCACCATGGTTTCCGCTTTGCAGGCCGGTACTCGGGATGCGGTGGATTTCATGCAGGACAGCTCGTTCAAGGCCGACGAGTGCGTGCAACAGGCTCAGGAAGCCGGTGACGCCCTGGCCGCCATTGCGGGCGCTGTCGCACAAATGCGCGAGAGCAACACCCAGATCGCGGTCGCAGCCCAACAACAGAGCCAGGTGGCTGAAGAGATGAACCGGGCCGTGGTGAGCATCCGTGACGTGACCGAACGCACGGTCAATCAGACCGTGGATTCGGCCACCACCAGCGGCGAGCTGGCGACGCTGGCCGGTGAGTTGAACAAGGCTATCGGTCAGCTCAAGCTCTGAAGGCAAGCGGCGCTATGGCACTGATAGTCAGGCTTGATTCGCTGCCATGGCGAGTCAGGCCTACTCTTGATGTATCGAATTGATGCAGTGAAGAGGACAGCAGTGATGGGCAAGCGACTTCCCAATCTCCCGACATGGCAATGGCGCGGCTACGCCGACAACCACCGTCATCCGACCAACCTTGTTCTGCATCTGATCGCAGTGCCGTTGTTTGTCCTCGCTGCGCTGCTGATCCTCAACGGCCTGTTCTCCCTTAGCTTTTCTGCCTTGGCGATCGGCGTGATCGGCCTGATTGCAGCCCTGGGGATCCAGCGCCACGGGCATTCACTGGAAGCCCTGCAACCTGAACCCTTCAGCGACCGTGCGGATGCCATCCAACGCTTGCTGGTGGAGCAATTGATCACCTTTCCGCGTTTCGTCCTGAGCGGCGGCTGGTGGCGAGCCTGGAAAGAACGGCATCGCCGATAATGCACCGCAACGGTATCTGCCCCGCGCGCTGACTGCCGTCGCGGGGCGGCTTAACCGAACACCGTCACCGTCTGGCGACTGATCGCCACCAGTTCCCCGGCAGGCGACCAGAGCATGGCGGCGGTGTGACCGTATCCATCCCGGGCGTGTTCGATCACGGCCCGATACAGGCACCAGTCGTGGGTGCTCAGTTCCGGCATGGGCTGGACGAACTCGATGGTCCAGGTCAGCGAACTGCCCGGCGCGGGCTTGCTCAAGTGCGGCAGCAACGCAGGCGGCCACGTGTCGACCAGTGCCAGCAGATGAGCCTCGGTAAGCCTCCCCTCTTCTATCTCGCGAAAGCGCACATAACCCCCGATGGCGGGCGAAGGGGTATTGCTGTAGGGCATACCGCCCAACCCCCAGCGCAAATCCATGAAGCGCAGGTACTCAGGCATAAGGCCGCTGATAAAAGGAAACTGCACGCAGGCTTCAAGGGGTTTGAACTCGGGTGCCGGATCGGCCTGGACTGAAATGCTGGACTCCCGGGGGGCACCGAAGCTGCCTTGCATCAAGGTCATGACCTGACCGTTTTGCATGGCGCGCCCCAGTACCTGGCTGACAGCCTTGCCTTCGCGCAGGACTTGCACCTCGAAGGCAATCGGCACACCCGGCTCCGGTGGCCCCACGAAGGTGATCGCCAAAGAACGCACCGGCCTGTGATCCGGGACCTGGGCGCGCATGGCTTCATATTGCAACGCGGCCATCAACCCGCCAAAACACGCCCGCCCTTGCGCCCATTCAGCCGGAATCGTGACCGAGAGCGGATTATCGTTGACCGCATGGAGCAATTCGGAAAAGTTCATGCACACCGCCACTGTGAAATATCTGGAAACCTGCGACGATCTTAACCAGCAGAAGATCAACCCGCAGGGTTTATATCCGCCATTTCAGCGGCCAGATTGCCGAACGTGATGTCCAGACGCTCAGGCTCAAAGGGCAAAGCACGCCTTGCCTAACCGTTTTAGCGCCTCGTCGGCTTTTTTCTCGGCACGCACGATGCCCAGATGCCAACCGGCGATGCACGGCGCCAGATCCTGTTGCTGCCCGGCCTGAGTGAGCCATTGCAGATGGTCATGCCAGTCGCCCAATGCGCCTTGAGCGGCCTTCAGACGGGCCTGGGTCCTGGCCGATTGATGGCTCAGTTGCGGGTAGGCTTCGGCGGCGTAGCGGACCCGTTTGATCAGCAAGCGCAGTTGATGGCGATCATGGGCCGGATCGGCCATGGCTTTGCTGAGTTTCTTCCATTGCTTGTCCATGGTTTTTTCGATGCTTTGGCGCAGCCCGCGCAACAGATGCTGACGCTGCTGAACGCGGATAAAACCCGGAAACTGATCCAGCATGCCAAACAATCGATTGAGTTCCGCAGATTGCGCCACCTGCCCATAAGCCCGGCTGACCTCCTCGGTGCGCCAGCGCGCCGCTTCGGTCATGCCGTGTTCCGTCAGGTACGCGGCCAGCACCTCCATGTCCCGCAGGGGCGTGGTCAACTGGCCTACCGCCTTGGCCGCTTCTTCCAACTGCTCGACACCCGACAGCCCGCGCAACGGACGCAGCAAGCTGCGCAATCGACGCACCGTGGTGCGCAGGTCGTGCAATGCTTCGCTGTCGGTGGCTGCCGAGAGTCGCGCATGGCTGGCAAGCAGCTTGATGTCGAGGGTCAGTATCTCCGCGACCAGATGATTAACCATCGATGACATGTCGTGATCCTTTTTGATTACTGATTGATGCCTTTGGCGGCCGAAAGGCGCCAGGGCAAACGACGTCGCAGTTGCTTCAATCGTCGGCGCAATTGTGCGGATGAAGCCCGACGGCCCGCGTAGCGTTGCGCCTGAAACTCCTCGGTAAAGGCGTCGATCCACTCGGCTTGCTCAGGGAAAAACAGCCCGGCACGACGTGCAAACGCCTCCACCCCTTCGCCGGGCAGGCGGCGCAGGCCGCGACGCGCCAGCAGGCGCTCAAAGGCATTGAACACCCGCAATTGTGAATCGCTTTCGCGCTGCCAGGGTTTGAATATCCACAATGCGATCACCACCAGCGCGGCCCCCGCAGCGCCGATAAACGCAGGGGCCTGCAGGCCCGAAAACCAGCGGTCGAGCACTTGCAACTGTTGTTGCCCCTGATAACCAAGGACCCAACGTTGCCAGCCGTAGTTCAAATTATCCCAGCTCAGGCGCAGGGCGTTGATCCAGGGCACATTGCGATAGCGCAGCGCTGACATCGGCGAGTCATCGAGAAAGACCTCGTCGGCCGCCAGCGCCTGTTCAAGGCCCTGCTCGATACGTTGCGGCGCCACCGCGGCGGTTGGGTCGACGCTGCGCCAGCCACTCCCCGGTTGCCAGTATTCCACCCACGCGTGAGCGTCGAACTGGCGCACTGTCAGGTAATTGCCTTCCGGGTTCAGCTCGCCGCCCTGATAACCGGCCACCACCCGTGCGGGAATGCCCGCTGCGCGCAGCACGAACGTCATGGCCCCGGCGTAATGGGCGCAAAACCCACGGCGACTGTCGAACAGGAAACTGTCGATGTTTTCCGGCCCCAGAGTGGGCGGCTTGAGGGTGTAGTGAAAAGATTCGGTTCGAAAGTAAGCCAGCACGGCGTCTACCAGCGCATCAGGTCGTGGATGGTTACGCAGCAGGTCATTGGCCCACTGCCGAGCCTGGGGGTTGCCCTTGGGCGGGAGTTGCACGTCCTGACGCTGGATGTTTTCGCTGAACTGCCCGTCCCGGATCGCTTCCGGCCAGGAACTGACGCTGTACAAGAGCGACTGTTCCACCGGCCGACGACGTTGCAGACGGAAATCACTCATCTGCCGCACATCCGGCAGGTCGGTCTGGCCCACGTCCAGGGTCGACAGCCACGGGCGTCCGCTGGGCTCCATGACGATGCTGTAGCGCAGCGCGTCACCCTGTTTCTGCCACTGCGCCAGTTGCACCGTCTGCGCCCGCGCTGCCTGGGACCAGCGCCGACCGTCGAACTGTTCAAGGGTCAATGATCGCCAGTACAGTTGATTGCGCGCCGGTATCGCGCCTTCGAAACTGGCGCGAAACACCAGCGCCGCCGACTTGCTCAGTTGCGCGATATCCCCGGGTGCCATGCTGTCGGACAGCCCGGTCAACGCCTTGTTACCGGGTTGCGGCAACGACCACAGCGGCTCCAGTCGAGGGAAAAACAAAAACAGCACCAGCATCAACGGCACGGCCTGCAGCAATAACGCGAGGGCCAGCTTGAAGCTGCCGGCAGGCTTGGCCGGCGTATCGGTCTGCTGCAAACCTATCAAGGCTGCCAACAGCGTGCTCACCGGCAGCAGGGTAAACGCTGCCCAGAGCAGATTGTCTTCAAATAAATAGCCCACCACGACACAGAAAAACCCCAGAAAAATCAGCACCAGTGCATCGCGGCGGGTTTGCATTTCCAGCATTTTCAGGACGAAGGCGGCAATCAGCAGCGCCGC
The DNA here is from genome assembly GCF_049896285.1 of Pseudomonas sp. DWP3-1-2. Lineage (NCBI taxonomy): Bacteria > Pseudomonadati > Pseudomonadota > Gammaproteobacteria > Pseudomonadales > Pseudomonadaceae > Pseudomonas > Pseudomonas sp. DWP3-1-2. The sequence goes on along the minus strand of NZ_JAFCTZ010000008.1, from coordinate 150,549 downwards.
GCCAGCGTCCAGCCCCACCAGACTGCCCCGGGCCAGATACACCCCGCCCGCCGTGCCCACCAGCAAGCCAGACTTGATCCAGGTGCCGGGAATGCGCACGCGCATGCGGGAAATCTGAATGCGCCACAGGGTGCATACCAGCCAGAGAACCAGGATCGACCAGGGCACATGGGTGATGAACGGGACGATCACCAGGGCCTGAGCCACCATCAGCCATGTCAGGCTGCCCCGAGGGATGGGTTGGCTGAGGGCCGGATCGGCGCTCATGGGCGGTTACCGTAAAGGGCCAGAGCGCGCAGGCAGGTTTCGCGATGCACCTCACCGCTGTCCATCGCCGCGAGGAAACCCGGCAACCGCAGGGCAAAGGGTTGCTGCCGCTGGGACAGGAGCACGACCCAGTAGCACAGACGCGACAGGCGATCCTCGATATCACCGCCCATTGCCATGAAATCCAGACACAGGTCGTGGCCGCTCAGGTCGCTGAAGTCCTTGATCAACAGCCCTTGCCCACGGGACCAGGCCTTCCAGTGCATGCGGCGTCGGTTGTCGCCGGGTTGATAAGGCCGCAGGCCATGATAGTCGTCCACCCCTGGCCGCTGGGTCGCCTCGCCCTCGTCGTCGACCTGCGGGTGAGTTCCTTTGAGCAGCGGTATTGCACCGGCAACGGGCCGGGGGTAAATCAACGCGGTCTGCTCAAGGTCCAGCCAACTCCAGGCCCGCAGCAGGCTCAACGGGAATACGCTCTGGACCCGCAAACGCGGCGCCCGCAACCAGCCCCGATGCTCAGCGGGTAACGTCAGATCCATCTCTATACGGCCGTCAGCCGTGACATCCACCTGCTGCAACTGACTGACGTCCCAACCCACGGCAATGGCCTGGCGGGGGCGTCCAGCGCTGTCCAGGCGCAACCGCAACGGCACCGCCTCACCGACAAACACCGAACGCGCCACACCGGCGCTGAGCATCAGCCCACTGACGTTGCGATAGGTGTGCAAAATCCCCAGCACGCCCACGGACATCAGCAGAAACGTGAGGCCATAAGCCAGGCTGTTCTGGTAATTGATCGCGACCAGCAGCATCAATACCAACACCAGCGCAAAGGTGGCCCCCGTGCGCGTCGGCATGATGAAAATGCGGCGGTGATCAAGGGTGACGCGGGGCGCCGGAGGAATTCGCCGGGACAGCCAGCGTTGCCAGATCGAGGTGAGCTGTTCGATCAAAGCACCGGCACCTCGCGCAATAGCCACTGAACCAATGCCCCACTGCCATGCCCGGCAGGTTCGGCTCGCTCGCGCAGTCGGTGGCCGACAACGCCGGGCAGAATCGCCTGCACGTCTTCAGGAATGACATAGTCGCGCCCGGCCAACAGCGCCCAGGCCCGGGCCGCCGAGAGAATCGCCAGACTGGCTCGGGGAGAAAGCCCATAAGCGAATTGCGGCTGGCTGCGGGTAGCGTCCACCAGACGCAAGACATAATCCACCAACGCATCACTGGCCCGCACTTGCCTGACCTGGGCTTGCAGCAACGCCAGTTCGGCATGGTTGAGAAGCGGTTGCAGACGCGGCAGCAGATCCCGTCGTGACTCACCCATGAGTAAGGCTTTCTCTGCCGATTTGGCGGGATAGCCCAGGGAAAGACGCATCAGGAAACGATCCAGTTGCGATTCAGGCAACGCAAAGGTGCCACCCTGACTGAAAGGGTTCTGGGTAGCAATCACGAAGAATGGATCGGGCAATAGCCGCGTGGCGCCTTCAATGGTCACCTGCCCCTCTTCCATGGCTTCGAGCAAGGCGCTTTGACTTTTGGGGGTGGCGCGATTGATCTCGTCCGCCAGCACCAGCTCCGCGAAAATCGGCCCCGGATGAAAGGTGAACTGCCCGGTGTCGCGATCAAATACCGAGGTGCCGAGGATATCGCCGGGCAACAGGTCGGAGGTGAACTGAATACGCTGAAAGCTCAAGCCCAGGACTTTGGCCAGCGTGTGACTGAGCGTGGTCTTGCCCATGCCGGGCAAATCCTCGATCAACAGATGACCACCGGCCAGCAGGCACGTCATGGCCAATCGAACTTGCGGTTCCTTGCCCAGCACCACCTCATTGATGGCGTTGAGGCATTCATCAAGTTTCCTGCCCATAGAAAACACTCTCCAGGCGACTGCCTCTGACCCATTGGCTCGCACACGCAAGGCATACAGCCACTTTAAGGTCAGCGTAGGTTGTTTCGCCAGAGCGGGGAGGTAAAAGGCTGGAGGGGGGAAGCAGGAAAGTCAACTATCGCTGCCTCGCGAGCAACGCGAGGCAGCGATAGCGGTTCGACAGAGACACCGCTTCGCGGCCGTCGTAACCTCCGAGCGTTCCTACACCAACACCTGATTGGCGAAGAGTTGTAGGCGCTCACGAGCAACGCGAGGCAGCGATAGCGGTTCGACAGAGACACCGCTTCGCGGCCGTCGTAACCTCCGAGCGCTCCTACACCAACACCTGATTGGCGAAGAGCTGTAGGAGCTCACGAGCAACGCGAGGCAGCGATAGCGGTTCGACAGAGACACCGCTTCGCGGCCGTCGTGACCTCCGAGCGCTCCTACACAGGCACCTGATTGGCGAAGAGTTGTAGACGCTCACGAGCAACGCGAGGCAGCGATGGGGTTGACGGGGTTTATCGCCCGGCGCGGGACTCACGAATGTAGAAGCGCGCTTTCTCGGCTTTGCTGGTGCAGCCTTCGAAGGCTTCAAACTGTTGCTGGGTCTTCGCGCCGGTCAGCAACGACAGGGCTTTGGAGTAGCTGACAGTACCCGCAAAACCTTCGGCCTTGGCCAGGTCCAGTTCGTGCCAGGCTGAATCCAGCTGCGTGGCGCAGCTGTCGCGATAGCCGGTCTTGCCGGCGCAACCTGTTAAAACCAGAGCTAATAATGGCAGGCAGATCCAGGCTTTCATCGGTGTTACCTCGGCAAATAAGATTCGAATGTGCGACTTGGACGGTCCTGGCATTTAAAAGTGCCGTGACCGGGCGGCAAGAGTAACTGTTTTTTGCATCCGACACGTCTTCACAGGGCGCCTGTGAAGCAGGATCATGTGGGTTTGCGCGTATCGTGTGCCATTCTCAGGAGCCCGCCCCATGAAAAAACGCATCGCTTTGGTACTCGGCTCAGGGGGAGCACGCGGTTACGCACACATTGGCGTCATCGAAGAACTGGAGCGCCGCGGTTATGACATCGCCTGCATCGCCGGCTGCTCCATGGGCTCGGTGGTCGGCGGGATTTACGCGGCAGGCAAGCTGCCACAGTACCGCGACTGGATCGAGAGCCTGGATTACCTGGATGTGTTGCGCCTGGTGGACGTCAGTTTCCGGCTCGGGGCCATCCGTGGCGAGAAGGTGTTTGGCCAGATCCGGGAAATCGTCGGTGAAATCAATATCGAAGACCTGCGCATTCCCTATACGGCCGTGGCCACTGACCTGACCAATCAGCAGGAAATCTGGTTTCAGGAAGGTTGCCTGCATCAGGCGATGCGGGCTTCGGCGGCCATTCCCAGCCTGTTCACGCCAGTCATGCAGGGCGGGCGCATGCTGGTGGATGGCGGCTTGCTCAACCCACTGCCCATTGTGCCGGTGGTGTCCAGCCACTGTGATCTGATCGTCGCCGTGAACCTGAACTCCACCAATCAGGGGAACTACCAGTTGCCGGTCATCGAGCGCCCCCCGGCGGTAAAAAAGCGTTTCGACAGCCTGATCAACTCGTTGGGCTCGCACCTGCCCTTCCGTCGCAAGCTGGATACCACGGGCGGCGACGTGTTGCGTCTGGAGCAAGACAGCCTCAAACCCCGCGCGGCACACATCGGCAATCCGTGGCTGGGCGAAAGCTCTGCCGACCCCCAAGGTCAACAACCGGCGGCGGCCCCGCAAAGCGAGAGCGCACCGAAATCCGCGACCGGCTCGGTGATCGTCGATAACGTCGGGCCAGCCTCGCTGCTGGACCTCATCAACCAGAGTTTTGAAGTGATGCAGACTTCACTGGCCCAATACAAGATCGCCGGCTACCCCCCGGACATTCTGATCAATGTGCCCAAGCGGGTGTGCCGGTTTTTCGAGTTCTACAAGGCACCGGAACTGATCGCCCTGGGCCGGGAGATCGCCAGCGATACGCTGGACCGGTATGAGGCGCAGCATAAAAAATAACTGCAGTTGTTGGAGCGGGCGAGCGGCGTTCCGACTTGCCCGCGAAAGCGTCGGGCCCGTGAACAGATCTTGCGTCAGAGATATCGCCTTCGCGGGCAAGCCACGCTCCAACGGATTATCATCCCGCCGTCAGTTATCCGCCCAAGACACGCCCGCGTGTATACGTGGGTGGAGCGAGCGGCGTTCGGGCTCGCTCAAACCTCCCGCAACCGATACCCGACCCCCGCCTCGGTCACGATAAACCTCGGCGCGGTGGGATCATCGCCCAGTTTCTGGCGCAGATGGCCCACGACAATACGCAGGTAATGGGTGTTTTCAGTGTGCGTCGGGCCCCAGATATCCTTGAGCAATTGCTGCTGGGTGATGACACGTCCCGGATGCCGCGCCAGTTGCGCCAGCACAGCGTACTCCTTGCGCGTCAGGCCCACCTCCACGCCATCGAGCAACACCCGGCGATAGGCCAGGTCCACGGTCAACGGCCCGAACACCAGCGCGGCAGTCTGTGGCTCACCGCTGGGCGCCTGACGCAGCAAGGCGCGGATGCGGGCGAGAAATTCCTGAATACCGAACGGTTTGGTCACGTAGTCATTGGCGCCGCCGTCCAGCGCTTCGACTTTCTGCGCCTCGCTGGCGCGCACCGAGAGCACCAACACCGGCGCGACGGACCACTCGCGGAACTCGCGCAGCACCTGCTGCCCGTCCATGTCCGGCAAACCGAGATCCAGAACCAGCAAATCCGGTTTGCACAAGGCGGCCTGGCTCAATCCGTCGGCACCGGTACCTGCCTCGATGACTTTATAGCCCTGTGACGCCAGGCTGATGCGCAGGAATTTGCGAATCTGCGGTTCGTCGTCGATTACCAGAATGGTTGCGGTCTGACTCATGAGTGCCTTGGCTATTCGATGGGCGCAATGGTGACAAGACTACCAGACGGCGACTCCATTTCCGCCTCCGGTTGCGCCTGAAGCGGCAAGTGCAAGGTGATGCACGTGCCATGACCCTCGATACCCTCCCCGACACTGATCCGCCCGCCATGGGCGCCCACCATGCCTTGGCAGATCGCCAGACCCAGGCCAGTGCCCTGCCCGCCGCGATCACCACGGGCGGCGGTATAGAACATGTCGAAAATCTTCGCACGCTCGTCTTCCGGGATCCCCGGGCCTTCATCACTGACCGAGAAAAACAGCTCACTGCCGCAGACACCCGCCGCCAGTTGCAATCGCCCGTTGACGGGCGAGAAGCGTGCGGCATTTTCCAGCACATTGACCAGCGCCTGTTCGATCAACGCGCCGTGCACGTAGAGCAACGGCAGGTCAGCGGGCACCTGGGTGCTGACTTGCAGGGGCGCGAGTACGACACGCAGGCGATTGAGCGCGCTGCCGACGATATCGCCGGGGGACACCCAATCACGCGCCAGCTTCAGCGCGCCGTGTCCGAGGCGGGTCATGTCCAGCAGATTCTGGATATAGCGATCCAGTCGCTCGGCTTCGTCCCGCGTGCCCTCCAGCAATTCCCGGCGATCGGCCAGAGGAATGGCTTCACCCAACGACAACAGGCTGTCGATGCTGCCGCGCATGGCCGTCAGGGGTGTGCGCAGATCGTGGGAAACGGATGCCAGCAAGGCGCTGCGCAGTTGCTCGGTTTCGCCGTGCAAACGCGCCGCTTCCAGGTCTTGTGCCAATTGCGCCCGCGCCAGGGCCTGAGCCAGCGGCTGGCTGAGGGCGGTCAGCAAACGACGGCGCTGGGCCGTGAACGGCTGCCCCTCACGAGGGCAAACACCCAGCAACGCCAACGGCCCCTGCTCCCCGGACAACGGCCACCACCACCAGCGGCTTGAAGGCAGGGTGCCAGTGCCGTGGCCTGCGGCTTGATCGTGCTGCCAGGCCCAGTCCGCCGCTGCACGCTCGGGCGCGGACAATTGTAGGTGCGTGTCGCTGGTCATTTTCCAGTGGCCTTGATCATCGCGCTCGATCAGGCAGACCTGCAGCTCACGCCAGCCATTGAGGTGCTGGTTGGCGGCACTGATCACCGCCTGGCGATCCGTGGCCGCCGTCAGTTTGCGCGACAGTTCCAGCAGTTCGCTGGTTTCCTCCTGCGTATCGCGCAGGGCCTGCAACTGTCGACGCTGGCGAGCGGCGAGGTTGCCGGTCAGGGCCGACATTAACAGAAAGAACAGCAGGGTCAGCACGTCTTCTTCGCGCTGGATACTCAGGGAAAAATGTGGCGGGATGAACAGAAAATCGTAGGCCAGAAACGACAACGCCGCGCACGCCAGCGCGGGGCCCAAGCTGCTGCGCACCGCCACCAGCAATACCGCCGCGAGGAACACCAGCGAGATATTGGGCAACGCCAACACACCGGCCACCGCCCAGGCCAGGGTCGTGGCCAGCAGCGTGGCCAGCAACGCCAGGCCGTAGTCGAACCAGATGATCGGTGCCCAGGAGCGTGTCCGGGGCTGATCCGGCAACGGCTCGCTGTCGAGCACGCTGATTTCCAGCCCATGGGCCTCGCGCAGCAGCCGCGCCGCCACGCCACCGCCGAACAATCGGCGTCGCAAACGGGGCCGGGACTGCCCCACCAGGATCAGGCTGGCGCGGCGTTCGGCGGCATGCTGGATCAGGGTTCTGGCCACTTCACCGGCGCGCAACACCACCACTTCGCCCCCCAGACGTTCGGCCAGTTGCTGAGCACTTTGCAAGCGCGTGCGGGCCTGTTCGTCCAGAGGTCGACCTTCATCCACGTGCACCAGACTCCAAGGCAGATGGCGTCGCTGAGCAACGCGACTGGCGTGACGCACCAGACGCTCGGCATGCACCCCGCCGTCTATCCCCACCAACAACCGCCCCCGCACGGCCGGGGCGTCCTGCCCCATTTGCCGATACCCCTGAGTCAGGTCGTTGTCGACCTGCGCGGCCGCAGTCTGCATCGCCAGCTCACGCAACGCCGTCAGGTTGGTCTGAGTGAAAAACGCGTCAATGGCCGCACGCGCCTGCTCGGGCACGTACACCTTGCCGTCACGCAGACGCTCAAGCAGCTCCCGGGGTGGCAAGTCGATCAGCACCAGCTCGTAGGCTTCCTGCAAGACCCAGTCCGGCAGCGTCTCGCGGACCTGCACGCCGGTGATGCCCCGTACCTGATCGTTGAGGCTTTCCATGTGCTGAACATTGACCGTGGTGTACACGTCGATGCCAGCCGCGAGCAGCTCCTGAATGTCCTGCCAGCGTTTGGCGTGGCGACTGCCAGGAGCATTGCTGTGGGCCAGCTCATCCACCAGCACCAGTTTGGGCTTGAGGGCAAGCACGCCATCAAGGTCCATTTCTTCCAGTGTCACGCCACGGTATTGCACACGCAGTGGCGGCTGTTGCGGCAATCCGCTCAGCAACGCTTCGGTTTCACTCCGGCCGTGGGTTTCCACGACACCTGCCAGCACATTCACGCCCTGACGCATCTGGGTATGGGCGGCCTGCAGCATGGCGTAGGTTTTGCCCACCCCCGGCGCGGCCCCCAGGAACACTTTGAGCCGCCCACGCCCATTGCTGGGCATATCGGCTAATAGCGCGTCGGCACGACTGGCATCACTCATGGGGCGGTTGCTCACTCAAAGCTGGGCATTTCGTTGCGCAGACGGTAACTCATTCAAGGCCTGATTCAAGCTCAATACGTTCACCACCGGCGGGCCGATCAGTGGCCGGTAGGTGTTGGCTTCGATCAGGCCCTGCACTTTTTCCACCGGCAACTGCCGGGCGGCGGCGACTCGGGCGACTTGATAAGCCACGGCCGAGGGCGGCAGATGCGGATCAAGGCCGCTGCCGGAGGTGGTCAACAGCGCCAAGGGCACCGGGCCTTGCCCTTGCACAGCCTCCTTGCCAGCGTCCTCGGTCACTCTGGCCGCCAGCGCCGGGTTGCTGGGCGCCAGGTTACTCGCGCCACTGGCCACGGTGGCGAACGCCCCGGCCGATGGACGGGAATGGAACCACTCATCCCCGGTAAACGCCTGGGCAATCAACTGCGAACCTCGCACCTTGCCGGCGGCATCGTAAATCAGGCTGCCGTTGGCCTGATCGGGGAAGGCGACCTGGGCAATGCCCGTCACCGCCAATGGATAAGCGACGCCGGTGATAACGGTCATTAGAACGATCAGGCTCAGGGCCGGGCGCAAAAATGTGGACATGATGCATTCCTCATAACTCAAATCTGGATAAAAGGTTCTGAAGGAGCGACCTTGGCGACGACCCGCCAGGCTCACGACAGCGTCACGCCAGGCAATGTTTTCGTCGACTGACCGACCGGATCGCGAGCAAGCTCGCTCCTACAGAAAGAACGTTAAGGGCATCAAACCAGCCCCAATCCCACCAGCAACATATCGATCAGCTTGATCCCCACGAACGGCACCACAATCCCGCCCAGCCCATAGATCAGCAGGTTCCGACGCAGCAGTTGTGCGGCGCTGGCGGCCTGGACGCGCACACCGCGCAGGGCCAGGGGGATGAGCACGACGATGATCAGTGCGTTGAACACGATGGCCGACAGGATCGCGCTCTGCGGACTGGCCAGACGCATGATGTTCAGCACCCCGAGTTGCGGGTAAATCGCCGCGAACAGCGCAGGCAGAATCGCAAAATATTTGGCGATATCGTTGGCGATGGAGAACGTGGTCAACGCGCCGCGAGTGACCAGCAATTCCTTGCCGATCTGCACCACGTCCAGTAGCTTGGTGGGGTCGCTGTCCAGGTCGACCATATTGGCCGCCTCCCGCGCCGCCTGCGTGCCGTCGTTCATCGCCATGCCCACGTCGGCCTGAGCCAGGGCTGGCGCATCGTTGGCACCGTCGCCGCACATGGCAACCAGCCGACCGTCGTTCTGCTCCGCCCGAATGCGCTCCAGCTTTTTCTCCGGCGTGGCCTCGGCCAGCACGTCATCGACGCCTGCTTCGGCGGCAATGGCCGCAGCGGTCAACGGGTTGTCGCCAGTGACCATGACGGTACGAATGCCCAGCTTGCGCAGTTCGGCGAAACGCTCGCGGATACCCGGCTTGACCACGTCCTTGAGGTGAATGACGCCCAACAGTTTCTTGTCAACGCACACCAGCAGCGGCGTGCCACCGGTCTTGGCAATCGCTTCGATTTCCCGCGCCAGCGCTGTGGGCACGTCGTTGCGCTGCATGTCGACGAACGCCAGCAGTGAATCCACCGCACCTTTGCGATACAGCCGCGCCTGATAGTCCACCCCGGACAAGCGTGTCTCGGCGCTGAACGGCACGGCGGTCAGGTCGGCAGGCTGTGGCTCTTGTATCGGGAGCTGGTTGCGCAGGTATTCGACAATGGATTTGCCTTCAGCCGTATCGTCCGCCAGCGACGCCAGCAACGCGCCCTCACCCAGTTCTTTGGCGGTAACACCGGGGGCGGCATGCAACGCGGTGCAACGACGGTTGCCAAAGGTGATGGTGCCGGTCTTGTCCAGCAACAGCACATGCACATCGCCTGCGGCTTCCACGGCACGACCGGATTTGGCGATCACGTTCAGGCGCACCAGGCGATCCATGCCGGCAATACCGATAGCCGAGAGCAGCCCGCCAATGGTGGTGGGGATCAACGTCACCAGCAGCGCCACCAGAAACACCAGCGGCAGGCTGCCACCGGCAAAGTGGGCGAACGGCTGCAACGTGACCACCACCAGCAGGAAGATCAGGGTCAGGCCGATGAGCAGGATATCCAGGGCGACTTCGTTGGGGGTTTTCTGGCGTTTGGCACCTTCCACCAGCGCGATCATCCGGTCCAGGGTCGATTCGCCGGGGTTGGCGCTGATGCGTATCAGCAGCCAGTCGGAAACCAGCCGCGTGTTACCGGTCACCGCCGAACGGTCACCACCGGACTCGCGAATCACTGGCGCGGATTCCCCGGTAATCGCCGCCTCGTTGACGGCGGCGATACCCTCGATGACCTCGCCATCACCAGGGATCATTTCCCCGGCTTCGACGCGCACCACATCGCCTTTGCGCAGGGTGCTGGCGTTGACCATGCTGAACGCGCCCGCCTCGTCACGACGTCGGGCCTTCAGCCCTTCGCTGCCCGCCTTGAGGCTGTCGGCCCGGGCCTTGCCACGACCTTCGGCCAAGGCTTCGGCGAAGTTGGCGAACAACACGGTGAACCACAGCCACAGGGCAATTTGCACCGCGACGGACGTCGGCACCGCCGGATCCGGGATGACGCACAGCACCGTGGTCAGGATGGCCGTGAGTTCCACCACCAGCATTACCGGGGAGCGCACCAACTGGCGTGGGTCGAGTTTTACGAAGGCCTGTATCAGGGCGGGACGCCACAGTGCCGAAACGTGGGTCTTGGCCGGTTCCTTGGCCACCTGGGGTTCAGCGGTTTTTGCTGCGCGAGTGTGCATATTCATCGTCAATTCCTCAGAAGCCTGAACTCAAGTGTTCAGCAATCGGCCCCAAGGCCAGGGTCGGCAGAAAGGTCAGGCCACCGACCAGCAGAATGGTCACGGTCAGCAAGGTGACAAACAGCGGCCCATGGGTCGGAAAGCTGTTCACGCTCAAGGGGGCGGTTTTCTTCATGGCCAGGCTGCCAGCCAGGGCCATGACCGGGAGGATGTAGCCGAAGCGGCCAATGAACATCGCCAGGCCGAGCATCAGGTTATGGAAGACCGTATTGGCGCCGAAGCCCCCAAACGCCGAACCGTTGTTGGCCGTTGCCGAGGTGTAGGCGTACAGCAACTGACTGAACCCATGGGGGCCAGGATTGCTCACCGACGCCAGCGGCCCCGGCAGACTGGCCGCCACTGCGCCCAGCACCAGCACGCCGACCGGCATGACCAGCAGCGTGGCGACCAACAGCTTGACCTCAACGGCCTGCAACTTTTTGCCCAGGTATTCCGGCGTGCGGCCGATCATCAGACCCGCGAGGAACACTGCGATCAACACATTGAGCAACATGCCGTTCAAGCCCACGCCGACGCCACCGAAGATCACTTCGCCGACCATCATGTTGGCCAGGGCAACCATGCCGCTCAGCGGGTTAAGGCTGTCGTGCATGCCGTTCACCGAGCCGTTGGACGCTGCGGTGGTGGCGGTTGCCCATAGCACGGTCGCGGTGGTGCCAAAGCGACTTTCCTTACCTTCCATGGGCGCAGTCTGTTCCACGTTCGCGACGTTCAGGGCCGGATTCGGCTGGTACTCGGCCCACAGTGACACCGCGCCGCCGATCAACAGCAGGACCAACATGCAGGCCACGATGGCCCGGCTCTGGCGCAAGTCTTTGACGTAATGGCCGAAGGTGAACACCAGCGCCGCCGGAATCAGCAGAATCGACACCAGCTCGAACAGGTTGCTCCACGCCGTCGGGTTCTCGAACGGGTGCGCCGAGTTGACCCCGAAGAAGCCACCGCCGTTGGTGCCCAATTGCTTGATGGCAATCTGGCTGGCCGCCGGCCCCATGGGCAGGCTTTGATCGGTGCCTTGCAGGGTTACCGCATCGATGTAATGGGAGAAACTCTGTGGTACGCCCTGCCAGACCAGGAACAACGCCAGCACGATGCACAGCGGTAGCAGGCCGTAGAGGGTGACGCGGGTCATGTCAGCCCAGAAATTACCGAGGTTGTGCGTCGAACGCCGACTGATGCCGCGACAGAACGCCAGCAACACGGCAATCCCCGTGGCGGCACTGACAAAGTTCTGCACCGTCAGCCCTGCCATCTGGCTCAGATAGCTCAACGACGCTTCGCCGCTGTAGCTTTGCCAGTTGGTGTTGGTGACGAAACTCATGGCCGTATTGAAGGCCAGCGACCATTCCATCCCCGGCAAATGTTGCGGATTGAGGGGAAGCGCGCCCTGCCCCAGCAACAAGGCGAACAACAGGATGAACCCCATCAGGTTGAAGGCCAGTAGCGCCAGCAGGTAAGTCTTCCAGCTCTGCTCCACTGCTGGATCGACACCTGAAAGGCGATAGCAGAGGTTTTCCACCGGTCGCAGCACGGGCGTCAGCCAGGTTCGTTCGCCTTCAGCCACCCGATAGTAGAAACGCCCCAGCAACGGCGCGGGCAGCAGCACCAGCGCCAGGAAGGCCAGGATCAATAGATAGTCATAACTGTGCATGCTTGCTCCTAATTCCGGCCTGCGCGTAACAGCGCAACCAACAAGAAAATGAACAGCCCTGCCGCCAACAGCAGTGATATCCCGTCCAGAACGCTCATTGAAATACTCCGTCGCTGCGGCGATTGCCGCGTGTGAGCCATTGTCGGCAGCAAGGGTGTAAAGGAACGAGATCGAGGGAGGATGCGGGGCGTAAAGAAGGCGTAAAAAAAGAGCTAGCACTTGGCCTGCTGTCATTTCTGACAGGTTTCGTCACAACCAAGAAGGATTAACGTAACGGAGTGCCTCTACAGAACAAGGAGTTCGGGATGAACCAGGCCAATCGCAAATATGACCGTATAGAGGAGACGTCGTGGCAGCCGGGACCGAGAAGCGATACCTTGATGGTCCAGCTGACAGCCAAGGAGCACGAGGTGCTGGAATGGGCTGCCCGAGGTAAATCCGCTTGGGAGATATCCCGCATCCAGGGCCGCTCGGAAGCAACGGTCAACTTTCACATGTGTAACATCCGCCGCAAATTCGGGGTTAACTCCCTCAGAGCCGCTTTGATGAAGGCCATTGAGCAAAGGGTTATTTTGTTGTAATAACAATCTGACATGAGCCTGTGTACCAACCACGATACATTCACGACATTCCCCCGACACCCACTCACGCCACCCTTCCGCCGCGCCTCCCGGCGAAGTAGCATGGGGGCGTTGATCTTCAATAGCGGCCAGTGATGGCGGCATCACCAGGCGGCAGTCGCACATGCAATCAACCTCTGACACTCCTGTAGACAATGCCACGGTTTCGGATCAGCGCTGGAACACCCGCGCCCTGATCGTCGACGACGATGTACCGATTCGTGAGCTGTTGTGCGACTACCTGGCGCGCTTCAACATCCAGTGCCGGGGTGTGACCGATGGCAACGAGATGCGTCAGGCGCTGGAAGAAGAGACCTTCGACGTGATCGTGCTGGACCTGATGCTGCCGGGCGAAGATGGCCTGTCGCTGTGCCGCTGGCTGCGCGGCACTTCGGACATCCCGATCCTGATGCTCACCGCTCGCTGCGAACCCACCGACCGGATTATCGGCCTGGAGCTGGGCGCGGACGATTACATGGCCAAACCCTTCGAACCCCGGGAACTGGTGGCGCGCATTCAAACCGTGCTGCGCCGGGTGCGCGACGACCGCAACGATCAGCACTCCACCGTGCGCTTCGACGCCTGGCGCTTGAACAGCGTGCTACGCCAGTTGACCGCCGCCGATGGGCTGGTGGTGCCGCTGTCCAATGCCGAATTTCGCTTGCTGAGGGTGTTTCTGGAGCGTCCGCGCCGGGTGCTGAGCCGTGAGCAATTGCTCGACGCCGCCAGGGGGCGCTCCATCGAAGCCTTTGATCGCAGCATCGACTTGCTCGTGTCACGCCTGCGTCAGAAGCTGGGCGACGATCCCAAGAACCCGCAATTGATCAAAACAGTGCGCGGCGAAGGTTATCTGTTCGACGCCAGGGATATAGGTTGATCCGCTCTGCCGATACCCTGTTCGCTCGCCTGTTCAGCGGGGCGCTGGTGGCTATTCTGTTGGCACACTTGCTGGCGATCATATGGTTCGCGATGTACGGCTTCCCGGGTGCACCTCCCCCGCCCCCACCCGGTGCAACCAGCGCTCAGGAACACGGCCCTGGCGCGGCAGGTGAGCGACCTGCCCCACACACGCCACCACCAAAACGCTCACTCTTTGGCGGCCCTGTCGTGCCACTGTTTTTTCAGATGATCACGCTGGTCATCGCCGCGTGGTATGGCGCCAAGGCGTTGAGTCGTCCGATCCAGCGACTGAGCGAGGCCGCCGAGCGCCTCAGCGAAAACCTCGACAGCCCGCCGGTGGAAATCTGCGGGCCGCTGGAGGCTCGTCAGGCAGCGCAAACATTCAATTTGATGCAGGCGCGCATCCGGGAGCAGGTGCAGCAGCGCGGACGCATGCTGGCGGCCGTTTCCCACGATCTGCGCACGCCGCTGTCACGGCTGAAACTTCGGGTCGAGCAGATCGATGAGCCCAAACTCCATGCACAAATGAGCCAGGACCTCAATGACATGATCGGCATGCTCGACGCCACCCTGACCTACCTCAACGAGCAGCGCAACAGCGAGGACCTGCAACTGTTCGACCTTCACGCGCTGATTGAATCCCTCACGGAGAACGCCCAGGACAACGGCGACGACGTGCAGTGCACCGGCGCCTGCAGTCCGCTGAAAATCCAGCCTATGGCCGTGCGCTCCTGCATCAATAACCTGATCGACAATGCCTTGCGCTATGCCGGGCACGCCCGAGTCGACATTCAGGACCTGAACGATCACGTGCTTATTGCCGTAAGCGATAGCGGACCGGGCATTGCGGTAGAACACTATGAAGCGGTATTCGAACCCTTCTTTCGCCTGGAAGGCTCCCGCAACCGCAACTCCGGGGGCGTCGGCATGGGCATGACCATCGCCCGGGATGCGGCTCGGCGTATGGGGGGCGATCTGACCCTTGGAGAAACCCCCGGCGGCGGCTTGACCGTGATCCTGAAGCTGCCGCGCCTCTGACCCGATCCGTGTATCCATGGCGATACAAAGTTTACATACCTTCGACAATAGCTCCCATGAGTCTGCATAAGCCGGTGCACCGCCATCGGCCCAAACCAACCTGATGGGAGTTCGTCCGATGATCAGTGGCGTCAGTAATAGTTATTCGAGCTATACCAGCACGAGTGCAACCTCGAGCGCGAGCAGCAAGAAATTCCAGGAGCAGCTACTGGCCAAGCTTGATACCGACGGCGACGGGAGTATCAGCAAAGACGAGTTGAGTTCATCCGCCTCGTCCTCAGACAGCAAGGACGGGATTACCGTCAGTCTGAGCAAGGCCTTCAGCGAGCTGGACAGCAATGACGATGACAGCCTTGATGCGGACGAACTGGCGGCGATGGCACCCCCATCGCCTCCGAGCGAGCCGGCCACCGACGTTGCTGAAAGTTTGCTGAGCGCTCTGGACAGTGATGAAGACGGCACGATCAGCAGCGAGGAGCTGACTACCGGCCTGACCAGTTCCGGCAGCAGCGCTGACAGCTCCCAGGTGTTCGACGCACTGGACACCAACGAAGACGGCACCGTCAGCCTCGACGAACTGACCGCCAGCCTGCAAACCCAGCAGCCACCACCGCCTCCGTCAGCAGAAGACACCAGCGCCCAACTGATGAGCGCACTGGATACAGACGGCAATGGCGGCATCAGCGCCACCGAACTGACCAGTGCACTGGATGCGGCCCGCGGCACGTCGAGCGACGCCAGTACCACAGGCACCAGCGCGACCAACGCCAGCTCGTTATTCAGTGCGCTGGATTCAGACAGTGACGACAGTGTCAGCGTGGATGAACTGATGGCCGCCCTGTCGCCCAACGACAACAGCCAGACAGACAACACGAACAACACCGCAGCAGATCAGGCGTTGAGCAGGATGGTCGCGGCGTTGAGCGAGCGTTATGACACCGAGGGTAGCAAGCCGGTCGGCAAATACCTCAACGTCGCGGCGTGATGTGACGTGATTGCAGCCTCGTATGCGTTGAGGCTGCATCGTCCCTCCTGACACATTGGCGGGCAACCGCGATTTTATAGCTGCAGTAGGCATCGCCGAGGCGACGATCCATATGGGTGGCGCGCTTGGAGTCGCATGGCAACAACAACATTTTCATTGCTGCGTCTTGAGGTTCCGTCCTGACGGCCGGGTCCATTTTGTCGTGGCAAAATAGACGAAAACCGTTTGCGCTGACGTCCGGCCCCTGCTTCGCAGGGGTTCCTTCGCTCCGGTGCCGTGGTGTGGGTACGCGCCGACGGGCCATCCATGGCCCAACGGCGCTCGACCGGCATCCATGCCGGTCGCCCCACCCCACGACACCTGCGCTCAGCCTCCCGACGCGCGTTCAGCGGCGTCTGCGAAATCGCAATAAAAGCGAAAGAGCCAAACGGGCCTGCTTTGCCATGACAAAGTAGCCCTTTGTTTTAGAAGCAGCCGTAGAGACCAGAACCACCGGAGTGGCAATCCCCCCCGCTCGCGATTCGATTTCCAGGCTTATGCAACGGCTGACTGAGCTTATGCCACAGCCTGGCAACTCAGTAAGCTCAGCGCCAAAAAGACACCTAGCGCTTGATCGTCGGATCGCCCCGTACCCAGTCAGTCACCAGACTGTAAGCCACCGCCAGCAACGTCGGACCGATGAACAGGCCGATAAAACCAAACGCCAGCAAGCCCCCGAAGACCCCCAGCAGCACGACCACCAAAGGCAGATTGCCGCCGCGGCTGATCAAGTAAGGCTTGAGCACGTTGTCCACGCCACTGATGATGAACGTGCCCCAGACGCCGAGAAAAATAGCCATCCCGTAGTCGCCATTCCATGCCAGCCATGCGGTGGCCGGAATCCAGATCAACGGCGGCCCCATGGGGATCAGGCTGAACATGAACGTCATGACGCCCAGTACCAGCGCCCCCGGCACCCCCGCAATCAGGAAGCCGATCAGCGCCAGTACTGCCTGCGCCGCGGCGGTCCCGATCACACCGTTAACCACGCGCTGCACCGTGCCGGCCACCAGTTCCAGGTAATACTCGGCACGTTCGCCAATCAGGCGCTCCAGCAGGCTGAGCACAAACGCGGCCAACCGAGGCCCGTCGCGATAAAAGAAAAACACAAAGACCAGGCTCAGGATCAACTCCAGAATCCCGCCGCCGATCTGCGCGCTGCGCGCCAGCAACCAGTTGCCCACCTGCCCCAGATAAGGCCGCAGCGTGGTGATCATCGCCGCGCCCTGCTGGTCGATGGTGTTCCAGAACGCTACCAGCCGCTCCCCTACGAACGGAACCCCGGCCAGCCAGGCGGGAGGGTTTGGCAAACCGTCCACCTGAAGATCCTTGATAAGACCCGTGGCGTCACGCACGTGATCCGCCAGATTGAAGCCCAGCCACACCAGCGGCGCTGCCACCAGCAGTATCCAGCCCAAGGTCAGGACCGCTGCTGCGAGTGATTCACGCCCCTTGAACCAGCGGGTCATCAAACGCATCAGTGGCCAACTGGCAAATGCCAATACCGCCCCCCAGAACAACGCCGACCAAAACGGTGCCATCACCCAGACGCAGGCACCGAGCAGCGCCAGGAGCAGAATCTGCACCAGCAGGCGATCGTTATTGAACATGGTTTATCCAGTAAAAGAAGGTCAGAGACGCAGAGCATAACGGCGAACGCTGAACGCGTCAGCGTTCGCCGTGTATTAAAGCCTGTTCAGTGCGTGTTTTAGCTGTTTCATCAGCGAATGACGTCGATGAACAAGCCCGCTTTATCGCCACCGGCGGCTTCCAGACGCGCTGCGCGCACGCCCTTGGCGATCAATGCCTGACGCCAGGCTTCAGCATCGGTGCCGGCAAGGGTCACCCGCAGCGAGCTGTCCAGGTTCAACCCTCTTGATACCAGCGTCACCCAAACGTCTGTTGGCGCGCCGACCAGCCGTGGCAGGGCCAGTTTCCCGGTACTCTTGAGTTGGCGCAGCAGCGTCGCCGAGGTCGGCAACAGTTCGCCCAAGGGGGCGGCGGCATCAAATTGCTCGACATGCAGGTAAGCGCGTCGATTGCCTCGGGTGATGCTGTACAAGGCCACCAGCGTGTCACTTTTCGGCTCCGGCAGACGCAACAGCAGATAGGCCTGCTGCTCATCGGCCCCGTAGAGCTTTGCATTGCCGAACACTTCATTGGCCCACAGGCTGCTTTCACCGCAATCACGCGCCTGGCACCAGAACAGCAGCTCTGCGCCCTGGGCTTGCAGGGCTTCACGAGCGGCCGTAAAGGCTTCGTCTGACGTGCGTTCGGCGGGCATCTGGTAAGTCACACCTGTGACATTGCCCCGGGCGCTGACCTGGCCGTCGAAACGCAGCTGACCGCTGATTTTGCGGATCGAGCCCATGGGATAGATCCGCTCGAGCTCGGAGACGGGACGGTAATCGACAATTTCGGCGTCCGTAAGACGCGGCACGAGTTCAAGATCACGACTGCCCGGCACATCAGCGGCCCAAACGCTCAGACTGAATGCCGACCCATAAAAAGCGAATCCGAGCGCACGGGCAAACCTCATGACAGCCCTCATTGAGGCAAGGGCAATTGACGGAAACGGGCAGGTTTGCCAGACAAGCGATCCGGTAAAACGGTGCGGACATCCATTGATTTAGCTCCTGTTTCAACACGCCCAGCCTCGACAGTTGCCTGGCGCAAGTCAAGGAGCGGTGAAGAACCTATTGAAACAGTCTGCTACAAGAGCGGCACCCGCGTCGTCATTCAAGTGCAGATGATGGCCACCCGGCAGGTTCGTCACTTGAAAAGGCAACGACGCCAGCAGCGCCTTGCTCTGCGCCAGTATGCCCTCCTGCGCAACGATCAAGTGCGTCGGGCAGCGGATGGCGGCGACGAACGCCAACGCCTGTTCACGGGTGATGCGCACGGCCGAGGGCAGGGTCAGACGGTTGTCACTGCGCCAGGTGTATCCGCCCGGCACCGGCATCAGGCCACGCTGGGCCAGCAGCTCGGCCGCCCCATGACTGACAGCAACGACGCCTTTCATACGCGCACGTATCGCGTGTTCCAGATCGGGATAGACCGGTTTGCGCTTGGCGCTCAGTTTCAGTTGCGCGAGCAGTGATTTGCCCAACTGCGCCGGGGCATTTTCAACGTCGCCGGTGGGCGGGATCAGGCCATCGACAAGGGCCAGACGACTGACCCGCTCGGGCAGCGCTGCGGCCAGAAACACGGAAACGATCGCCCCCAATGAATGCCCCAACAGCGAGAACCGCTGCCACCCCAGTTGCTCTGCAACCTGCACCACATCATGGGCATAGTCGGGCAATGAATAGCCGGCGCCCGGCGGGCGATGATCGGAGTGGCCGTGACCGGCCATATCCAGGGCAAGGATGCGCAAGCCTTCGAGCCTGGGCGCCAACCGGGCGAAGCTGTTGGCGTTGTCCAGCCAGCCGTGCAAGGCGATAACCGGCTGGCCATCTTCGGGACCGAACAGGTGCGCGGCCAGTTCGATATGCGGCAGGCTCAAGCGGACTTCTTCTACCGGCAGGTTCATGCGCTGGCCCGCTCCTTATCCCGCGCCGCCCAGCGCGCAAACAGGGTCTTGAGCAGTTTCGCGGTGGCCTCAGGCTGTTCCAGGGGGAACATATGGCCACCGGGCATGGACAGGTATTCACCTTGGGGGATGCGTCGCACCGAACTCGCATGGTGACGCATCACTACTCGACTGTGCTCGCCGCGCACCATCGCCAACGGCACCTTGAGCTGACGGGAGCGACCGGGGCTGGTATGGGGAACGCTGCGGTAAATGCTGATCTCCGTCGCGGGGTCAAAGCGCAGGCGCAGTTGCTCGCCGTCGACCTGCAACCCGTGTTGCAGGTAAGCGTCGAAGCACTCCGGATCAAACCGCTGGAACAGCGTCTTGCCTGCAAAATAGCGTCGGGCCGCTTCCAGATCGGCAAAAGCTTCGCGACGGCCCAGCGTGCGGCCGGCCGGGGTAATGCGGTCAATGAAACCAAAGCGTTTGGCCGCACGAATCATCCACTGATCGGCCAGCGTCAATACCGGCGAATCCAGCATGACCACACCGCGATACAACTCGGGACAGCGCAACGCCGCATGAAAGTGCAGCACACCGCCCAGAGAATGCCCGACACCCCAGACCGGCTCGGGCTGTTCGCGCAGGTGATGGATCAGTTCGTCGACCAGATTCAGCCAGTTGTCGTCCACGGGAAAACGCGGGTCATGGGCATGCTGTTCCAGGTGGGTGACGGCAAAATCCGGCGCCAGCGCGGCAAACAGTTTGCCGTAAGTGGCCGAAGGGAACCCGTTGGCGTGGGCGAAAAATACCTGTTGCGACATGGGGCGCATCCCGAAGGCTGAATCAGGATGCAATTGTGGGCATGACTGAAAATCTACCGCAATGACTGGAAGCGCCATCGAAGATGACACTCCGGCCATGACGCGGCATACCCACGGCATCGGATTGATTAACGGCCGGGCGGTTCCTGTCCCAGCGGCACAACGGCAATGGTCAGGCGGGAGATGCAACTGGTCTTGCCTTCGTCACTGGTCAGGCGGATGTCCCACACGTGCGTCGTGCGCCCGATATGGACCGCACGCGCCACGGCCGTTACCCGCCCGCTGCGCAGGCCACGCAAATGGTTGGCGTTGACTTCCAGGCCCACACAAAAATACTGGCGAGTGTCGATGCACAAATAGCTGGCCGTCGAGCCGACGGACTCCGCCAGTACCACCGAGGCGCCGCCGTGCAGCAAGCCATAAGGTTGATGGGTGCGATGGTCAACCACCATGCTGGCGGTCAAAGAGTCGTCGGTGAAGGACTCGAAACGTATATCCAGCCCTTCGAGAATGGTGTTTTTGTTCATGGCATTGAGTTTTTCGATATTCGGTGTTTCGCGCCACAGACTCATGTTCAATCCTTTTTATTGAGCGCTCGTGGGGACGAACGCCGGAATTCGTTCAATCATTCTTGCCACAACACAGCTTGCAAAGACTCGCTCTATTCCTGGAAGCGGTTACCGCAGACCCCTTGGACCACAGCGCACTTGATCTCCAATACAGGGACCAGCAAGCCGTTCTCGACGCCGCAACTATCTTTCACCACGGCCCGCTTGCGCAAGCGCTGCTGTTTATCCGCCCCGTTCGGACAGGGCGTCCGGGCTCTCGGTCAACGTGATGCGAGCACCTTCATCCTGAGTGGAATGACCGGTAGCGGGCCCCCCGCACACAGACCTGTTCGACACGGGCCGAGGCCGCCGTCAGGTGCTCAACAGGCAGCGGCGCGACACGTTGGTCGTTGCCGGGTTGGGTGATGTCCGTCAGTCGCCCGGTCAGACGCAGATTGCCGTGCTCATCCTGTTCCCCCTTATCCCCCGTATGCAGAAAGCCATCGACGGTCAAGGCTTCGGCAGTCTTGAGCGGGTCGTTGAAGTAGCCCGCCATGGTCGCCCCACTGCGCAGCAGCACTTCGCCGTCTTCAGCGATTCGCACGTCCACCTGCGGGCAAGGCTGGCCGATCCACCCGCCTTTTCGCTGGCCCGCTCGACCGATGTGCGAATAGCCGCCGTTTTCGGTCAAGCCGTACACCGGCAAGATGTCGACCCCCACCTGCCGGTACCAGTCCAGCAGGCTGTCCGGGATCGGCGCAGCGCCACACAGCGCCACCCGCAGAGCATCCAGCCCAAGCTGCCTGCGGATCCTGTACCCGACCAGCGCGCTCAGCAGTGGGAAACGCAGAAACCTCTCAAGCCGCGCGGTGGGAATCTTCGTGTAGACAACCGCCTGCAACTGGCTCCAGATCCGTGGCACACCCAACAGCGCCGTAGGACGCACCCGCCTCAGGTCGACCATGAAGGTCTGCGGGCTGTCAGCGAAAAATACCGTCTGCCCCGTATAGATCGACATTATCTGCACGAACATGCGCTCGGCCATGCAACAAAGCGGCAGGCAGGACAGCAGCCGGTCCCGCTCTCCCAGCCCCAGGACGGCAGCGCCGTGGGTGGCCGCGAATGCCAGGGAGCCAAAACTGTGCATGACACCCTTGGGCAGCCCGGTGGTACCCGAAGTGTAGATAATCGTCGCCAGTTGATCATGGTGCCCGATGGGATTGTCCTTGATGGGTGACCAGGCTTGCAGCTCGTTCCAGCAAAAATCGAACGTCCCCTCAGGGTGCAAGGGCATCGCCACTGTCGGCACCCCGGGGCTGACACCGACACTCATCCTGGCCCAATCGTCCAGTTTACCGACGAACACCAGCGCCACCTCTGAATGCTTCAGCACTCGGGCGACCGCGTCAGCACCCAGGTCGGGAGACAGCGGCACCGAAACGTGTCCGGCCATCCAGATCGCCAGGTCGGTCATCATCCAATGGGCGCAATTGTCGGAAATAATCGCGATGGCGCTTCCACGGCGAAGGCCTTGACGACGCAACCAGTGCGCGACGCGACGGGCCTGATCACCGACTTCGGACCAGCTCAGTTTCTCGACCTGCCCTCCGGCCATAGGCTGGACCAGAAAACATTTGTCAGGATGACGATCCTCACGATCGTAGAAACGGCTCAAGGGCAGACTGATTGCAGTCGTCATGGGTCCTGTTCCTTATTTTTATTGAGCAAGCGTAGTCGACCAGGCATTCGCCTGATGGGGCGTGTCAATAAAACGGAGGAACGGTGCGGGTCAGTGACAGGCTGCGGGAAACGTCAGATTTTCGGGAAAAACCCAACGTCCAGAGGCTGCGTCCAGCCTCCCGACGCGCGTTTGGCGGTGTCTGGCAGGTATCGATACGATATAGCCGCGTCAGACATGCTGAACGCTGTCCAGCGCCATGGCCCCGGCCAGCGGGAAATCCCCGGACAGTTGCGCCAGACTTGCCGTGTTCATGGGCTGGGCATGTTGAGTGTTGCCGTGAACGGCCAGCCCGATCAACGTGCCCACCAGGGGTTGGTGGCTGACCAGCAGGACATCGCCGTCGGCATGGTCTTGCATAAGGTGAGTCAACACCTGGCGGGGATCGCTGTCTGGCGTAAGCCACGGCGTGAGGACTACCGGCTCAGTCAAACCCAGGGCCTCCCTGACCAGCTCGGCGGTCTGCCGGGTCCGCACATAAGGGCTGGCAAGGATACGCAGCACAGGTTTACCCATCAGGTGCGCTGCGCTTTGCAGCACTTGTTCGCGGCCATGACGGGTCAATTCACGTTCGGCATCGCTGCGCGCCTGCGCCTGTGCTTCACCGTGGCGCAGGATCCAGACCTTCATAACTTCGGTTCCTCGTCCCGCACCGGATGCGCAGCGGGAGGAACGCTGTGGGGTGCTTCACCTTCTGGCGCGCGAGGGGTGGGCCAATCGGTAAACGGCCAAGGCTTCTGATCGCTGTGGAACGTGCCGAAGCGCCCGATCTGGGCCAGATACTGGCTCAGGCTGTCGCCGAAGTTCATCAGGCTGCCACTGGGTGCGCCGTATATTAGCCGGTAGCACAACTGCACCAGCACCACGCCTGCCAGAACCAACTCGGCGACCTGCCAGACCAGCACGAACAGCACCATCCAGAGGATGCGCAGCAAAATCGACTCACGTTGCTGAAGTTTCGAATCGTTCAAGACATTTTCCCCGCAAAATTAGGTATTCAATTGAAGCCCGTCGTGGAAATGAAGTCGACATCGGTCTTGGGCTCGGCGCGCATCAGTTGCTCAATCACCTGTTTCAGGGTGCGACCCTCGAAAAGGATAGCGTGAAGTCCCGCAACCAGCGGCATATAGACCTGCAACTCGTCTGCCTTGGCCTTGAGCACCTTGAGGGTGTTGACCCCTTCGGCCACTTCGCCAAGGCGGTTGACCGCTTCATCGAGACTCAACCCCTGCCCCAGGGCGAAACCGACCTGGTAGTTGCGGCTCTTGGGCGATGAGCACGTCACGATCAAATCCCCGACGCCCGCAAGCCCCAGGAACGTCATGGGGTTGGCACCCTGATTGACCGCGAAACGGGTCATTTCCGCCAGCGCTCGGGTAATCAGCATGCTCTTGGTGTTTTCACCCATCTCCAGCGCAACGGCCATGCCGGAGATAATCGCATAGACATTCTTGAGCGCACCGCCCAACTCTACGCCAAAGCGATCAGCGCTGGCATACACCCGAAATGTGCGGCCGTGCAATGCCGCTTGCACCTGCTGGCAGAGCGCCTCATCTTCACTGGCCACGACCGTGGCAGTGAGGGCATGCTCGGCGATTTCCCGCGCCAGATTCGGCCCGGAAAGCACGCCGATACGAGCTAGCGGCGCGATTTCCTCGAGTATCTGGCTCATCAGTTTGAAGGTATGCGCCTCGATGCCCTTGGTCAGACTGACCAGCATTTTGCCGTCCAGCCGCTGCACATGCGGCACCAGCACCGAACGCAAGGCGCTGGAAGGCAGCGCCACGAAAACCAGTTCGCTGCCCTCAAGCGTGGCAGCCAGGTCTGTGGTCGGTTCGACTTCAGGGCGAACCTTGATGCCCTTGAGATAGCGAGGGTTCTCACGGTTGACACGAATCGCCTCGGCCTGCTCGGGATCGCGCATCCATTGCCGGACCTGACGGCCGTTTTCTGCCAACAGGTTGGCAATGGCCGTACCGAAACTGCCGCCACCAAGAACCGCGACTGGTTGCTGTGTGGTCATAAAAGCATCCATCTAGAGCCATCTGATTTGGCGATGTCGGCATTATACGGAGCGTGGCGATGTCGGCCAGCGGCAAACGACGCCATGGCACCACTTGATCCCGGCACTGATTGCCTCGCCCGTTCATCAACCGGGCGCACGCCCCATGGAAATAAGGCACTTCTCGGGTACCATGCGCGACTATCAGTGAAATCATGGCAACGACGAGCGACTGAAACACTTCGCTGACAGATAGGGATCACCGGGCGTGATGAGTATGGAAACAGCGTTGAACCTGGCTTTCAGACGATTGGTCAGCCTTGTCACAGGCTTGCTGTTGGCAAGCACGGCGGGCGCAGCCGACATCCTGCTGACGGCTACCGAAGACAGTCCTGTGGTCCAGGCCTTCGTCAGCGATCTGGCGCGACGTCGGCCCGACGACAGCGTGCGCTTCATCCTTACCGGCCAACTGACCGAACCCGGAAGAATCCCGGAAGCTACACGGCTGATCCTGCTCGACGCGGGCAGCCTGGATTGGCGCCTGCTGGACAGCCAGGGCCCGGCCACCCTGGTACTGCGCATCAGCCGCATCCAGGCTCACCGGCGTCTGGCTGAAAAACGCCCGCCCAACCTGAGCCTGCTCTGGAGCGACCCACCCGTCTCGCGGCAACTCAAGCTGATCAGGCAACTACTGCCGCAAGCCAGAGAAGTAGGCGTGCTTTTTGACAGCGACAGCCAGTTCCTGCTCAAGGAACTGCGCCACGCCGCCGCGCCCCTGGGCTTGAAAATCGTGTCTCAGCCCTGGCGCCCCGCTGCCGATCACCGCCCCCTGCATTCATTATTGAACCGCAGCGATGTGTTGCTGGGCCTTGATGATGTGGAGTTGTATAACGCCAGGACAGCGAAAAACCTGCTGCTCAGCAGCTTTGCACGTCAACTGGCGCTGCTCGGCCCTAACGCCGGTTTCGTCAAGGCTGGCAGCCTGGCCAGCACCTATAGCGATCAGCTCGACTGGCTCAACACCCTTGACGCACTGCTGGATACACCGCCCGACAGTTGGCCACGGGCACTGTATCCACGGCACTTCAAGGTGGTGAGCAACGCCCAGGTGGCGCGCTCGCTCGGCATAGCCCCGATCAATGACTCAGCAGTGACGGCGAGTCTGAATGATGCGGAACAATGGCCATGAACAAGCCGCGCCAATGGGACATCAATACCCGCACCCAGATGATCGCCCTGGGGCCAGCCCTGTTGTTGACCCTTCTGTTGATCAGCTTCTTCACATTCGTGCGCATCCAGGACCTTCGTCAAGAGGTCAACCACACCGGTCAGTTGATCGCCAACCAACTGGCCCCGGCCTCGGAATACGGCGTTATTGTCGGCAACGACGACGTGCTCAGAGGTCTGATGCAGGCCACGTTGTCCACGCCTCATGTACGTTTTGTCGAAGTACAGGACAGCGCGAACAACGTGCTGGTCTTTGTGGAGCAGCCCGGTAGAAATGGCGGAAACCCCAAGCAGGTGGAAATTTTCCAGGCGCCGATTCGCTCCCAGCGGATCAAGCTGGGCAATGATTTTCTCGGGGCACGGGTCGAGGCCGCCAAGCCTGTGGAAGATTATCTGGGCCGCGTGCTGGTAGGCATGTCCAATGATGCGTTCAGCCAGCGCCAGCAGGAAATCCTCCTCAAGGCGGGAGTGCTGGCGCTGTTCGCCCTGCTCTTCACCTTCCTGCTCGCGCGCCGCCTCGCGTCCAACCTGTCGCAACCCATCAGTGACATGGGCGACGCGGTCAAGGCCATTCAACAAGGGGACTACAAAACCCCACTGCCGGTGCCCGACGACGCGGAGCTGGGTGATCTGGCGCGGCACATCAACAACCTTGCCTTCAATCTGGAGAAAGCCAGCCAGGAGCAACAGCAATCCATCGACCAACTGATTCAGGCAAGGGAAGAAGCCGAGCGTGCCAACCGGGCCAAATCCGACTTTCTGGCGATGATGAGCCATGAGCTGCGCACCCCCATGAATGGGGTGCTGGGCATGTTGCAGTTGCTTGAAACCACACACATGACCGAGGAGCAGGCCGAATACTCCGCGCTGGCCACCGAGTCCACCGAGCACTTGCTCAAGGTCATCAATGACATCCTCGACTTCTCGCGCATTGAACGTAATGCCCTGCAGATGGAGAACATCGCGTTCAATCTTGCCGAGGTCCTGACGTCTTCGACCCACGCGTTTCAGCACAATGCCCAGCAACGAGGGCTGGCGCTGGAACTTGAACTGCAAGACGGGCTGCAAGCCTGCACGGTGTCCGGCGACCCGACACGTCTGCGCCAGATCCTGGTCAATCTGATTGGCAACGCCTTGAAATTCACTGAAAGCGGCGGTGTGTGTATACGCGCCACGTATACGGAGCCGGATGAGCACCGGATTCAGTTCACTTGCGTCGTCAGTGACAGTGGCATTGGCATTTCGGCAGATCGCCTGGAATCCATGTTCGATGCGTTCCAGCAAGCCGACAGCACGATCTCCAGGCGTTACGGCGGCACCGGCCTGGGCCTGCCGATTGCGCGAACACTGGCCGAGCGCATGGGCGGCGTGCTCAGCGCCCGGAGTGAGGAAGGGCTAGGCTCGACATTCACGCTTGAACTGGCGTTGACACGGGTGCCGGCCGACATTGCCGCTCCAGTCGGCGCCCTGGAGGGTCTGGAAGACGACGACGGCCAGGACCGTTGCGTGTTGCTGGTGGAGGACAACGAGGTCAATTGCACGGTGGTGCAGGCCATGCTGCACAGCCTCGGTCTGCAAGTGAATGTCGCCACCGATGGTGCCCAGGCCGTCAGCATGGCCGGCAGCAGCAAATACGCGGCGATTTTCATGGATTGCCGACTGCCGGTCATGGACGGTTATGAAGCAACCCGGCACATTCGTCAGCTTCCAGGACTGGAAAATGTCCCCATCATCGCCCTGACGGCCAACGCGTTGCAGGGTGATCGTGACGCTTGTTTGCAAGCGGGAATGAACGATTACCTCGCCAAGCCGTTCAAACGTACTGATTTACAGCAGGTTTTGCAGCGCTGGCTGTCGTTTCGGACATCTGTGACTGGCGATAAATGCTAAATTGCGGCAGTCTTGGTGCCCGTATCGACCCTGCATGTCGGTCGGCTTATACATTTCAGTGCACAAGTGTGCTTTCATTTCCCTTGTGCTGTGACTTTCACTACAACGCAATAGTCTATGAGTAGGCTGCCGGCAGAGTACTGGCGAGTCAGCCGGCCAGGACTTGATTCTGGGGCAAATGGCGCCCCCCCCTGCCGCACAAGATTATTGAGGAGCTCGCATGACCAAACAAAACGCCTTCACCCGGGAAGACCTGCTGCGCTGCAGTCGCGGCGAGCTGTTCGGCCCAGGTAATGCGCAACTGCCCGCCCCCAATATGCTGATGGTTGATCGCATCACCCACATCAGCGAAGGTGGTGGCAAGTACGGCAAAGGTGAGTTGGTCGCCGAGCTGGATATCAATCCGGATCTGTGGTTCTTCGCGTGCCACTTCGAAGGCGACCCGGTAATGCCGGGCTGCCTGGGCCTTGATGCCATGTGGCAGCTCGTCGGCTTCTTCCTGGGCTGGCAGGGTCTGCCAGGCCGTGGCCGCGCACTGGGCTCGGGCGAAGTGAAGTTCTTCGGCCAGGTTCTGCCAACCGCAAAGACAGTCACCTATAACATCCAGATCAAACGTGTCCTCAAAGGCAAGCTGAACCTGGCCATCGCTGATGGTTCGGTCACTGTCGACGGTCGCGAGATCTACACCGCCGAAGGCCTTCGGGTCGGCGTTTTCACCTCCACTGACAACTTCTAAGGGTTATCCGCATGCGCCGCGTCGTTATCACTGGTCTGGGCATCGTTTCGTGCTTGGGCAATGACAAAGAGACCGTCTCCGCCAACCTGCGTGCAAGCCGCCCTGGCATCCGTTTCAATCCGGAATATGCCGAAATGGGTCTGCGTAGCCAGGTTTCCGGCTCCATTGACCTCAACCTCGAAGAACTGATCGATCGCAAGATCTATCGTTTCGTCGGCCACGCGGCAGCTTATGCCTACCTGGCAATGAAAGACGCCATCACCGATTCTGGCCTGACCGAAGAGCAAGTCTCCAATCCACGCACCGGCCTGATCGCCGGCAGTGGTGGTGCCTCTACGCTCAATCAGATGGAAGCGCTGGATATCCTGCGCGAAAAAGGCGTCAAGCGCGTGGGCCCGTACCGCGTGACCCGGACCATGAGCAGCACGGTTTCGGCCTGCCTGGCGACTCCATTCAAGATCAAGGGCCTGAACTATTCCATCGCATCTGCCTGCGCCACCAGTGCTCACTGCATCGGCAACGCCATGGAACAGATCCAGATGGGCAAGCAGGACATCGTTTTTGCCGGCGGTGGCGAAGAAGAACACTGGAGCCAGTCGTTCCTGTTCGACGCCATGGGCGCGCTGTCCAGCCAGTACAACGAGACTCCGGAAAAAGCCTCCCGCGCCTATGACAAGAACCGTGACGGTTTTGTTATCGCTGGCGGCGGCGGCATGGTCGTGGTCGAAGAACTGGAACACGCCCTGGCCCGTGGCGCCAGGATCTACGCTGAAATCGTGGGTTACGGTGCGACTTCAGACGGCTATGACATGGTTGCTCCAAGCGGCGAAGGTGCCATCCGCTGCATGCAGATGGCGCTGTCCACCGTTGAAGGCCCGATCGACTACATCAACACTCACGGCACATCGACCCCGGTCGGTGACGCGAAAGAGATGGAAGGCGTTCGTGAAGTATTCGGTTCCAATGCCCCCGCCATCAGCTCGACCAAAAGCCTGTCCGGTCACTCCCTGGGCGCCGCCGGTGTCCACGAGGCGATCTACTGCATGCTGATGATGGAAGGCAACTTCATTGCCGGTTCCGCCAACATCGACGAACTGGATCCGGTCGTAGCCGACATGCCGATCCTGCTCAAGACCCGGGAAGATACCAAGATCGACCAGGTCATGAGCAACAGCTTCGGCTTTGGCGGCACGAACGCTACGCTGGTCATGAAGCGCTGGACGGGCAAGTAATCTGCCCTGATTCGCAGCTGTCATAAAGGCGCCTCTCGAGGCGCTTTTTTTATGACTGTCTTGAGCCCAGGCAGGTAGGATATTTTCTTTTCCCACTGCACGAGGTTTCCATGTCTGTCATTGTCAGTTCCCTCGCTCCAGACGGATTTCGTCACAAAATCGCTATCAACGAACGACACGAACTGTTCACTGACCTACCCACCGACCTGGGTGGTGAAGACTCCGCACCCTCCCCCCATGATTATTTCGACGCTGCGCTGGCGGCGTGCAAGACGCTGACCCTCAAGCTCTACGCGCAACAGCACAACATACCCCTGACCGGGATCAGCGTTGACGTCTCACACGACGACAGCGAGGAAAGACAAGGCAAGTACCACCTGAACGTTCAAATGACCCTTGAGGGCGCGCTCAGCGACGAACAGCGTACGCTGCTGCATCGCATCGCCGACCGTTGCCCGGTTCACAAGTTGATGACCCGCGCCGAAATCAGTATCGAAACCACCCTGGCCTGACCACCTGACCGCAGAGACGAACCCCCGATGCTCACGATCAAACCCCGCGCCGAAGACGTTGAAGGCCAGCCCATTTTGCGCCCGCTGCCATCCGCCAAATGCCGCAGTGTCGGCCCTTTCGTGTTTTTCGATCACATGCTGGAGACTGACTATGGGCCGGGAACCGGCATGGACATCCGCCAGCACCCGCACATTGGCCTGTCGACCCTCACCTACCTGTTCGAAGGGCGTCTGTTGCATAAGGACAGCCTGGGGAGCGTCCAGCATGTAAGCCCGGGCGAGGTCAGCTGGATGACCTCAGGTGCCGCCATCGCTCACATCGAGCGCACACCGGACGACCTGATGGCGAAAGGCTCAAGGATGCATGGCCTGCAAGTCTGGCTGGCTTCGCCCAAAGCCTTCGAATCGGGCGACGGGCATTACAGCCATCACCTGGCAGACAGCCTGCCGGTCAGCGACGAAATGGGCGTGCGTATCTGCATGATTGCAGGCAATGGGTTTTGCCTGACCTCACCGGTACCGGTGCTGTCACCCACGCTTTACGCCGAACTGCACATGCAGACGGCCACAACGCTGCTGATACCCACGGAACATGCGGAGCGTGCGCTGTACGTGATCAGTGGAGAGGCCTCTGTCGATGGCGAAACGGTAGAACCCCGCACGCTGGTGGTGCCGGAGTCAGGTCAGGAAGTGAATCTGTGTGCCGAAGGTGAATGCCATGCCGTGCTGATCGGCGGCGCGCCACTGGACGCGCCACGCCGCATGAACTGGAACTTCGTCGCCAGCGATCCGGCATTGATCGAACAGGCACGCACACGCTGGGCGGCTGGAGACTGGCCGACGGTGCCAGGGGAAATCGGGAGAATCGAGTTGCCCTGAGAAGGATTGGCTCCTACCGATCCTCCTCGAAGCCGCACTACCGATTCGTCAACGGCACTGCGGCGCCAAGGCGAAGCCGATCACTCCTTGAACACTTCATCCAACAGGTTGTGCATCGACGCGAACGCACGCTTAGCCGTCTTGGCGTCGTACATCATCATGCCGGGAGTCTGAGCAAGGGGATCGGTAAACGAATGCACCGCGCCGCCGTAGCTGGTCAACTGCCAATCCACGCCTGCGGCATTCATCTCGTCCTCGAATGCTGGCAACTGCTCTTTGGGCACCAAAGGATCGGACGCACCGTGCAGGACCAGCACAGAGCCCTTGATATGCTTCGCATCAGCCGGGTCAGGCGTGTCCAGTGTGCCGTGGAACGACACAGCGGCTTTGAGGTTAGCGCCGGTACGAGCCAGTTCCAGTGAGCAGCAGCCGCCAAAGCAAAAACCGAAGGTGGCGACTCTGTCAGCATCCACCGGCGCGTCTGTCTGGCTCAGCAGTTGCTCCAGAGCGGCCTGCATGCGCTTGCGCAACTCGGCACGATCATTCTTGAGGGGCATCATCGCGGCACCCGCTTCATCGTTGTTTTGTGGACGCGTGCCCTGCCCGTACAGGTCCACCAGCAGCACCACATAACCTTGCTCAGCCACGGACTGGGCAATTTTTTCGGCCCCTTCACTGACACCCATCCAGTTAGGCGCCATCAGCAGACCCGGACGCGACGACGCGTCGCCGGAGTCGAATACCAGACGGCTTTCGTAGGGCTGACCGTCGATCTGATAGACCACGGGACTGACAGTAACGTTGCTGCTCATCGCTGACTCCTCAATCATTGAAAGAAAACGCAAGGACCACAATCAGAAAACCCGCCGAAGCGGGTTTCTGTAACACGTCGAATTAAACCGACAGCTCAACCAACAGCTTGTTCAGCCTGCGCACATAAGCAGCCGGATCTTTCAGGCTGTCGCCTGCGGCCAGTGCAGCCTGATCGAACAAAATGTGCGACAAATCGCCAAAGCGCTCTTCGCTCTGCTCGGCGTCCAGCTTACCGATCAGCGGGTGGGCCGGGTTGAATTCGAAAATCGGCTTCGAATCCGGAACCTTCTGACCGCTCGCTTCCAGGATCTGCCGCATCTGCAGCCCCAGATCCGCCTCGCCAATGGCCAGGATGGCTGGCGAATCGGTCAGACGGTGGGAGACCCGCACTTCACTGACAGACTCACCCAGCGCAGCTTTGAGACGCTCGATAAGACCTTCCTTATCCTTGGCGATTTCTTCCTGAGCTTTCTTGTCTTCTTCGGAATCAAGCTTGCCCAGATCCAGATCGCCACGTGCCACGTCGACAAAACCCTTGCCGTCGAAATCGCTGAGGTAGCTCATCAGCCACTCATCGATGCGGTCTGTCAGCAGCAGCACTTCGATGCCTTTCTTGCGGAAGACTTCCAGGTGCGGGCTGTTTTTGACTTGTGCGTAGGTTTCGCCGGTCAGGTAGTAAATCTTGTCCTGACCTTCCTTGGCGCGAGCCAGGTATTCGGCCAGGGAAACGATCTGCTCGCCGCCATCTTCGTGAGTCGAGGCAAAACGCAGCAGGCCAGCGATCTTCTCTTTGTTGGCGAAATCTTCTGCCGGGCCTTCTTTCATGACCTGACCGAAGTTCTTCCAGAAACCCTTGTATTGCTCAGGCTCGTTTTTCGCCAGCTTTTCCAGCATGTCCAGTACGCGCTTGGTCAGAGCCGATTTCATCGAGTCGATGATCGGGTCTTTCTGCAGGATTTCCCGGGACACGTTCAGGGACAGGTCATTGGAATCGACCACACCCTTGATGAAGCGCATGTACAGGGGCAGGAACGACTCGGCCTGATCCATGACGAATACGCGCTGCACATACAGTTTCAGACCACGTGGCGCTTCGCGCTGATACAGGTCGAACGGAGCGCGGGCCGGCACGTAAAGCAGCGAAGTGTATTCCAGCTTGCCTTCGACCTTGTTGTGGCTCCAGCTCAGGGGGTTCTCGAAGTCATGGGCGACATGCTTGTAGAACTCCTGATACTCCTCGTCCTTGACTTCGGTACGCGGACGGGTCCAGAGCGCGCTGGCACGGTTGACGGTTTCCCATTCAACGGCCGGTGCTTCTTCACCTTCGGCCGCGGCCTGCTCTTTAGGCAGCTCGATCGGCAAGGCAATGTGGTCGGAGTATTTCTTGATGATGTTGCGCAGACGGTAGCCGTCAGCGAACTCGTCTTCACCGTTTTTCAGGTGCAGGACGATACGCGTGCCACGCTCGGCTTTTTCGACGGTGGCCACTTCAAACTCGCCTTCACCCTTCGAAGCCCAATGCACGCCTTCGCTGGCTGGCAGACCTGCACGGCGGCTGAACACTTCAACGTGATCAGCCACGATGAAGGCCGAGTAGAAGCCCACGCCGAACTGACCGATCAGGTGTGAATCCTTTTTCTGATCGCCAGAAAGATTCTTCATGAAGTCTGCAGTGCCGGATTTGGCGATGGTACCCAAATGGGTGATCACATCTTCCCGGCTCATGCCGATACCGTTGTCTTCAAGCGTGACGGTTTTCGCGTCCTTGTCGAAGCTCACACGGATTTTCAGCTCCGCGCCGCCTTCAAGCAGGTCCGGCTGGGACAGGGCTTCGAAGCGAAGTTTATCTACGGCGTCAGAGGCGTTCGAGATCAATTCGCGAAGGAAAATTTCCTTGTTGGAATACAGCGAATGGATCATGAGGTGCAGCAGTTGCTTCACCTCGGTCTGGAAGCCCAGGGTTTCCTTTTGAGTTTCCACACTCATGGTCATCAAACTCCAATCAGATGGCGAAGCTGCCAGACACGATTTGCGTCAGTGTCGGGCGGCGGGTAGTCATCAAAGTGGGGGCTGGGTCAGAGATTTCAAGGGCTTGAATACAGGTTCGATGATTCTTCGATCTTGAAATGCCCCCAAGACCGCGGTCAGGATCGAGGCATCACGCCCCCGCGACCTCTGCGGTACGCCCTGAAGGGTCCGACGGTGCGGATCGCCAATGATTTTCTCGGAATAAGGCCGTGTCTGCGTCATGCCATTTGTGTCGACTCTGACGAAGCACCACCCAGAGGCGAGGCATTCAGCATGATCTGCAAGAAAACGTTTGGCAGGCTCAAAAACGCCGGTTTTGCTGCCCTCGGGGTTTCATTTTTCCGGGCCGCTGCTGCAAATCGCCTGGGATCGCGCAACCTCCACCGCGAAGCCCTTGATACACAAACACAATCTATCTGGGTCGCCACCGGAACTTAATGAAAAGGCCGACGCTCGAAGGCTCGTAGATATTCAATAAGGAGAAACACCCCATGCGTAAATCTTTAGCCTATGCCCTGATGCTTTCTGCCACTTTGGGCCTTGCAGCCTGTGACAAGAAATCCGAAGACACCCAGCAAGATGCCAACAAAGCTGCACAGGAATCCCAGGAGTCGATGGAAAAGGCTCAGGACAAAGTGAACGACGCAGCCAAAGAAAGCCAGGAAGCTGCACAGAAAAATGCAGAAGCCGCTCAACAGCGCGCGCAAGAAGCCAATGGTCAGGCCCCGGCGCCCACCACGACCAAGTAAAGCTGAGACGTTTTCAGACAATAAAGCCCGCAATTGCGGGCTTTATTCGTTTTGGCTGACAGCAATCACATCGCTATCTGAAGCACCCTCGGCGTTCAAGGCGTCTGTCAGGCCAGCGCCTCGCTGCGTTTGCCAAGCGCTCGGTCAATGACGAACGCAATTACCAGCATTATCAAAGACGGCACCAGCCAGGCCAGTCCCTGATCACTCAGCGGCAGGTCAGCCAGCACGTGGGGCATGCTGCTCGTGAAACCTGCACCTTTTATGGCATCAATGACGCCGAACACCGCCGCCACCAGCATGACCGGTGCCACGATACGGCTGTGGGAGTGCCAGAAGTCTTTGCAGAAACTCAACGCCACGAGCACGATGCACGGCGGGTAAATCGCCGTGAGCACCGGGATCGAGAACAGAATCAGCTTGGTCAAGCCCAGGTTCGAGACCAGCAACGAGAACAGCGCCAACAACAATACCAGCGTCTTGTAGGACAACGACAACACCTGACTGAAGTACTCGGCGCACGCGCAGGTCAGGCCCACGGCCGTAACCAGACACGCCAGAGAAATAAGCACAGCCAGGAAACCACTGCCCAGCGAGCCGAAGGTGTGTTGCACATAGGCATGCAGCACGGCCGCACCGTTACTCGCCCCCGCCGCCACCGCATGACTCCCGGAACCCAGCCGGAACAGACTGATGTAGACCAGCGCCAACCCCACTCCGGCAATCAGACCGGCAATGATCGCGTAACGGGTAATCAAGGCCGGTGACTCGACACCACGAGACCGAATGGCGTTGACGATCACGATGCCGAAGACCAGCGCACCCAGCGTGTCCATGGTCAAATAGCCGTTGATAAAGCCTTGGGAAAACGGCGCTGCGGCATACGCAGGCTCGGCAACCCCGATATCGCCAACGGGTAATACAAAAGCCGCAATGCCCAGTACTGCCAGAGCGATGATTTTCAGCGGCGCAAGAAAGCGCCCTACGGTATCCAGCAGACGCCCCGGATACAGCGAAACCCAGAATACGACCGCGAAGTACACCAGGCTGTACAGGAACAAGGCCGTGGCGCTGTCCCCTGTCAGCGGAGCCAGACCGACTTCAAACGAGACCGTCGCCGTGCGCGGGGTCGCAAACAATGGCCCCACCGCCAGATAGCACACCGCAGCGAGTATGCCGCCCGCCACCTTGCCAATCGGACTGCTCAATGCATCCATGGCACCTCCGACCTTCGCCAGAGCGATGACCGTGACCACCGGCAGACCTACTGCGGTGACCAGGAAACCCAAAGCCGCCATCCACACATGGGGACCGGCCTGCAAACCGACGATAGGAGGAAAGATGATATTGCCAGCCCCGACGAACAGGGCGAACGTCATAAAACCGAGCGCCAGGATGTCCTGACCTTTCAACACTTTCATTAGGAAACCACACTACAGAATCGGAATTGATAGAGGGATTTCCCGACGGATAGGGGAAATGCTGCCAGCCCTTTTAAGACCGACCCTGACTGCGCCCCGGCTCCTTGTGAGAGCCACCGGGCACAAAATGGCGGCTAGCCTAACGAATTTGCGCGTCTTTTGCACTGATAGAGGGCGAATTGAGCGATGAACGCACCTTTTAAGGACGTAAGTCCATCCGCTGGAACGGAGCTTGCCGGCGAATCGGTTTCTCTGCGGGCATTAGCATCGACCGACCGAACGCCTTCGCGGGCCAGCCTCGCTCCAACACGTTATCGATGGGCGCTGTTGCCCAGACGCACAAAG
Organism: Pseudomonas sp. DWP3-1-2; assembly: GCF_049896285.1. Taxonomy (NCBI): domain Bacteria; kingdom Pseudomonadati; phylum Pseudomonadota; class Gammaproteobacteria; order Pseudomonadales; family Pseudomonadaceae; genus Pseudomonas; species Pseudomonas sp. DWP3-1-2. The sequence continues at coordinate 114,231 of NZ_JAFCTZ010000008.1, read as the reverse complement.
GCCACCCGAAGGTGGCCTTTGTGGATGACTCAATCAGATAAGCAAAGGCTTATTTGATCGCCCAGCCAGTCAGCTCAGCCAAAGCCTTGCCGATGTCTGCCAGGGAACGCACGGTTTTCACGCCAGCGTCTTCCAGTGCTGCGAACTTCTCGTCTGCAGTACCTTTGCCGCCGGAGATGATTGCGCCCGCATGGCCCATGCGCTTGCCCGCAGGGGCAGTCACACCAGCGATGTAGGAAACAACCGGCTTGGTCACGTGTGCCTTGATGTAGGCAGCCGCTTCTTCTTCAGCCGAACCGCCGATCTCACCAATCATGACGATCGCTTCGGTCTTCGGGTCTTCCTGGAACAACTTCAGGATATCGATGAAGTTGGAACCAGGAATCGGGTCACCACCGATGCCGACGCAAGTCGACTGACCGAAACCGGCGTCAGTGGTCTGCTTAACAGCTTCGTAAGTCAGGGTGCCGGAACGCGACACGATGCCTACCTTGCCTGGCAAGTGAATGTGACCTGGCATGATGCCGATCTTGCACTCGCCCGGAGTGATCACGCCTGGGCAGTTAGGCCCGATCAGGACCACGCCCAACTCGTCGCACTTGACCTTGGCATCGAGCATGTCCAGGGTAGGAATGCCTTCGGTGATGCACACGATCAGTTTGATGCCGGCGAATGCTGCTTCAAGGATGGAATCCTTGCAGAAAGGAGCCGGAACGTAGATAACGCTGGCGGTGGCGCCAGTGGTTTCTACCGCTTCTTTCACAGTGTTGAACACTGGCAGGTTCAGGTGCGTGGTGCCGCCTTTGCCTGGAGTCACGCCGCCAACCATTTTGGTGCCGTAGGCAATGGCTTGTTCGGAGTGGAAAGTACCCTGCGAACCGGTGAAGCCCTGGCAGATTACCTTGGTGTCTTTATTGATCAGGACGCTCATTACTTGCCCTCCGCAGCTTTGACAACTTGTTGAGCAGCGTCGGTCAGGCTGGTAGCAGCGATGATGTTCAAACCGCTTTCTGCCAGTACTTTAGCGCCCAGTTCAGCGTTGTTGCCTTCAAGGCGAACAACAACCGGGATTTTCACGCCGACTTCTTTCACTGCACCGATGATGCCTTCGGCAATCATGTCGCAACGAACGATGCCGCCGAAGATGTTGACCAGTACGGCCGCGACATTGCTGTCCGACAGAATGATCTTGAACGCTTCTGTCACGCGCTCTTTGGTTGCGCCGCCGCCAACGTCGAGGAAGTTGGCAGGTTTGCCGCCATGCAGGTTGACGATGTCCATGGTACCCATGGCCAGGCCAGCACCGTTGACCATGCAACCGATGTTACCTTCCAGCGCCACGTAGTTCAGTTCGAACTTGGCAGCGTGGGCTTCACGTGGATCATCTTGCGATGGATCGTGGAAAGCCTTCAGCTTTGGCTGACGGTACATGGCGTTGGCGTCGATGTTGATCTTGGCGTCCAGGCAGTGCAGATCGCCGTCAGCCTTGATAACCAGCGGGTTCACTTCCAGCAGGGCCAGGTCGTGGTCCTGGAACAGCTTGGCCAGACCGGTGAAGATCTTGGCGAACTGAGTAACCTGCTTGCCTTCCAGACCCAACTGGAATGCCAGCTCGCGACCCTGGAATGGCTGAGCGCCAACCAGTGGATCGATAGTGGCTTTAAGAATCTTCTCAGGAGTGTCGTGAGCGATCTTCTCGATGTCCACGCCACCTTCGGTGGAAGCCATGAACACGATGCGACGGCTCGAACGATCCACTACAGCGCCGAGATACAGCTCTTTAGCGATGTCGGTGCAGGACTCAACCAGGATCTTGGTCACTGGCTGACCGTTGGCGTCGGTCTGGTAAGTCACCAGACGCTTGCCCAGCCATTGCTGTGCGAACGCTGCCGCGTCTTCTTTGCTGCGAACCAGCTTCACGCCGCCCGCTTTACCGCGACCACCGGCGTGAACCTGGGCTTTGACAACCCATTCAGTGCCGCCAATTTTATCGCAAGCTTCTGCTGCTGCTTCCGGGGTGTCTACTGCGTAACCTTTGGATACTGGCAGGCCGTATTCAGCGAACAGCTGCTTACCCTGATACTCGTGAAGATTCATGCTTATTACCGTCTTCGTTAGGTACTGCGCATTCGGTGCTGCACGTCTGGCGTGCCGCACCACCTGTGACCGCTACTCCCGGGCCCGTTGAACACCTCGAACCGGTTGGGGTTCGATGTGTATCCGGGGACACCTCAGAGGTCGAGTCCGGCGGACATTCCGCGGTGAGTCTTGCTCGCAAGGCTCACGACGGGCAGTCCGTCGTGGTTTCTCTTATTGTCTTAGCGTTTTTTGCGGTTCTGGATGTGGATGGCACCGCCATTCACGGCCAGAGCTGCTTCATGCAATGCTTCGGACAGCGTCGGATGGGAGAAGACCATCATGCCGATGTCTTCAGCACTGCTGCCGAATTCCATCGCGATCGCGCCCTGCTGTACCAGTTCGGCAGCACCTGGACCAATGACATGAACGCCGACTACGCGATCAGTCTTGGCATCAGCGATAACCTTCACAAAACCGCCCGTATCATTGGCTGCCATTGCGCGGCCACTGGCTGCGAACGGGAACGTGCCGACGTTAACTTCAACGCCTTCAGCCTTCAAGGTCTGCTCGGTTTTGCCCACCCAGGCGATTTCCGGGTGCGTGTAGATAACCGAAGGAATCAGATTGTAGTTCATCTGAGCCTTGTGGCCCTTGATGCGCTCGACAACCATGATGCCTTCTTCCGACGCTTTGTGGGCCAACATCAGACCACGAACCACGTCACCGATGGCATAAACACCTGGAACGCTGGTAGTGCAGAAGTCGTCAACGTAGATGAAACCGCGCTCATCCAGGTCCACGCCGCTGTCCGCGGCCAGCAGATCGGTGGTGACCGGACGACGGCCGACAGCCACAATCACGCGATCAAACGTGATGTTCTGTTCGCCAGCAGCATCGGTGTAGGTCACGACAGCTTCGTCGCCATTGACCTTGGAACCGGTAACGCGAGCGCCCAGCTTGATGTCCAGACCCTGCTTGGTGAAGGTCTTCATCGCTTCTTTGGAAACCGCTTCATCAGCGGCAGGCAGGAACTTGTCCAGTGCTTCCAGAACGGTAACCTTGGCACCCAGACGGGCCCACACCGAACCCAGTTCCAGGCCGATCACACCGGCACCAATCACGCACAGACGCTCAGGGACAGCCTGGAATTCCAGGGCGCCCGTGGAGTCAACGATGACTTTGTGGTCAACCGGAGCTGGCGGGATGTCGATCGGACGCGAGCCCGAAGCCAGGATCACGTGATCCGCTTCGATGATTTCAACGGTGCCGTCAGCGCCGGTCAGCTCGACTTTCTTGCCGGCCAGCAGTTTGCCGTGGCCTTGCAGCGTGGTCACGCCGTTGGCTTTGAACAGGCTGGCAACGCCGCCCGTCAGGCCTTTGACGATGGTCGACTTGCGACCCACCATGGCTGGAACGTCCATGGACACTTCGGAGGTCGAGATGCCGTGGACAGCGAAGCCATTCTTGGCTTCGTAGAACTTCCAGGAGCTATCCAGCAGCGCCTTGGACGGAATGCACCCTACGTTCAGGCAAGTACCGCCGAGGGCCAGTTTGCCCTCCTTGTCCTGATATTTCTCGATGCAGGCAGTCTTGAGACCAAGTTGCGCGGCCTTGATAGCGGCAACATAACCGCCAGGGCCAGCGCCAATCACTACCACGTCGAATTTCTGGGACATAAAAAAGAGTTCCTCTTTAGCTGCGAGCTTCAAGCCACACGCTGCATGCTGATCTGCGATGTATTACAGAAAAGCGTGCAGCCTGTTAATTAGATGGAGATTGCAAAACCCGAGCTGCCCGCCAGACTGCCTTGCAGCGTCTGGCATGCGGCTCGGGGCTGCTTCATCAAATATCCAGCAGCAGACGAGCCGGATCTTCCAGCAGGTTCTTGATGGTCACCAGGAACGTCACGGCTTCTTTACCATCGATCAAACGGTGATCGTAGGACAGCGCCAGATACATCATCGGACGGATGACTACCTGACCGTTGATTGCCATTGGACGTTGCAGAATGTTGTGCATGCCCAGGATAGCTGCTTGCGGCGGGTTAACGATCGGGGTCGACATCATCGAACCGAAAGTACCACCGTTGGTGATGGTGAAGGTACCACCAATCATCTCTTCCATGGACAGCTTGCCGTCACGGGCTTTTTTACCGAAAGCAGCTATGCCGCCTTCGATTTCGGCCAGGCTCATCTGTTCTGCGTTACGCAGGACAGGAACCACCAGACCACGGTCGCTGGAAACAGCAACGCCCACGTCGGCATAGCCGTGATACACAATGTCGGAACCGTCAATGGAAGCGTTGACAGCCGGGAAGCGTTTCAGCGCTTCGGTGGCAGCCTTGACGAAGAACGACATGAAGCCCAGGCGTACGCCGTTGTGGGACTTCTCGAACAGATCCTTGTACTTCGAACGCAGCGCCATGACTTCGGTCATGTCGACTTCGTTGAACGTCGTCAGCATCGCCATGTTGGACTGGGCTTCAACCAGACGCTTGGCCACGGTGGCACGAACGCGGGTCATCGGCACACGCTTCTCGACGCGGTCGCCAGTGGCGAGCACAGGAGCAGCAACTGCGGCGGCAGGCTTGGCAGCCGGTGCAGCAGCAGGTGCGGATTTCTTCGCTTCTACTGCGGCAACCACGTCTTCCTTGGTGATGCGACCGTCTTTGCCTGTGCCCTTGACGCTGGCCAGGTTGATGGCGTTTTCTTCGGCCAGCTTGCGGGCGGCCGGTGCAGCGATGGAATCTTCGTCACCACCCGCCGCCGGAGCGGCAGACTGGGCGGGTGCTGCAGCCGGTGCAGCGGCAGCTGCCGGGGCGGCCGACGCAGTACCGCCAGCATCCAGCGTTGCGATCAGTTCGTTGGACAGGACAGTGTCACCCTCGCCTTTCACGATCGATGCCAGCACGCCGTCGGCTTCGGCCAACACTTCGAGCACGACCTTGTCGGTCTCGATGTCGACCAGCAGCTCGTCACGTTTTACCGCCTCGCCCGGTTGCTTGTGCCATTTGGAAATGGTGCCGTCGGCAACGGATTCCGGGAAAGAGGGGGCTTTGATCTCGATAGCCATTATCTGTAATTCCTTAATTCGGTTTCTAATGCGCGAAGGCGTTAAACAGTGAAGGCATCTTTGAGCAGTTTTTCCTGCTGCTCAGCGTGCATCGAAGCGTAGCCGCAAGCTGGCGCTGCAGAGGCATCACGACCGGCATACTCGAGCACGAGGCTGCGTTTGTGATTGCCCACGCTGCGGCGCAGATGATGCTGGCTGCTGTACCAGGCGCCCTGATTCATCGGCTCTTCCTGACACCACACTGCATTCTGCAGATTGGTGTAAGGCGCGAGCGTTTCCATCAGGTCGTCTTCAGGGAACGGATACAGCTGCTCGAGACGCACGATAACGGTGTCTTCGCGCCCTTCGGCACGACGCTTTTCAAGCAGGTCGTAATAAACCTTGCCGCTGCACATGATCAGACGCGTCACCTTGGCGGCATCGAGGGTATCGATTTCCGGGATAACGGTCTGGAACGAGCCTTCGGCCAGATCTTCCAGGGTCGACACGGCCAGCTTGTGGCGCAGCAACGACTTTGGAGTCAGTACGACCAGCGGCTTGCGCAGTGGACGAATCACCTGACGGCGCAGCAAGTGGTAGATCTGAGCTGGAGTAGTCGGTACGCAAACCTGAATATTGTGCTCGGCGCACAATTGCAGGTAACGCTCAAGGCGCGCAGAGGAGTGCTCCGGCCCCTGGCCTTCGTAGCCGTGAGGCAGCAGCATGGTCAGACCGCACAGACGACCCCATTTGTGCTCGCCGCTGGTGATGAACTGGTCAACAACAACCTGCGCACCGTTGGCGAAGTCGCCGAACTGGGCTTCCCAGATGACCAGAGCATTAGGCTCGGTCGTCGAGTAGCCATATTCAAAGGCAAGTACGGCTTCTTCCGACAGGAAAGAGTCATACAGATCGAAACGCGGCTGACCGGCGTACAGGTTCTGCAGCGGGATATAGGTCGACGAGTCTTTCTGGTTATGCAGCACGGCATGACGGTGCGAGAACGTACCGCGGCCGATGTCCTGACCGGTCATGCGAATCGGGTGACCTTCGAACGCCAGGGTCGCGTACGCCATGGTTTCGGCGTAACCCCAGTTGATCGGCAGGCCGCCGGCTTGCATCTTCTGACGGTCTTCGTAGATCTTCTGCACCTGACGCTGAACCACGAAGCCTTCCGGCAGCTCCATGAGCTTGGCAGACAGCTCCTGCAGGGTTTTCAGATCAAAGCGGGTGTCATGACGCGCAGTCCAGGCATGGCCCAGGTAGGGACGCCAGTCCACGAACAACTCTTTGTTCGGCTCTTTGACCAGGCTTTTTACAACATGCAGACCGTTGTCCAGCGCATTACGGTAGTCATCGATCTTCGCCTGTACACGGGCGTCATCGAGTACACCGGCCTTGATCAGGCTTTCGGCATACAACTCACGGGTCGTGCGCTGTTTGGCGATTTGCTGGTACATCAACGGCTGGGTGCCGCTAGGCTCATCCGCTTCGTTGTGACCGCGACGACGGTAGCAGACCAGGTCGATCACCACGTCACGCTTGAACTGCATGCGATAGTCGATCGCCAGTTGGGTCACGAACACCACGGCTTCAGGGTCATCACCATTTACATGGAGAATCGGTGCCTGAATCATCTTGGCAACGTCAGTCGCGTACTCGGTGGAGCGCGAGTCCAACGGGTTGCTGATGGTAAAACCCACCTGGTTGTTGATGACGATGTGGATGGTGCCGCCCGTCTTGAAGCCGCGAGTCTGCGACATCTGGAAGGTTTCCATGACCACGCCCTGCCCTGCAAAAGCAGCATCACCGTGGAGGGAAATGGGCAGAACCTTGTCACCGTGTGGATCATTACGACGATCCTGGCGGGCACGTACCGAACCCTCGACCACCGGGGAAACGATCTCCAGGTGGGACGGGTTGAACGCCATGGCCAGGTGAACTTCGCCACCGGCGGTCATGACGTTCGACGAGAAGCCCTGGTGATATTTAACGTCACCGGAACCCAGCTCGACTTTTTTCTTGCCTTCGAACTCGTCGAACAGGTCGCGCGGGTTCTTGCCGAAGGTGTTGACCAGGACGTTCAGACGGCCACGGTGGGCCATGCCGATCACGATTTCCTTGGTGCCATAGGAGCCGGAACGCTGGATCAGCTCGTCCAGCATCGGGATCAGGCTTTCGCCACCCTCAAGGCCGAAACGCTTGGTGCCCGGGTATTTGGTGCCCAGGTACTTTTCCAGACCTTCAGCAGCGGTCACGCGCTCAAGCAGGTGGCTCTTGATGTCGGCGGAAAACTCGGGACGGCCGCGAACACTCTCCAGACGCTGCATGAACCAGTTGCGCTGCTCGGAATCCACGATGTGCGTGAATTCAGAACCGATGGTGCGGCAATATGTCTGCTGCAACGTCTCGTGAATTTCGCGTAGGCTCGCTTCCTCTTTGCCAATGAACAAGTCACCGGCACGGAAAGTGGTATCCAGATCAGCGTTGGTCAGGCCGTAATGATTGATCGACAGATCGGCTGGCGCAGGACGTTGCCACAGGCCCAGCGGATCGAGCTGGGCTGCCTGATGGCCACGCATACGGTAAGCCTGGATAAGTCGCAGTACTTCGACCTGCTTCTTTTCATGTTCGCTGCTCACGCTTGCGGCGGAAACCGGCTGAGCGCGGCGCTGGTTTTTGGCCAGCAACACAAAATGATCGCGGATCGTCGAATGCGATACATCGGTGGCAGTGCTGCCGTCAGCGGGCAACTTCTGAAAGTAGGTGCGCCACTCTTCTGGCACAGCGTTCGGGTCGTGCAGGTAGAGCTCATAGAGCTCTTCCACATAGGCAGCGTTACCACCGGATAGGTGGGCACTGTTCCACATGCGCTGCATCACGCTTTCTTGCATGCTTGGTCACCCTCGGTAAGGGGACACCACCGGCGAAGACACCACAGCAAACCTGAGATAGTCATGTGCAGCGACTGTATCAAGTCACTAAGGATCACGCAGATAGTCCGGGTACCAGCCCGGATGCCCCTGCTGGTCTCATTTCTTCAAAATAAGAGCCGCAGCCTTATAAGCTACTGCTCAGGTTAAAACTACGGCGCCGGTTGAAGCCTGCGCCGCAGCCAATCTGGGTCAAACGTTTTACAGCGGTTTACGGTACAGCAATCGAATCAGACACCGTTCTGCAGAAGCATGTTGCGCACGTGACCGATAGCCTTGGTTGGGTTAAGGCCCTTCGGACAAACGTTGACGCAGTTCATGATCCCGCGGCAGCGGAACACGCTGAACGGATCGTCCAGTGCCGCCAGACGCTCGGCAGTCTGGTTGTCACGGCTGTCAGCCAGGAAACGATAGGCTTGCAGCAATGCGGCCGGACCGAGGAACTTGTCAGGGTTCCACCAGAAGGACGGGCAGGAAGTGGAGCAGCAAGCGCACAGGATGCACTCGTACAGACCGTCCAGCTTCTCACGCTCTTCCGGGGACTGCAGACGCTCGATGGCCGGAGCCGGAGTGTCGTTGAGCAGATAAGGCTTAACCTTCTCGTACTGCTTGTAGAAGATGCTCATATCGACGACCAGGTCACGAATCACAGGCAAGCCCGGCAGTGGACGCACCACCAGCTTGTTGTTCTTGACCACGGCGGACAGCGGCGTGATGCATGCCAGGCCGTTCTTGCCGTTGATATTCATGCCATCGGAACCGCAGACGCCTTCGCGGCAGGAGCGGCGATAGGAAAAGCCTTCGTCCTGCTCTTTGATCAGGGCCAGCACGTCCAGGACCATGATGTCTTTACCATGGGTATCGACCTGGAATTCCTGCATGAACGGCGCGGCGTCCTGATCCGGGTTGTAGCGATAAACACTGACTTGCAACATATCAGCCACCCTTAGTAAGTCCGAATCATGGGTTCAAAAGTCGGAACAGTCTTCGGCGAGAAGTTCACGGCACGTTTGGCTACGCGTTTTTCACCCGGGAAGTACAGGGTGTGGCACAGCCAGTTCTGATCGTCGCGATCTTCGAAGTCTTCACGGGCGTGAGCACCGCGGGACTCTTTACGAACTTCGGCGGCAATCGCCGTTGCTTCGGCCACTTCCAGCAGGTTTTGCAGCTCAAGCGCTTCGATTCGGGCCGTGTTGAACGCCTGGCTCTTGTCGTTGATCTTGACCTTGGAGATACGTTCACGCAGGTCCGACAGCTGGGCGATGCCCTTCTGCATGTATTCGCCGGTACGGAATACACCGAAGTAGTTCTGCATGCAGCTTTGCAGCTCTTTGCGCAGGGAAGCCACGTCTTCGCCGGTTTCGCGGGCATTGAGGCTGGCCAGACGCTGAAGGGCGACGTCAACGTCGGTTTCAGTAGCACGACGGTAATCAACGCCTTCACGCAGGCTCTGTTCCAGATGGATACCGGCAGCGCGACCGAACACAACCAGATCGAGCAGCGAGTTGCCGCCCAGACGGTTGGCACCGTGAACCGATACGCAAGCCACTTCGCCGACAGCGAACAGACCCGGAATGATCTGATCGGCGCCGGTGGCGTCCTGAGTGATCGCCTGACCATGAATGTTGGTGGCAACGCCGCCCATCATGTAGTGGCAGGTCGGCACAACCGGGATCGGCGCAACGGCCGGATCGACGTGTGCGAAGGTCTTGGACAGTTCCATGATCCCTGGCAGACGGCTGTGCAGCACTTCTTCGCCCAGGTGATCAAGCTTGAGCATGACGTGGTCGCCATCAGGGCCACAGCCGTTGCCGGCAATGATTTCCTTGACCATGGAACGCGCAACGACGTCACGACCTGCAAGGTCCTTGGCGTTCGGAGCATAACGCTCCATGAAACGCTCGCCGTGCTTGTTGATCAGGTATCCGCCTTCGCCACGGCAACCTTCAGTGACCAATACACCTGCACCGGCAATACCGGTCGGGTGGAACTGCCACATTTCGATGTCCTGAACCGGTACACCTGCACGCAATGCCATGCCAACGCCGTCGCCGGTGTTGATCAGGGCGTTGGTGGTGGAGGAGTAGATGCGGCCGGCGCCACCGGTTGCCAGTACCGTTGCGTTGGCACGAATGTAGGAGGTTTCGCCAGTTTCGATGCAGATGGCGATGATGCCGACGAACACGCCGTCCTGATTCTTCACCAGATCCACGGCATAGTATTCGTTGAGGAATACGGTGCCGGCTTTCAGGTTGGCCTGATACAGGGTGTGCAGCAGCGCGTGACCGGTACGGTCAGCCGCCGCGCACGTACGTGCAGCCTGCCCGCCCTTGCCGAAGTCCTTGGACTGGCCACCAAACGGACGCTGGTAAATGCGGCCCTGTTCGGTACGGGAGAAAGGAAGCCCCATGTGCTCGAGTTCGAAAACAGCTTCAGGGCCGACAGAACACATGTATTCGATCGCGTCCTGGTCACCGATGTAGTCGGAACCCTTGACGGTATCGTACATGTGCCAGCGCCAGTCATCGTTCGGATCTGCCGAGGCGATTGCGCAGGTGATGCCACCCTGGGCAGAAACGGTGTGGGAACGAGTCGGGAAAACCTTGGTGACCACGGCGGTCTTGTGACCACCTTGTGCCAGCTGCAATGCCGCACGCATGCCAGCACCGCCGCCACCAATGATGATGGCGTCAAAAGAAAGCGTATTAATGTTAGCCATGGATCAGATACCCCAAAGAATCTGCACACCCCAGACGAAGTAAGCGAACATCGCAACGCCGCAGACCGCCTGGAAAAGGAAACGAATCGCAGTCGAGGACTTGCCGAACGCCATTGGCGTCAGGTAGTCGGTCGCAATGGTCCACATGCCGACCCAGGCGTGAGCGCCCAGGGCAACGAGAGCCAGCAGACTGAAGATACGCATTCCGTTATGCGAGAACAGACCATGCCAGTCGGCATAGCCCAGACCGGGGTGCAGCACGATGTATCCGATCAGGAAAATGAAATAAGCCGCGAGCACGACCGCAGATACGCGCTGCGCCATCCAGTCATAGAGGCCCGAACGCGACAGGTTAGTGACGTTGGTTACCATATCCAAACTCCCGCCAGAACGATCAGCACCGCAGACACGGCGATAACGATTTTCGAGCCCAGCTTGCCGCCTTCCAGCGTCTCACCGACACCCATGTCCATGACCAGGTGACGAACACCCGCCACCAGGTGATACAGCAGAGCGGAGAGCAGGCCCCAGACCACTAGCTTGGCTAGCACGCTGTTCATACACGCCTTTACCTGCTCGAAGCCTTCCTCGGAACCCAGGGATTTGCCCAATGCATAAAGCATGATGGCAATACCCACGAAGAGGATGACACCCGAGACACGGTGAAGAATGGACGTGTAAGCAGTGACTGGGAGTTTGATGGTCCTTAGATCTAGGTTTACAGGTCGTTGGCTATTCACGGCTTTTTTCACACTGAAGAGCCCCTAACAATCAGGGCAAGTTGTTGGGAAGTGCACTGGTCAGGTACCCACTACCCAGGAAGTGACGACCCCCAGCAAACAGGCCCTAAAACCCCTGGCGGTCGGACGCCGAGTATAGACAGTTAGGGCGCTAATGACAACGCGAAGACCTACCCCTAATAGCGGATTGCTTTAGCAGGATAAAAGGCGTAAACGGCAGACATTTTCGAGGAAAAGTGCGGCTGTAAGCCTTCTGGAACACGACTTTAGGCAAATTGACTTTAGAATTTATCTCACTATAGTGGTGCGGGCCCTGCGTGGGGGGTCTGTCTGATGATTTGAAGCATAAATAGGAGGCCACATGGCTGACAAAAAAGCGCAGTTGATCATCGAGGGCGCAGCCCCCGTCGAGCTGCCCATTCTGACCGGCACCGTAGGTCCCGATGTAATCGACGTACGCGGTCTAACCGCCACCGGCCGCTTCACATTTGACCCTGGTTTCATGTCGACCGCCTCTTGCGAGTCGAAAATCACCTATATCGATGGTGACAACGGCATCCTGCTGCATCGGGGCTATCCGATCGAGCAGCTTGCCGAGCAGTCCGACTACCTGGAAACCTGCTACCTGTTGCTCAATGGCGAAATGCCAACCGCCGAGCAGAAGGCCCAGTTCGTTGTTATCGTGAAAAACCACACCATGGTTCACGAGCAGTTGAAGACATTCTTCAACGGCTTCCGGCGCGACGCCCACCCTATGGCCGTCATGTGCGGCGTAGTCGGCGCCCTCTCGGCGTTCTATCACGACTCTCTGGATATCAATAATCCACAGCACCGTGAAATTTCGGCCATCCGGCTGATTGCGAAAATGCCTACCCTGGCAGCCATGGTTTACAAGTACTCCATGGGCCAGCCCATGATGTACCCGCGCAATGACCTGAGCTACGCGGAAAACTTCCTGCACATGATGTTCAACACCCCGTGCGAGATCAAACCGATCAGCCCGGTACTGGCCAAGGCGATGGATAAGATTTTCATCCTGCACGCCGATCATGAGCAGAACGCCTCGACGTCCACCGTTCGGATGGCAGGCTCTTCTGGCGCAAACCCGTTTGCCTGCATCGCAGCAGGTATCGCAGCGCTCTGGGGTCCTGCGCATGGCGGCGCCAACGAAGCAGTGCTGGCCATGCTCGACGAGATTGGCGATGTCTCGAACATCGACAAATTCATCGCCAAGGCCAAGGACAAGAACGATCCGTTCAAGCTGATGGGCTTTGGTCACCGCGTTTACAAGAACCGCGACCCTCGCGCCACCGTAATGAAACAGACCTGCGACGAAGTCCTCAAGGAACTGGGCATTACCAATGACCCGCAGCTTGAACTGGCGATGCGTCTGGAAGAGATTGCCCTGACCGATCCGTACTTCATCGAGCGCTCGCTGTATCCGAACGTCGATTTCTATTCGGGCATCATCCTCAAGGCGATTGGCATTCCCACCAGCATGTTCACCGTGATCTTCGCTCTGGCGCGGACCGTCGGCTGGATTTCACACTGGAAAGAGATGCTGTCGAGCCCGTACAAAATCGGCCGTCCACGCCAGCTGTACACCGGTCATGTTTCCCGCGACATCGTGCCTCTCGAAGAACGCGAGTAAGCTTATATCGCACGTAAAAAAGGGCTGCCATTGGCAGCCCTTTTTGCATTACAGCGAATCGAACCGGACTTTACTTTTCCGCCCGTGCCTTCAGAGCCATCAAGGTATTGAACGGCGCATCCACCACGAACTTGTTAGCCAGCCAGGACGGCACGCTTCCGCCAGGCTCGGTGTGAACCTGATAGGTAACCTGCGTCCGGTCAGCACTCAGCGGCACGAACTTCCAAAAGCCTTCGACCTGGGTGACACGTACAAAACCGTTCTCCTCGGGTATGTACTTGGGCTGCCCTTCAAGCTTGCGCGTCAGGCTGCCATCAGCGCCCTGCTCCGTGGTCACTTCAAGCACAGAATCCCGGGCAGTGACCGGCCAGGGCGTATTGAATTGAGTGTAGGTCCAGGCCTTGTTGCCCTCATGCTTGAGCAACTTCTGCGACTTGCATTCATGAACCCACGCGCAGGCGCCAACAACGTCTTCCTGCAGACTGCGCAGCTTCGCAATACTGGCATTGATCACGGTTTCGCCGCGATAAGCCTTGTATTTGGAGCCAGCCACCTCACTCAAAGAGATCTTGATCCCGTTTTCATCTTTGGCGACTTGCCAGTCTTCAGCCTGAGCAGCGACTGATATCAGGACCGTAAACCCAAAGATGAACGCCATGCGGTGCAGCGAAGCCATGTTGTATTCCTTATTGTCGGACATTCGATAAATCAATTTTTTCGAAACGGGTATTTCAAGCAACTGCTGTGGCCTGCTCCCACCACGTGATGATGCGGATGGCGTCAGCCTGGTCTACACCACAGACATCCGCCTGAGCCTTGAACTGGCCGCACACTGCAGGTCGCTCTGGCTTGCCGAACAACCCACAAAGCGATTCGATCGATAAATGCAGGCAGCGTTCCCCGGCGGGCTTGCCGTTCGGCATGCCCGGAATGGGAGAACTAATGGACGGAGCGATACAGCAGGCACCACAACCAGAACGGCATTCCATGACTCTTACACTTTGCAAAGTTGACGAGCAGATAGTAACCGCTGAAACAACTGTTTGAAATGGCTACGCGTCAGGCATTCCCCGCCGCCACTTGGGTCACCATTACTGCTTGAATTTGAAGTCCAGCGCCGCGCCCTCTACGTCACGGCGGTTGTCATTACGCATCTGCAACTGCATTTCATTGCTCAGCAGACGTCCGTTAAGCTCGAAGGGCCCGCCACCTGAAGCCCCATCCTTGTCGCCAAACATTTGTGGCAGGACCGGTTTGCGGGTCGCCGTGATCACGTTTTTCGGGGGCGTCATTTGCTTGACCAGCTCAGGAGGGAGACTCAGATCCAGCTTGGGTGAATTCAGCTTGGTGTCCCTGGTGACTTCTTTTTTCTGCGCCACCGTTTTCTTGCCCGCCCCCTCGCGCTTGATCGTCAGCGTGGATTCGGCTTTGGTCTTCAGGATCGGCGTTTTGGACGCCGGTGCCTTGGCATTGTCGTCCTTGGGCAGCCCAGAGTCCGCATTCCCAGACTTTTTGACGGAAGTAGACAGGCCGCCTTTGCTGACAACCACCGGCACAACCGGCACATTGGGCACCAGCTCATGAACAGGTGGCCGGGATGGATCCGTCGGCGAAACGGTCGCCGTGACCGAGGCGCTCGTCGGGGGTTTAGCCACGACAACTGGAGCGACGGTCGGAACCGGGGCGCTTACTTCGGCAGAGACTTTCGGCTTCGGCGCCGCCGCATCCTGAGCGTCGCAGGCGCTTAGCAGAAAAATGATCATCAATCCGGCACAGCGAAAAACTTTCATAGGCAGAAACAGCCAAGGTAGAAAAATCATATGCTGGCCTCTGGCATGCTGCTCACACACCAGAGATTCGAATAGCCATTATCACAGACGCCGGCGCAGGCTTTAGCCTTGTCTACCGCGTCAATAGGGTTCGACAGCTTCCTGACACAGTTGTTTTGCCAACATGCCTAACGTCATCAACGCGCGCTCCGCCTCTCGATTCCACGGAACACCACAGTTCAGGCGTATGCAGTGATTGAACTGCTCTGTATTGCTGAAGATCAGCCCTGGCGCGATGCTGATTCCCTGCTCCAGCGCCCGCACATGCAAGTCCTGAGTATTCACTCGCCCAGGCAGGCTGACCCAGAGGATAAATCCACCGGTTGGACGACTCATTTGCGTGCCTTCGGGGAAAAACTGCTGCACCGCAAGCTGAAAGGCGCTGAGATTTTTGCGGTATTCAAGACGAATAAATCGTAGATGACGGTCATAACCGCCATTTTCAAGGTACGCAGCAACCCCCATTTGCGTGACACTGCACGCCGAATGAGTGCTGAAGGTCTGAAGACGTTGAATTTCAGACTGATATTTGCCAGCAATCATCCAGCCAATACGCACCCCCGGCGACAGCGTCTTGGAGAAGCTGGAGCAGTAAATGACCCGCCCCAACCGATCAAACGCTTTCAGGGACTTGGTCCGGCCCTGCTCGAACATCAGCTCGCCATAAATATCGTCTTCGACAATCTGAATATCGAAATCCGACGCCAGGCGCAGCAGATGCTTTTGTCGATCTTCAGGGATGGTCCCGCCCAAGGGGTTGCTCAAACGCGAGGTCAGGACCAACGCTTTGATGGACCACTGATTGGCCGCCAGTTGCAAGGCTTCCAGACTGATTCCCGTGGCTGGATCGCTGGGGATTTCAATCACTTTGAGGCCCAGAAGATCAGCCAGCTGCAACAACCCATAATAAGTGGGTGACTCGGCGGCAATCAGATCACCCGGCCGCGTCAGCACCCGCAAGGACATCTGCAGCGCATCGACACAACCGTGGGTAATGACCACTTCCGATGGATCGACCACAACACCCGCATCCCGCATGCGAATGGCTACCTGTCGGCGCAACGGCTCGAACCCGGGGCTGAACATGTAACTGAAGGCCCGCGGGCTATGAAAGCGAGTGACCTTCGCGATCTGTTGGTGCAGGGCGCGGACCGGCAAATAGTCGACGTGCGGCACGGCGGCACCCAGGGGAAACACGCCTTCGCGACGCGACTCCACCAATACCTGCTGAATAATGCTGCTGCGCGTCACCAGGCCCGGTCGCTCTACGCGGGCGATGTCGGGCGTTGGAGCGGTTAGCGCGGGCGTCTGGTGAACGTAATAGCCCGACTGCGGCCGCGCACGAATCAACCCCTGATCTTCCAGATTCGCATAGGCTTGCAGCACAGTCGCATGACTGACATTGAGCTGCGAGCTCATTTTGCGCACCGATGGAACACGCTCGCCGGGCTGATAGACACCCCGACGAATGTCCTCGGCCAACTGCTGAGCGATTCTTTGGTAAAGCAGAAGATTGGTCATCAAGCGGCCTCGATACTGCCGGCGACGTATGTTATCCAGGGTAATAAATCGGTGAGTCACCAGAACAGTTTGGAAGTGTACTGGGACAGTTCGCTGATCCGCCAGCCCTATGGTGATTGATTAAAAAAATGACCGGCTATACCGGCCAATCAAAACGCCTATCAGGACAAGAAACCCAGGCATCGGCATGAGGCCTGGGTTTATTTTTTAGCGAGCTGCGCCTAGACGGCCGTTTGCATCCGAAAAAACGATTTCTACACGACGGTTAAGTGCCCTGCCCCGCTCGGAGGCATTCACTTCGACGGGATATTGATCGCCGTAACCCTGGACTTCAATGCGCTTTTCATCAACGCCCAGGTCCGTCAGCACATCCGCAACCGCCTGAGCGCGGTCCTTGGAGAGCTGTAGATTGGACTGCTCGTCACCGGTGTTATCGGCATACCCTTCGATACGCACAACCCGCTGCGGATTGAGCAAGAGGAATTGCACGACTTTGAGCACTGTCCGATTGGCCGAGCTTTTCAGCTCCGCATGCCCGGTATCGAACAGCACGTCGCCCAGCGTCATCACCAGCCCTCTCTCGGTCTGGGTCGTGGCGAGGCTGACGATCTGGTCCTCGAGCCATTTGCCCTGCTGTTGCGCACTGGCGAGTTTGGCTTCACGCAACGCCAATTGCAGGCGCTGGCGATCCATCTCCATCTTGGCCAGACGCTCCTGATTCAGCAGCAGCGTGCTGTGTTCACGGGCGATTTCGCTGTAGCGGCTGCTGAGGTAAGCATAGTGCGCCACGTCATCACCGCTGCCCACATAACTGGAAAGCCGTTCGGCACGTCCCAGTAGCTCACCCGCCCGGATCACATCCTTGGGGGCGCTGCGCAACACATCGGTGTCTTCGCGAACCTTCTGGTAATCGGCGTTGGCTTGCTGCAGCGCCTGCCCACTGTCCGAGTGACCCGCGCAACCGTAAAGCCCCGCCGCGCCCAACAACACACCAAGACTCACTGCACGTGACAGACGGCTCATTGACTCTCTCCCAACTGCTTACGCAAACGATTGAGGCGAGTGTTCAATTGGTTGATCTGCTCCTGGCTCTTGGCTGTCAGAACCCTGGCCTCGGCCAGGCGCGCATCCAGCTCCGATTGCTCGGCCTGCATGCGTGCCTGCTTGTAGGACTGATTGGCCATGTCGATACGGACTTGCGCGAGCTTTTTTTCCGCCATTTGCAGCTCAGGCTGCTCGTCGGTAGCCCCGACGTCTCTGGCTTGCTCAACCGCTTTTTCAGTCAGTTTCACTTGTTCAATGGGCGCCGGATCGCTGGCGCAGCCAGCCAGGGCGACGAACACCACAGCGGCAAATAATGGGCGAATACTCACAAAACCATTCCTACTTGTTTGGGGCGCTGACGCTGGCCGGCTGCAGCAATTGCGCTTTCCAGAGTTCCTGATTGCGCACCACTGCTTCGCTCGACAGGCCGGAGGCGGCTGATTCTGTCATCTTTTTCGCCAGCTGTCCGCGCAGCCATGAATCGTTGCAGGCCGAATTGAAAGAAAGCGCAAGGTACAAGCCCGGCTTGTCCACGGGCGTCGGCTGGGCAATCAGATCCTGAGACAAGCCCAGGGTCTGAACCATGGCCATCCCCGCATAGTGACCGGCCAGGACGTAATCCACCTGCCCCAGCATCAGTTTTTGAAACGCCTCGGTAAGACCGGGCAGTCGCTCGACACCCAAGCGTTCCTTGACGGCCAAATTGAATGGCGAGGTCAGCCGTATGCGCTCCGAAACCGCGCCCTGATGCCCAACGAGGTCGGCCAGGGCGTTGAACGGCTGCGCCTGATCGCGTCGATTCCAGATCATGATGTCGTTATAGGTGACCGGCGGGTGCACGTAGTCCAGCGACTCCAGCTCTGCCACGCTCAATGGCGCGTCCACCAGCAAGTCCATGCGTCCACTGCGCACTTCCTCTAAAGCCTGGCTGCGTCTGCCGGCATACAGCAACTCCACCTTCAAACCCAACTCGGTGGCGGCATGCTTCAGCAGATCCGCATTTGCCCCAATCAAATGTTTCGGGTCCTGTGGGTCTCGCCAGAGGAACGGCGGCGCATCCGGGCTGCCGGTGGCAATCAGACGCTCACATTTTCCTGCGGCGAAGGTCAGGCTCGGGCCAAGCAGCAGCCCCAGTAAAAGCGAAGAAAACACGCGCTTGGGCCGACCCATGGGAACGTCCTTTTCAAAATTCAATAAAAAACCCGTCTGATCGGACTGTCAGCACCCAGCCAATAAGCCTACGTGCCGTACAGCCCGAAACAAACGGGTCTCTTTATAAGTGAACCGACTGGATTAAACCAGCTTCTCCAGCTCAGGGATCGCTTCGAACAGATCCGCCACCAGACCGTAATCGGCCACCTGGAAGATCGGCGCTTCTTCGTCCTTGTTGATCGCAACGATCACTTTGGAGTCTTTCATGCCGGCCAGATGCTGGATCGCGCCAGAGATACCCACGGCGATGTACAGCTGAGGCGCGACGATCTTGCCGGTTTGACCGACCTGCATGTCGTTCGGCACAAAACCGGCGTCCACGGCTGCACGCGAAGCGCCGACAGCTGCGCCCAGCTTGTCCGCCAGCGCGTACAGGTGCTTGAAGTTCTCGCCATTCTGCATGCCGCGACCACCGGAAACGACGATTTTCGCCGCAGTCAGCTCAGGACGATCGGACTTGGCCAGCTCTTCGCCGACAAAGCTCGAAATGCCTGCATCGTGAGCAGCCGAAACCGCCTCAATGGCAGCCGAGCCGCCATCAGCCGCGACCGGGTCGAAACCGGTGGCGCGAACGGTGATGACCTTCACGCTGGCAGAAGACTGAACCGTCGCAATAGCGTTACCGGCATAGATCGGACGCTTGAAGGTGTCAGCGGATTCCACCGAGATGATCTCGGAAATCTGGTCAACATCCAGTTGCGCAGCAACACGCGGGAGGATGTTTTTGCCATTGGAAGTGGCCGCCGCAAGAATGTGGCTGTAACCCGCACCCAGCTCCGCCACCAGCGGCGCGACGTTTTCCGGCAACTGGTGGGCATAGGCCGCGTTGTCCGCGACCAGCACTTTTGCCACACCGGCCACCTTGGCGACGGCTTCAGCTACCGCACCGACGCTTGCGCCAGCAACCAGTACATGGATGTCGCCGCCGATTTTCTGCGCGGCAGCGACGGTGTTCAACGTGGCCGGAGCCAGCGTCGCATTGTCGTGCTCCGCGATTACCAAGATAGTCATGTTTAGATTACCTTCGCTTCGTTTTTCAGTTTCTCGACCAGTTCAGCCACCGACTTGACCTTGATGCCCGCGCTGCGTGCAGCCGGTGCTTCAACCTTGAGGATTTTGGTCGTGGAAGCCGTGGAAACACCCAGAGCGTCCGGAGTCAGGACCTCCAGTGGTTTCTTCTTGGCCTTCATGATGTTGGGCAGCGACGCATAACGCGGCTCGTTCAGACGCAGGTCAGTGGTCACGATGGCTGGCAGGTTCAGGGAAACAGTCTGCGCGCCGCCGTCGATTTCACGGGTGACCGCAACCTTGTCGCCACTGACTTCGACTTTCGAAGCGAAGGTGCCCTGACCATAACCGCTCAACGCAGCCAGCATCTGGCCGGTCTGGTTGTTATCGCTGTCGATGGCTTGCTTGCCCAGGATCACCAACTGTGGCTGTTCCTTGGCGACCACTGCGTTGAGCAGCTTGGCGACGGCCAGGGAGTTCAGTTCGTCAGCGCATTCAACGAGGATGGCGCGATCGGCACCCAGTGCCAAAGCGGTACGCAGTTGCTCCTGAGCGGTGGTCGGGCCGATGGAAACGACGACGATCTCGGTCGCGACACCTTTTTCCTTCAGGCGTACAGCCTCTTCCACTGCAATTTCGCAGAAGGGGTTCATCGACATTTTGACGTTCGCGAGATCGACGCCGGAGTTGTCCGCTTTGACGCGAACCTTGACGTTGTAGTCGACCACTCGTTTGACAGCTACAAGAACCTTCATGGATTCCTCGTTTCTCTCCGGTGAAAAGAAAGTCGCCAGGGCAAGCCTGGGACTGGCAGCAAAAGCATTCTCGAATGCGCCGGGATGCAGCGCTATTCGTAAAGACCGAAGGGTGGGTTCACAAACCAAAACCACCGAAATCAGGGATAAACGCCCCTCGCCGTACTTCTGGCGCTTAGGGGTGTGTAAACTGCGCACCGCGCAATGACCGCCCCCGCCTTGCTCGCAGCGCCTCCTGGCGGCGAAGGCAAGCGGTGGATTCGACCACGACACGTGCAAACCGCCCGTATCTTGACCGCAACGTGTTTTCCGGTCAATACGACAAAACTGCCAGTGATGAGCCGCGCGACCATGATTTATCTGGCTTGCGGATAATTCAAACAAACGTTTGTATTGGACCTGCCGGGTGGTGTAGATATAATGCGCCGCATTTGAAGACGGGCAGGCAGTGAATGCCTCCGCACGTCGGTTTGTACGCTGTCTATAAAAAAATACTGATGAGCCTTGAGTAGGAGATAGCCTGTGGAACGCGAATTTATGGAATTCGACGTAGTCATCGTCGGCGCCGGCCCGGCCGGGCTTTCTGCCGCATGCCGTCTGAAGCAGAAGGCCGCCGAAGCGGGCCAGGAAATCAGCGTCTGCGTGGTCGAAAAAGGCTCCGAGGTTGGCGCACACATCCTTTCAGGCGCGGTTTTCGAACCCCGTGCGCTGAACGAACTCTTCCCCGACTGGAAGGAACTGGGTGCACCGCTGAACACTCCGGTCAAGCGCGATGACATCTATGTCCTGCGCAGTGCGGAAAACTCGGTGAAGGTCCCGGATTTCTTTGTGCCCAAGACCATGCACAACAGTGGCAACTACATTATTTCCCTGGGCAACCTGTGCCGCTGGCTGGCTCAGCAGGCTGAAAACCTGGGCGTGGAAATCTATCCGGGCTTCGCCGCTCAGGAAGCACTCTTTGACGAGAACGGCGTCGTCCGCGGGATCATCACCGGTGATCTGGGCGTGGACCGTGAAGGCCATCCCAAGGAAGGCTACTTCACCCCCGGCATGGAACTGCGCGGTAAATACACGCTGTTCGCCGAAGGCTGCCGTGGTCATATCGGCAAGCAGTTGATCAAGCGCTTCAACCTCGACACCGAAGCCGATGCCCAGCATTACGGCATTGGCCTCAAGGAAATCTGGGAAGTCGATCCGGCAAAGCACGAGCAAGGTCTGGTGGTGCACACCGCTGGCTGGCCGCTGGATGACGATAACATGGGCGGTTCCTTCCTTTATCACCTGGAGAACAATCAGGTGGTTGTGGGTCTGATTATCGACCTGTCCTACAACAACCCGTACCTGTCGCCGTTCGACGAATTCCAGCGCTACAAGCATCACCCGGTAATCAAGCAGTACCTGGAAGGCGGCAAGCGCGTCAGCTACGGCGCACGTGCCATCTGCAAAGGCGGCCTGAATTCGCTGCCGAAGATGGTGTTCCCGGGCGGCGCACTGATTGGCTGTGATCTGGGCACGTTGAACTTCGCCAAGATCAAGGGCAGTCATACCGCCATGAAATCCGGCATGCTCGCCGCTGATTCGGTGGCCGAAGCGCTGCTGGCGGGCAAGGAAGGTGGCGACGAGCTGCACGCCTACGTAGCGTCGTTCAAGTCCAGCTGGCTGTATGAAGAACTGTTCGCCAGCCGCAATTTTGGCCCTGCTTTGCACAAGTACGGCACGATCATGGGTGGTGCGTTCAATTTCGTTGATCAAAACCTCTTCGCTGGCAAGCTGCCGTTCACACTGCACGACACCAAACCGGATTTCGCCTGCCTGAAGCTGGCGGCGGACTCGAAGAAAATCGATTACCCGAAACCCGACGGCAAGCTCAGTTTCGACAAGCTCAGCTCGGTGTTCATCTCCGGTACCAACCATGAAGAAGAACAACCCTGCCACTTGAAGCTGACCGATCCGAGCATCCCGATTGGCACCAACCTGCCTTTGTACGACGAGCCGGCCCAGCGTTATTGCCCGGCGGGCGTCTACGAGGTGGTCACCCAGGAGGACGGCGAGAAGCGTTTCCAGATCAACGCCCAGAACTGCGTGCACTGCAAAACCTGCGACATCAAGGACCCTTCCCAGAACATCACCTGGGTAGCACCTGAAGGCAGCGGCGGCCCGACTTACCCCAATATGTAAACACATCAGTTGCTGTATAAAAGCCCCTTCGGGGGCTTTTTTGTGAGCTTCAGGCAGGAATCCGCAGGGTGATGCCCTCTTCGCCCGGGCTACGATTAAAGTAGCGTTTGTATTCGCGACTGAACTGCGACGTGCTTTGATAACCGACCCGGTGGGCGACCTGTGCGACACCCAGGCCTTCCGTGATCAGCATCTGTTGGGCCTTGAGCAAACGCAGGCGCTTGAGATACTGCACCGGCGACAGCAACGTACTGCGCTTGAAGTACTCGTGAAACGTGGAAGCGCTCATGTTCGCCTGACGCGCCAGCGTGTCGACGTTCAGCGGCTCGTCGTAATGACTGTGCAGATACGCCAGGGAGGCGGCGACTCGGGCGAAATGGCTCTGCTGGGCCACCAATGCCCGCAGCACACCGGCCTGAGGGCCACGCAACGCGGCATACAACACTTCACGCAGTCGTGACTGGCCCAGCACCTGACAATCCTGCGGGTCATGCAGGCAGCGCAACAGCCGCTCCACGCTTTCGCGCATGGACGCATCCAGAACCGCAGATGTCATGGACTCCGGCGTCTGGGCCTCGACAACCAGGTCGGGCGTCGTGCCCATGGCTTGCACCAGCTCGCTCAACATGACCCGATCTATCGCCACCGATACGCCGAACAACGGCGCCTGGGGTGTCGCAAAGGTTTCGCACATGAACGGCACGGAAAGGGCCTGCACCAGATAATGCCCGGCCCCATAGTCAAGCGTGCGCGAACCCAGGCTGGCCAGTTTGCCCCCTTGAGCAATGATCATCAGGCTCGGTTCGTAGATTTGCGGGCTGCTGGCAACATAGCTGTGCATCGAGACCACTTTTACCTCCGGCAATAGCGTCGGCACAAAGCCAGGGCGCGTCGCCAACGGCTTGATCAGCGCGACAAGGACGGCATTGGCATCGGAATGGTGGGGCAATGACATGAGACACCGGACAGAGGATTAGACACCTGCATCATCGCAGATATCTATCCTTAACAGATGAGAGCCGGGCAACTTCCGGAGTAATAGGCATGAATCGCGCAGGAATGACCATGGCCGGCAGGGCTGCACAGCTGGACAATGGTTCCATACCTACCCGCTAACATTTTGTGAGGTTCATCCATGATCAAAGCCATCGGCTATGCCGCCCAATCGGCCACCGCTCCGCTCGCCCCCATGAATTTCGAACGTCGCAGCCCTCGTCCTGATGACGTCGCGATTGAAATTCTCTACTGCGGCGTTTGTCACTCCGACATCCACCAGGCACGCAACGAATGGGGCTTCGCGTCCTACCCGCTGATGCCCGGCCACGAGATTGTCGGCAAAGTCACCGCTGTAGGCTCTGACGTCAGCACGTTCAAGGTTGGCCAGATGGTCGGTGTTGGCTGCATGGTGGATTCGTGCCGCACCTGTGAAGCCTGTAAAGCCGATCTGGAGCAGTATTGCCTGGAAGGCCCGACCCAGACTTACGCCTCCAAGGATCGCATCGACGGCTCCCTGACCATGGGTGGCTACTCCAACAGCATCGTGGTCAGCGACCGTTTTGTCGTCAGCATCCCTGAAAAACTCGACCTGGCCAGCGCAGCACCCATTCTGTGCGCGGGCATCACCACCTATTCGCCGCTCAAGCATTTCGGCGTCAAGGCTGGGCATAAAGTCGGCGTACTGGGCATGGGCGGCCTGGGCCATATGGGGATCAAGTTCGCCAAGGCCATGGGCGCTGAAGTCACCCTTTTCACGCGCTCGGCCAGCAAGGCCGAGGAAGGTCGCCGCCAGGGTGCCGATCATGTGATCGTGTCCACTGACGATGCACAGATGAAGGCTGCAGCGGGTCACTTTGACTTCTTGCTGGACACCATTCCCGTGCAGCACGACCTGAACCCCTACCTCGAAACCCTGCGCTTTGACGGCGTGCATATCCTGGTGGGCCTGATCGAGCCGATCAATCCTCCCGTGCATGGGGTCAATCTGGTCATGAAGCGTCGGGTTCTGGCAGGTTCGATGATTGGCGGCATGGCTGAAACTCAGGAAGTCCTGGATTTCTGCGCTGAACACGGCATCACCTGTGACATCGAAATGCTGGATATCCAGAACATCAACGCGGCATTCGAGCGCGTCGTCAAAGGCGATGTGAAGTATCGCTTCGTGATTGATATGGCCACGCTGAAAGCTTAAACAGCACCCGGCGCAGGAGCCTGCTGGCCTGCGATGACGTCAAACGCCATCGCGGGCAAGCGCGCTTACCTGTTCAACCGCCCAGCTCAGCCGAAAGCCTCGCGGCCACGCCCTTGATCAGCGGAATCAACTCGGCCATTTTTTCCAACGGCATGTAAGGCACGGTGCTGGCAATGCTGATCCCCGCGATGATCTGCTTGCTGGCGTCACGGATCGGTGCAGCCACGCAGCGGATGGAGGGTTCGTTGTCTTCCAGGTCGAACGCGTAACCACCTCGCACGTACTCATGCATACGCTGACGCAACTCCTCCCATGACTGCTCCTGATGGGTCGGCCAGAGTGGATTCTTGCCACCCACTGGCAGGCTGACGTCATACAGGCGTTGCCATTCCGATTCAGGGCTGTCCAGCAATAATGCCTTGCCGACGCCGGTGCGAAACAACGGCATCCGGTGGCCCACCCGCGAGCGCATTTCAGGGCCGTTGCGTCCCGGATTCTTGTGCAGGTACAGGACTTCGTCGTCATCGCGAACCGCCAGGTGCACGGTGTCACCCGTCAATTCTGAAAGCTCATCCAGATAAGGCCGCGCCAGCATGGCCAGCGGCACTTCTTCTCGGGCCTGGAAACCCAGTTCAATCAGCTTGGGGCCCAGCAGATAGCCCACTTGTGGCAACACCCGCAGGTAGCGTTCCTCCACCAGACAACTCACCAAACGATGGGTTGTGCTGCGGGTGGTGCCGATCTGGCGGGCGATTTCCTTGAGATCACGAGCGCCACCCGCCACGGCCTGCACAACGCCCAACCCACGCAACAGGGTTTGGGTGCCGGTGGGCGCCGGGTCTTTTATGGCGCTGTTGTTTGCAGAATTGTCGGAAACGGGCTGCATGTCAGGCCTTATAGAATCAAAGAGCTGGCGGCATTATCGTCGCCAGCCCTTGTGCATGCCAGTGATCAAATCTCGATGCGTTCGACCTTGCCCACCAGCAGGATGTACGACAAAGCCCCGATCAGTGCCAGCACAGCGATATAGGTGATTGCCGGTGCGAAGGAATCTCCGGACACCAGAAAACCGATCACGATGGGTGTGGCAATGGCCGACAGGTTACCGATGAAGTTGAATGTCCCGCCGGTCAACCCCAGCAGCCGCGCCGGAGCCAGGGTCGAGACCAGTGACCAAGTGATGGAGGCCAACCCGTTGCCGAAAAACGCCAACGCCAGGAACGCGATCACCAGCGGTGTCGAATCAACGAAATTGGCACCGATAATCGAGGTGGAAATCAACAAACCGGCAATGATCGGCAGTTTGCGCGCAAACCCTACCGTATGACCCCGGCGGATCAGCCAGTCGGAGAAGAACCCGGAGCAGAGCACGCCCACGAACGCGGCGAGAAACGGCAGCGAGGCCAGCAGGCCGGACTTGATGAAATCCATGCCGCGGTATTTCACGAGGTAAGTCGGGAACCACGTCAGGAAGAACCACAACGTCGAGTTAAGACAAAACTGCCCCAGGTAAATGCCCCACAGCTTGCGCTTGCTGAGCACGATCCCCAGGTCCAGCCAACTGAAACCGCGCTTGTTCTTCTCGGTGTCGGCCTGAATATCCACCAGCCCGCCACCGTCGCGAATCAGCTGAATTTCTGCCTCGTTGACGCCTTTGAAGTCTCGCGGCTCGCGATACACTAGATACCAGATCGCCGCCCAGACCACGCCCACAGCGCCCGTGCTGACGAACACCATGTGCCAGCCGTAGGTGGCTTGCAGCCAGGCCAGCACCGGCGTCAAAAACGCCAGCCCGACAAATTGCCCCGACGTGTAGAAGCCAATCGCCGTGGCGCGCTCACGCTCCGGGAACCAGGTGGTGACCACGCGACTGTTGATAGGGTACGCCGGGGCTTCCAGCGCGCCGACCGCCATGCGCAGCACGAACAGCGCGATGAAGCTGGCGGCGAAGCCCAGCATGATGGTCGCAATGGACCAGAGCAGCAGTGCCACGGTGTACAAAATACGCGGCGGAACCCGGTCGACCAGCCAGCCACCGGGTAGCTGCATGGCGGCATAAGTCCAGCCGAACGCCGAGAAAATCAGCCCGACATGAATCGGATCAATGCCCAGTTCGCTGGTCAGGGCTGGCGCGGCAATCGACAGGTTACTGCGGTCCAGATAGTTGATCACCACGGTGATGAACAGCAGCACCATGATGAAGTAGCGTTTGCGGCTCGGCGTAGCTAGCGAAGCCGCTCCTTCAAGGATTCGGGTTTGCATGGAAGTGCCTCTTTTTATGTTTATTGAGGTCGGTAGGGAATTCTGTTGGAGGCTTGCCCGCGAAGGCGTCGGATCAGGTAGTAAAGCTTTTGCCTGAAATCGGTTCGCGGGCAAGTCGGAACGCCGCCCGCTCGCTCCAACGACTAGTCAGCGATCACCACTCCGCAAAACTGCCGTCGGCATGACGCCAGATCGGGTTGCGCCAGCGGTGACCGATGGCGGCGCGTTCCTTGACGTATTCCTCATTGATCTCGATGCCTAGCCCGGGGCCGTTGGGGATCTTCACCATGCCTTTGTCGTAGTCGAACACCTCGGGATTCTTGATGTAATCCAGCAGGTCGTTGCTTTCGTTGTAGTGAATCCCGAGGCTTTGCTCCTGAATGAACGCGTTGTAGCAAACCGCATCCAGTTGCAGGCACGCCGCCAGGGCAATCGGGCCCAGAGGGCAATGCAGCGCCAGAGCCACGTCGTAGGCTTCGGCCATATTGGCAATCTTGCGGGTTTCAGTGATGCCCCCGGCGTGGGACGCATCGGGCTGAATGATGTCGACATACCCTTCGCTGAGCACACGCTTGAAGTCCCAGCGGGAGAACAGCCGCTCGCCGAGAGCAATCGGGGTGCTGGTCAAGGGGGCCAGCTCTTTGAGGGCTTCGTAGTTTTCACTGAGCACCGGTTCTTCAATGAACATCAGCTTGTACGGGTCCAGCTCTTTCATCAGCACCTTGGCCATGGGCTTGTGCACACGGCCATGGAAATCCACACCAATACCGACGTTCGGGCCGACCGCATCGCGCACGGCGGCGACATTCGCCAGGGCCAGATCGACCTTGTCGAACGTGTCGAGAAACTGCAGCTCTTCGGTGCCATTCATCTTCACTGCGGTGAAGCCGCGCTCGACGGCTTCTTTCGCTGCACGGGCGGTATCGGCAGGCCGATCGCCACCGATCCATGAATAGACGCGAATCTTGTCCCGCACCTGACCGCCCAACAGATCGCTGACCGACACACCCAGATGCTTGCCCTTGATGTCCCAGAGCGCCTGATCAATACCCGCCAACGCGCTCATGTGCACCGCGCCGCCACGATAAAAGCCGCCGCGGTACAGCACCGTCCAGATGTCTTCGATGTTGCGTGGGTCTTTGCCGATCAGATAATCCGAGAGTTCTTCCACAGCCGCCGCGACGGTGTGGGCGCGGCCTTCCACTACAGGTTCACCCCAACCGGTAATACCCTGATCGGTTTCGATTTTCAGGAAACACCAGCGTGGTGGAACGATAAAAGTCGTGAGTTTGGTGATTTTCATGGGTGCGATTTCTCTTGTTTTGAAGTGGCGTCTGCTGCGCCAATCAGTTCAATGGACGCTGCGCTTAACGGGCGGCAGTCAGTTGCGTCCAGGCCGTGACGTAAGCCTTCGCACGCTCGGCCACATCCGATGCGCTCATGCCTGGCTTGAACAAGCCTGAGCCCAGTCCGAAGCCTTTTACGCCGGCATCGAGGAACACTTTCATGTTGTCAGGCGTAATGCCTCCTACCGGGATCAGCGCCGTACCGGCCGGAAGCACCGCGAGCCATGCCTTGACCACTGCCGGACTCATCTGCTCGGCAGGAAACAACTTGAGCACGTCCGCACCTTCGGCCAGCGCCGCAAAGGCTTCGGTGGGCGTCGCAACACCCGGCGACAGGAACAGCCCGGCGGCTTTGGCCGCGCGCAAGACTTTGGGATCGCTGTGAGGCATGACGATCACCTGGCCGCCCGCCTCCTTGACCAGCTCGACCTGCTCGGGCGTCAACACCGTGCCAGCGCCGATCAAACAATCAGCAGGCAGGCTTTGACGCAACAAGCGGATGCTGTCGTACGGCTGTGGCGAGTTGAGCGGCACTTCGATCACCCGGAAACCGGCCAGGTACAACACATCGCCAATGGCCGGCGCTTCCTCGGGACGCAAACCGCGAAGGATGGCGATCAGACCATTCTGGACCAACGCTTGCTTGAGCATTTCAAACCTCTGCTTGAGTAGGAACAAGCAAGCCGGCCTTGACCGCCACTTGCCATAAACCGCGCTCGGTGGCCTGTTCGGCGACCGTCACGTGATGAAATCCACTGGCCGCCAGCCCACGGCCATACCGCATGCACAACGGTTCGCTACCGATCAGGATGACGGGCGGTAACGCGTCATGAAGGCTGCGTTGCAAGGTGGCCAGGGTCCCCAGTTCATGACCGATCAACAGGCCGGACAGGTAATCGGACTGTGCCGTCGGGGTGAGCTGCCCGGTCAAGCCGAGGGTGCGGCAACTGAAGATGGTCGACAGCGGCCCCGCCGCGCCGTCAGCAGAACGCGCCACGGCCACACCCCGATCGAACGCGGCCTCATCGAAGCCCTCGCTACGCTGCATGGTGCGGCCGAGAATCGTGTGTGCGCTCAATGCGGCGAAGACCTCACCGGTCATGAAGGTGTCGAAATGAACGATGCAGCCGTCAACAGCCTGAACCCATTTCGAGTGACTGCCGGGCAAGCCGATCAGCAACGGCTGGCGGGCTTCTGCTGCGGGAAGTGCCGAGAGAACGCCGAGCACCTGGGTCTCTTCGCCACGCATGACATTGGGCAATGTCGAACGCTGCAGAACGCCCGGAATGATATGGATGAGCACGCCGCGCTGACTGCGCACGCTTTGCAGCGCCGAGCTGAGGGCGACGACACTGGCAGGCGTTTCCTGATAAGCCGCCTCGCGCCAGCCCTGGGCGCTGCCGACCATGCCGCAGGCAATCACCGGCAGCTCCGGCTGCGCATCAAGCCAGTCGCCGCACGCCTCATCAAAAGCCAGTTCAAAACCATTGCTGCACATCACGCCCGCGATCAATCGCGGCGTGCCGGGCAATTGCATGATGCCCGCGCTCAAGGAGCGCTGTTCCAGAACCCGACCGTGTTCGCCGAGTCGATAAGCACGAAGTGAGGTGGTCCCCCAATCGAGCGCGATCAATTGCGCCTGCATCGCTTCACCTATTATTTTTTGAGCAGTGAGTGCGCTGCGACTATAAGCCGATCACCCAACAAATCTCAATATGTAATTTCACGTCCCATATTTAGGGATGAATTAAGCGCAATTCAGGCTGGCGTTAGATTGGAAGGATGTCGCATACTGATGGCCATTCAGCCAAATGCCATCACGCCGTCGACGCCCGTGTCGAGAGTGGTAACGTGCCTGTCATCTGACTATAAGGTCCGTTGAAGATCTGCTGAGCCTACGCTTTTTCGCGCCCTCGCCTCCGCTGCCCATTGCCGTTCGCCCTCCTCCTCTTCAAGGACATCCGTGCTATGAAGCGATTTCTCGTGCTCGACAGCTTTCGCGGGCTGTGCGCCCTCGCTGTGGTGCTGCATCACTCCCACGCCCTGCGAAGCTTCACCGAACTGGCGTTCTTCAAGCACGCCAATTACCTGGTTAATTTTTTCTTCGTGCTCAGCGGGTTTGTGCTTTACCACATCTACGCCGACCGGCTGGACAACTTGGCGCAGCTCAAGCGCTTCGTAATTGCGCGGATCTGCCGGCTTTACCCTTTGCATCTGGCCATGCTGCTGATCGCCCTGGGCTTGGAATGCTTGAAGCGGGTGGCCGAAAACAAAGGCATCAGCTTTGGCGTCGGCAGCTTCACGGGCGCGAAGGCTCCGGAAGAAATCCTGCCTAATCTGCTGCTGCTGCAATCCTGGTGGTCGGGCTTTAACCAGATGTCGTTCAACTTCCCGTCATGGAGTATCAGTGTCGAGTTTTACCTCTATCTGATTTTCGCGCTGGTGGTCGCAGCATTGCCTGGGATCCAGCGCACGGCGTTCGCAGCCATTGCGGCGCTGGCGTTTCTCGCGCTGTATTTCAATAATGTGTTGTTTCCCGAGGGTGCCCTGGTCGGGCTGAGTTGTTTCTTTACCGGTGCATTGACATACCGGCTTTACGCAAGGTTCAGGGATTTGCACATCAGTCTCCCGCTCGCCACCGGGCTTGAGGTCGTCAGCCTGTTGACGGTGTATCTGGCGGTCACCTACAGCGGTGCGTCCCAGAACATCTCCCTGAGCTTGCTGTTTTGCGCGGTCATTGCGGTGTTTTCATTCGAGGCCGGCTGGCTTTCACTGTTGCTGCGCACGTCACTGTTCAAATGGGCGGGCATGCTGTCGTTCTCGATCTACATGACCCATACATTCGTCATTCTGGTGTTGCTGATGAGCCTGATGCTGCTGGGGAAAGTGACCGGCCAGCCGCTGCTGATCGATCTGCCCGGACGGGAAGCTGGCGAACTGGTGCGGTACATCGCTACCGGCAGCGTCGCACTGGACAATGCGCTCATTGTCATCGAGCTGATCATGGTGCTGGCGGTTTCTGTACTGACCTATCGCTACATCGAATTACCCGGTATCGAACTGGGCAAGCTCTGGGGCCGCAAGGCGACCCGCGATCACGACGCCCCGCCGAAGCCTCGGGAGACGGCGTCCTGACGCACGGGCAAAAAAAAACCCCTCAAGCGAGGGGTTTTTTTGGTGTTATGCGCGGATCAACGCTCAAGCAGGATCCGCAGCATGCGACGCAACGGCTCAGCCGCGCCCCACAGCAACTGGTCGCCCACTGTGAACGCGCCCAGGTATTGCGAACCCATGTTCAGCTTGCGCAAACGACCTACCGGAATGCTCATGGTGCCGGTCACGGCCGTAGGGCTGAGTTCCTGGATGCTGGCCTCACGATGGTTTGGCACCAGCTTGACCCAAGGGTTGTGCTGGCTGATCAGACCTTCGATGTCGGCGATGGGCACATCTTTGTTCAGTTTGATGGTCAGCGCCTGGCTGTGGCAGCGCATGGAGCCGATACGCACGCAGATGCCATCGACCGGAATCGGGCTTTTGAAACGACCCAGAATCTTGTTGGTCTCCGCCTGCCCCTTCCACTCTTCACGGCTCTGACCGTTCGGCAATTCCTTGTCGATCCAGGGAATCAGACTGCCAGCCAATGGCACGCCGAAGTTTTCCGTCGGGAAGGCATCGCCGCGCATGGCGTCAGCCACCTTGCGATCAATGTCCAGAATGGCGCTGGCCGGGTTGGCCAACTCATCGGCGACTGCCGCGTGAGTAGCGCCCATCTGCTTGATCAGCTCACGCATGTTCTGCGCACCGGCCCCGGAAGCGGCCTGATACGTCATGGCGTTCATCCACTCCACCAGACCGGCTTCGAACAGGCCACCCAGGCCCATCAGCATCAGGCTGACCGTGCAGTTGCCGCCAATGTAATTCCTGGTGCCCGCGTCGAGCTGCTGGTCGATAACCTTGCGGTTCACCGGGTCCAGTACGATGACGGCGTCGTCCTGCATGCGCAGGCTGGAGGCAGCGTCGATCCAGTAGCCCTGCCAACCGGCCTCGCGCAGCTTGGGGAACACCTCATTGGTGTAGTCGCCGCCCTGGCAGGTCAGAATCACGTCAAGGGTTTTCAGCTCATCGATGCTGTAGGCATCCTTGAGCGGCGCAACATCCTTGCCCACGGCAGGGCCTTGGCCACCGACATTGGAGGTGGTGAAGAACACTGGCTCGATCAGATCAAAATCCTGCTCTTCCAGCATGCGCTGCATGAGCACGGAACCGACCATCCCGCGCCATCCGATCAGACCTACACGTTTCATCGCAACTACACCTTTTACAAAAAGTGGGCCGCTGCTTTCATGTGAAAGTGGCAGCGGGCCCGAGATATTACAGATTGCGCAGCGCGGCGACTACGGCGTCGCCCATTTCCTGCGTACCGACTTTGGCATTACCCGCCGACCAGATGTCGCCGGTGCGCAGGCCTTGATCCAGCACCACACTCACGGCCTTCTCGATGGCATCGGCGGCAACGGTCTGATTGAAGCTGTAACGCAGCATCATGGAAACCGACAGAATAGTCGCCAACGGGTTGGCAATACCCTGCCCGGCGATGTCCGGGGCAGACCCGTGACACGGCTCGTACATGCCCTTGTTGTTGGCGTCCAGAGAGGCCGACGGCAACATGCCAATGGAGCCGGTGAGCATCGAGGCTTCATCGGACAGGATATCGCCGAACATATTGTCGGTGACGATCACGTCGAACTGCTTCGGCGCGCGCACCAGTTGCATGGCGGCGTTGTCCACATACATGTGGCTCAGCTCGACGTCCGGATAATCCTTGGCCACCTGCTCCACCACTTCGCGCCACAACTGGCTGGAAGCCAATACGTTGGCCTTGTCCACCGAGCACAGCTTCTTGCCGCGCACACGGGCCATGTCGAAACCGACGCGGGCGATCCGACGGATTTCGCTTTCGCTGTACGGCAGCGTGTCATAGGCCTGACGCTCGCCGTTTTCCAACTCGCGAGTGCCCCGTGGCGCGCCAAAATAGATCCCGCCGGTCAATTCCCGGACGATCAGAATATCCAGACCGGCAACGATTTCAGCCTTGAGGCTGGACGCCTCAGCCAGTTGCGGATAGAGGATGGCCGGACGCAGGTTGCCGAACAGGCCCAACTGAGCACGGATCTTCAGCAGACCGCGCTCCGGGCGGATGTCACGCTCGATGGTGTCCCATTTCGGGCCGCCCACCGCGCCGAGGAGTACAGCATCCGCAGCACGGGCCCGCGCCAGCGTCTCGTCGGCCAGCGGCACACCATGCTTGTCGATGGCCGCGCCACCGATGACGTCGTGGCTGAGTTCGAAGCCCAGTTGATACTTGTCGTTGGCCAGCTCCAGCACCTTGACCGCTTCGGTCATGATTTCCGGGCCGATGCCATCACCTGGGAGAATCAGAATCTGCTTGCTCATAACACCCTCAAACTTTTTTTGTGACGGCGCTGCACATCAGCACCGCTATGAAAACTAGCGTTCTGCCCACAACACCAACACATCGGTGCTGAACGAGCCGTCAGCCGTAATCTCGAAATACTCGCGCACTTCGTCACCCATGGCCTGCTGCAGGGCCTTGATCGCCACGCAAAGGGCTTGCGGGGTGCGCATGCGCTCGACCCACGAGCTGTATTCCAGATGCAGGCGCTGGCGACTGTGACTGCGGGTGAACAAACCGGCCTCGCTGACCTGACGCAACCATTCGCCAGCCGAGTAATCGCGCACGTGACTGGTATCGCGCAGCACTTCGACACTTTGCAGGTAGGTGTCCAGCAGCGGACTGCCCGGCGACATGACATCGATAAACGCCGCCACTCCGCCCGGCTTCAGTACGCGACGCACTTCCCGCAACGCCAACCCCAGATCGCTCCAGTGGTGCGCTGAGTACCGACTGAACACGAAATCGAACTCACCGTCCTCAAAGGGCAGGCGCTCGGCCGCACCGCAAACGGTGCGTAAATTGTGCAAACCGCGATCCTGCGCCGCAGCGGCCACCACATCCAGCATCTGCTGCGAAAGGTCATACGCTACCACTTCACCAACCGCCGGGGCGACATGAAAGCTCACATGCCCGGCACCGCAACCCAGATCCAGCACCCGGGCTGCGCTGTGGCCCGCTACTTCGGCCTGTAGCAGCGCAAATTCAGCGCCCCGAGCGTGCACGGCACTGCTCAGATAGGCGGCGGCCTGTTCACCGAATTGACGTTGTACGACTTGAGTGTGTGCGGTGCTGGTCATGAGGCGTTCTCCAAGGAACATCTGAATAATCCCTGTTGGAGGGAGGCTTGCCCGCGAAGGCAATGGATCAGGAGAGGATGATATCGCCTGATCGATCAATTCGCGGGCAAGTCGGAATGTCGCCCACTCGCTCCAACGGTTATGTCGCTTTATCAGCCGCGAAACAACCACGGCTGGCTGGCGCGGTGCTTGCTCTCGAACGTGGCGATTGCGTCCCCGTCCTTGAGCGTCAGCCCGATATCATCCAGCCCTTCCAGCAGGCAATGCTTGCGGAATGCATCGATCTCGAAGCTCAAGACCTTGCCATCCGGGCGGGTCACGGTCTGCGAGGCCAGGTCAATGCTCAACTGATAGCCAGGCTTGGCTTCCACCTGCTGGAACAACGCGTCCACATCGGCTTCGTCGAGGATGATCGGCAACAGGCCGTTCTTGAAGCTGTTGTTGAAGAAAATGTCAGCAAAGCTCGGCGCGATGATGGCGCAGAAGCCATACTCTTCCAGCGCCCACGGCGCGTGTTCACGGCTGGAACCGCAGCCGAAGTTTTCCCGGGCCAGCAATACGCTGGCGCCTTGATAACGGGCGTCGTTGAGCACGAAATCCGGGTTAAGCGGACGCCTGGAGTTGTCCTGATACGGCTGCCCGACATCCAGGTAACGCCATTCATCGAACAGGTTCGGGCCGAAGCCGGTACGCTTGATGGACTTCAAAAACTGCTTGGGGATGATCTGGTCGGTATCGACGTTGGCACGATCCAGAGGAGCGACCAGGCCGGTGTGCTGAGTAAAGGCTTTCATACTGGGCTCCTTAGTGCTGGATCAAGTCACGAACATCAACGAAACGACCGTTCACGGCAGCCGCAGCAGCCATCGCAGGGCTGACCAGGTGAGTACGTCCACCGGCCCCCTGACGACCTTCGAAGTTGCGATTCGAGGTGGACGCACAGTGCTCACCGCTTTCCAGTCGATCCGGGTTCATGGCCAGACACATGGAGCAGCCAGGTTCGCGCCATTCAAAACCGGCCTCGATGAAAATCTTGTCCAGACCTTCCTTCTCGGCCTGAGCCTTGACCAGACCGGAGCCCGGCACCACGATCGCCTGCTTGATGGTCGAAGCGACTTTACGGCCTTTGGCGATGTCCGCCGCAGCGCGCAAGTCTTCGATACGCGAGTTGGTGCAGGAACCGATAAACACCCGATCCAGCTGGATATCCGTGATTGCCTGATTGGCCTTGAGGCCCATGTACTTCAGGGCGCGCTCAATGGAGTCGCGCTTGACCAGATCCGCTTCCTTGGCCGGGTCCGGCACGTTCTGATCGACGGCAAGCACCATTTCCGGGGAAGTGCCCCAGCTGACTTGCGGTTTGATCTGCGCCGCATCGAGGGTCACGACAGTATCGAAATGCGCGTCGGCGTCGGACACCAGATCCTTCCAGGCTTCGACCGCCATGTCCCACTGCTCGCCTTTAGGGGCGAAAGGACGGCCCTTGACGTAAGCGATGGTTTTTTCGTCGGTCGCCACAAGGCCAACCCGCGCACCGGCTTCGATGGACATGTTGCAGATGGTCATGCGGCCTTCTACCGACAGATCGCGAATCGCGCTGCCAGCGAACTCCATGGCATGGCCATTGCCGCCCGCTGTGCCGATCTTGCCGATCACCGCCAGCACGATGTCTTTGGCCGTCACGCCAAACGGCAGCTTGCCTTCTACCGACACCCGCATGTTTTTCATTTTCTTGGCGACCAGGCACTGGGTGGCGAGCACGTGCTCAACCTCCGAGGTGCCGATGCCATGGGCCAGCGCGCCAAATGCGCCATGGGTCGAGGTGTGGGAGTCACCACACACCACGGTCATGCCCGGCAACGTCGCACCCTGCTCCGGGCCGATCACGTGAACGATGCCCTGACGCACGTCGTTCATCTTGAATTCGGTGATGCCGTATTCATCGCAGTTGTCGTCCAGGGTCTGAACCTGCAGACGGGACACCTGATCGGCAATGGCGTCGATGCCACCCTTGCGCTCAGGCGTCGTCGGAACGTTATGGTCCGGGGTGGCAATGTTGGCATCAATACGCCACGGCTTGCGACCGGCCAGACGCAACCCCTCGAAGGCCTGCGGCGAGGTCACTTCGTGGATGATGTGACGGTCGATGTAAATCAACGACGATCCATCGTCCCTTCTTTTGACTTCGTGGGCTTCCCAGAGCTTGTCGTACAGCGTTCTACCGGCCATCAATGGTTCCTCATCAGCTTATTTCTATGCTTTGGGCAATCGACTCGATGACCCTTTAGCTTGTGCGGACATGCTATGGAATATGCTTAAATAACTCCAATTCATATTTTTCATGCTTTGGATAACCAACTGGAATCTGACAATGGATCTGGCCAACCTCAACGCGTTTATTGCCATCGCCGAAACCGGTAGCTTTTCGGGTGCAGGGGATCGGTTGCACTTGACCCAGCCAGCCATCAGCAAGCGCATCGCAGGTCTGGAGCAGCAACTGAAGGTGCGCCTGTTTGATCGCTTGGGCCGTGAAGTCAGCTTGACAGAAGCGGGAAGAGCTTTGCTGCCCAGGGCTTATCAGATTCTTGATGTACTGGAAGACACGCGCCGGGCGCTGACCAATCTGACCGGCGAGGTCACCGGGCGCCTGACACTTGCGACCAGCCATCACATTGGCCTGCATCGACTTCCAACGTTGCTGAGAGAGTTCACGCGTCTATACCCACAGGTTGCGCTGGACATTCAGTTCCTCGACTCGGAAGTGGCCTATGAAGAAATTCTCCATGGTCGCGCCGAACTGGCCGTTATCACGCTCGCGCCTGAGCCTCACCACCTGATCAAGGCCGTGCCGGTCTGGGACGACCCGCTGGACTTTGTCGCAGCCCCGGAGCACCCGCTGACCAACAGCGGCCCGATGACCCTGGAAAACATTGTTCGCTACCCGGCGGTATTCCCCGGCAACAACACGTTCACCCACCACATCGTCAGCGGACTTTGCGAGGCCCAGGGGCTCAAACCCGATATCGCCATGAGCACCAACTACCTGGAGACGATCAAAATGATGGTGTCCATTGGGCTGGCCTGGAGCGTGCTGCCACGAACCATGCTGGACGAACAGGTGGCGCGCATTCCCCTGCCCGGCATCCAGCTCAGCCGCCAGTTAGGCTACATCCTGCACACTGAACGCACGCTGTCGAATGCGGCCCGGGCGTTCATGGGGTTGCTGGATGGGCAGGCTTCATAATCTCATGACTGAGAAACAGGAAAGGCGCCCATAAGGCGCCTTCCCGGTTGCAGCATCATTAACTACTTAGCTTGTCCATCCTGGTTTTCCAAGACTTGCTGCCCATTAATGGGAATGCGTTTGGCCTTGGCTTCTTCAGGAATCTGCCGCAGCAGGTCGATGGTCAGCAGGCCGTTAGCCAGCCCTGCGTTGCGAACCTCGATGTGATCGGCCAGACGGAAGGACAGTTTGAACGCACGCTCTGCGATGCCTTGATGCAGATACGTCACGTTGCTCTGTTCCTGCTTTTGCGCACCGTTGTCGCGCTTTGCGCCAGCAACGGTCAGCACGCCTTTTTCCACCTGAAGGTCGAGTTCTGCTTCCTGGAACCCAGCCACCGCGATGACGATGCGGTAGTTGTCTTCGGCCAGCTTCTCGACGTTGTAAGGTGGGTAGCCGCTGGCGCTGTCGTTACGGGCAGCCGACTCAAACAGATCGTTGAAACGATCAAAGCCCACGGAACTGCGGAACAGTGGTGCTAAAGAAAATGCTGTCGTCATGATCATTCTCCTGTTATCAGCGAGTGGTAAATCCGCGACCCGAATCCGGCATCGCGTAATCCCCAAACTAGAGTCGGCCATTCGCTTTTCAAGAGGGTATTTTCAGATTTTTTCTGACCGTTCGTCGGCTTCCGCGCCAAGCAAGCGCCCGATGCGCTCGCAATCCGTTTCACGCCGCAGAGCATCGAACAGCACCGTCGCTTCGGGGTAGCTTTTGGTCAGCAACGCCAGCCATTGTTTCAGCCGACCCGGCGCCTGGATGAGGGTCATTTTCTTCACGCAGTGCTGCCAGAACACCCGCAACATGGGTTGCAGCTCATCCCACGTCATGGGCACGACTTCTTCCCCCGCCTGCGCGGCGGCGATCTGCCGGGCCAGATCGGGACGCGCCACCAACCCGCGACCAATCATGATGTCCCGCGCGCCACAGATTTCACGGCAAC
This sequence comes from Pseudomonas sp. DWP3-1-2, assembly GCF_049896285.1. Taxonomy (NCBI): domain Bacteria; kingdom Pseudomonadati; phylum Pseudomonadota; class Gammaproteobacteria; order Pseudomonadales; family Pseudomonadaceae; genus Pseudomonas; species Pseudomonas sp. DWP3-1-2. The sequence goes on along the minus strand of NZ_JAFCTZ010000008.1, from coordinate 75,216 downwards.
GTCGCCAGTCGTCCACGGTCCAGATTTCACCGTTGGCGACCACGGGAATCTTGACCACATCCTGAATCCGCGCGATCCACTCCCAATGGGCCGGGGGCTTGTAGCCATCGACCTTGGTGCGCGCATGAACAACGATTTGCTCGGCCCCACCATCGGCCAGAGCACGAGCGCAGTCCAGCGCCAGGTCCGTGCTGTCGAAGCCCAGGCGCATCTTGGCGGTGACCGGTGTGGCCTTGGGCACCGCGCGGCGCACGTGTTCGAGAATCGCGTGCAGCAGCTCCGGTTCCTTGAGCAGCACCGCCCCGCCCCGTGAACGGTTCACGGTCTTGGCCGGGCAGCCAAAGTTGAGGTCGATCACCGGCGCACCGAGCTCGCAGGCAAAGGCTGCGTTTTCAGCCAGGCAGACCGGGTCGGAACCCAGCAGTTGTAAACGCAGCGGCGTTCCGGCGTCAGTCTTTGCGCCCTTGTGAAATTCGGAGGCGTATTTGTAGAAGTAATGGGCTGGCATCAAACGCTCGGACACCCGTATGAATTCGGTGACGCACCAGTCGATACCGCCGACCTTCGTCAGCGCGTCGCGCAGGATGTCGTCAACCAATCCCTCCATGGGTGCCAGGGCAATTTGCATGGGTCACACTCGAAAAAAGTCAGGCAGTTTACGGCGCGTCGACGGTGTTGGAAACCAGCGCCGGACCATAACCTTCGATGAATTCTGCAGGCATGCGCTTGGGCTTGCCACTGGACAGTTCGATACAGACAAAGGTGGTCTGGGCCCGCAGCAGTGTCAGTCCGTCGCCAGGGCGTCGTAACTGGAAACGGCGAGTCATTTTCAGACGGCGATCCCAGTCGACGATCCAGGTGGCCAGCTCAAGCTCATCATCTTCATAGGCGCTGGCCAGGTAGTCGATTTCATGGCGGACCACAGCCATGGCCCGGTCAAGACGCCGATACTCGGTCAGGTCCAGCCCTAACTGTTGCGAGTGGCGCCAGGCGCAGCGTTCCAGCCAGGTGACATAGACCGCGTTATTGGCGTGGCCCAGACCATCGATATCCTCGTTCGATACATTGAGGTCGATGACAAACGGTGTCGCCCTATCCCAAACCATGCTCCCTCCCTTTTCCGGCGGCTGTCGATAACCTTCATCAGCGCGCCAGTGTAACCAAAGTCGGACGAGATTCACCCCATGCGTCAGGTCACAGAGGACGCGACGACCAGCAGGGCACGAACTGAGGCTTGGGAGGCTTGACGAGGGCGATTGATCACAGGAAAGAAAATAAAGCAGCAGAAAAACAAAAGGGCCATTCAATAATCGAATGACCCTTGGTCTCGCAGAGCGAGAAATCGTGGCGTCCCCTAGGGGACTCGAACCCCTGTTACCGCCGTGAAAGGGCGGTGTCCTAGGCCACTAGACGAAGGGGACGCAAAACCTTCTGCAAGTGATCAAGTCAGACTTGATCGACTCAAGGTCAGTGTGGCTGAACCTTGAACCTTGTAAATTGGTGGAGCTTAGCGGGATCGAACCGCTGACCTCCTGCATGCCATGCAGGCGCTCTCCCAGCTGAGCTAAAGCCCCGGATTTATCGCCTCGCGGCGGAGCAAACCTTGCGGCGTGCTTCTTGAAAATGGCGTCCCCTAGGGGACTCGAACCCCTGTTACCGCCGTGAAAGGGCGGTGTCCTAGGCCACTAGACGAAGGGGACAAAACCTTCAGTACATGACCGGTGCTGGAACCGGAAATCGTACCTTGCTTCAAGGCAGTGAAGCTGCGCCTTGAAACTCTAAATTGGTGGAGCTTAGCGGGATCGAACCGCTGACCTCCTGCATGCCATGCAGGCGCTCTCCCAGCTGAGCTAAAGCCCCACGTTGTGGACGGGGCGCATATTAAGCGTGGGACGGGAGGCTGTCAAACTTATTTTCAACAATTTCCAATATTTTCTGTCGGCATTACAACCACTTACCATTGCCCCCCATGAAACCGGGAGGCTTGAGGCCACCGCGCAACCCAGCGGGTTCACGCAATGGCCATCGCTACGCCGATGCTCAGGCAATGGTGCCCAGCAGCTTTTCCCATTCCTTGTTTTCTTTCTTGGACACGCCACCCAGCAGGTCGATGGCCTGGCGCAAGCGGAAGCGCGTCAGATCAGGGCCGAGGATTTCCATCGCATCGGTCACGGACACCGAGTTGGCCTGCCCCGTGATTGCCGCGAACATCAACGGCATGGCATCGCGCAATTTGAGCTCCAGATGCTCCACCACGGCTTGAATACAGGCAGTGATCGGTTCCTTCTCCCACTGACGCAAGGATTCGAGCTTCCAGAGGATCAGTTGCATGACCTGACGCACCTGATCACTGGACAGCTTCTTGTGCTCAAAGAGTTTCGCATCCGGGGTCACGCCACCGGCGAAGAAGAAGCCAGCCAATGGCGCGATCTGGCTGAAGGTCTCTACCCTGCCCTGCACGTGAGGCGCGATTTTCATCATGTACGCAGGATTCAGCGCCCAGTTCTGCACGCGGCTGGCGAACGCTTCCACCGGTAATTCGCGCAGCCACTGGCCGTTGAGCCACGACAGTTTTTCGATATCGAAGATCGGACCGCCCAGGGAAACCCGGGACAGATCGAAATGCTCGACCATTTCCTGCAACGAGAATTTCTCGCGCTCGTCCGGCATCGACCAGCCCATGCGACCCAGATAGTTGAGCATCGCCTCCGGCATGAAGCCCATGCGTTCGTAGAACGTCACCGAGGTCGGGTTCTTGCGCTTGGAGAGCTTGCTCTTGTCCGGGTTACGCAGCAGCGGCATGTAGCACAGTTGCGGCTTTTCCCAGCCGAAGTATTCGTAAAGCAGAATCAGCTTGGGTGCCGATGGCAGCCATTCTTCACCACGCAGCACGTGGGTGATGCCCATCAGATGATCGTCAACGACGTTGGCCAGAAAGTAGGTCGGCAGGCCGTCGGTCTTCATCAGCACTTGCATGTCCATGCGATCCCACGGGATCTCCACTTCGCCACGCAGCATGTCCGGCACCACGCAGACGCCTTCGCTTGGCACTTTCATGCGGATGACGTGGGGTTCGCCAGCCGCCAGACGACGGGCGACTTCTTCTTTGGAAAGCAGCAACGCACGACCGTCATAACGCGGGGTTTCGCCCTTGGCCATTTGCTCGGCGCGCATCTGGTCCAGTTCTTCGGCGGTGCAGAAGCACGGGAAGGCATGACCCAGTTCAACCAGTTGCTGAGCGTACTTCTGGTAGATCTCGCCCCGCTCGCTCTGGCGATAGGGACCATGAGGGCCGCCGACATCAGGACCTTCGCTCCATTCGATACCCAGCCAGCGCAAGGCGTCGAAGATCTGCTGTTCGGACTCGCGGGTCGAACGCAACTGATCGGTGTCTTCGATACGCAGGATGAATTCGCCACCGTGCTGCTTGGCGAAGCAATAGTTGAACAGCGCGATGTAAGCCGTGCCAACGTGGGGGTCGCCGGTGGGCGATGGCGCGATGCGGGTACGAACGGTGGTCATGGAAAATCCCGATAGGTCAATCAAGCGGCGAATGTTAACAGGCGCGGGGGTTTGGGCTCCAGCGGCGTTAACTCCGTTGGAGCGAGCGGGCGGTGTTCCGACTTGCCCGCGAATCAGGCCACTCGGTGGGCCAGACCCATTGCGTTATCGTTCTTCGCGGGCAAGCCTCGCTCCAACAGGTTTGCGCAAATCCAGCCCTCAAACCGTGAGCAGTCGCTCCCTGAGCTTGCCGATCTCATCGCGCATTTGTGCCGCCGCCTCGAACTCCAGGTCTCGGGCCAGTTGGTACATCTTCTCTTCCAACTGACGAATGCGCTTGGTGATCTCGCTGGGTGACCGCAGTTCGTTTTCGTATTTGGCGTTTTCTTCGGCGGCCTTGGCCATGCCTTTGCGCTTTTTGCTGCGCGAACCGGGCACGGTAGCGCCTTCCATGATATCGGCCACGTCCTTGAACACGCCCTTGGGCGTAATGCCGTGCTCAAGGTTGTAGGCAATCTGCTTGTCGCGACGGCGTTCGGTTTCGCCGATGGCCCGCTCCATGGAGCCGGTGATGCGGTCGGCATACAGAATCGCTCGACCATTGAGGTTACGCGCCGCCCGGCCGATGGTCTGGATCAGGGAGCGCTCAGAGCGCAGGAAGCCCTCTTTGTCGGCATCAAGAATCGCCACCAGCGAGACTTCAGGCATATCCAGACCTTCGCGCAGCAGGTTGATCCCCACCAGCACATCGAAGGTGCCCAGACGCAAATCCCGAATGATCTCCACCCGCTCTACCGTGTCGATGTCCGAGTGCAAATAACGCACCCGCACGCCATGGTCAGCCAAGTAGTCCGTCAAGTCCTCGGACATGCGCTTGGTCAGCGTCGTGACCAGCACTCGCTCCTCCAGCGCCACGCGTTTGCCGATCTCGGACAGCAAGTCGTCCACTTGGGTCAGCGCCGGGCGGATTTCAATCTGGGGGTCCACCAGACCCGTGGGGCGCACCACCTGCTCGATGATTCGACCCGCGTGCTCCGCTTCGTAATTGCCGGGGGTCGCGGACACAAAAATGGTCTGCGGGCTGACGGCTTCCCACTCATCGAAACGCATGGGGCGGTTATCCAGCGCCGATGGCAGGCGGAAGCCGTATTCCACCAGTGTTTCTTTGCGCGAGCGATCGCCTTTATACATGGCGCCCACCTGGGGCACGCTGACGTGGGACTCGTCGATCACCAGCAAGGCGTCGGCCGGCAAATAATCATAAAGCGTTGGCGGCGGCGCGCCGGATGGGCGACCCGACAGGTAGCGGGAGTAGTTTTCGATGCCGTTGCAGTAGCCCAACTCGAGGATCATCTCCAGATCGAAACGGGTGCGCTGCTCCAGGCGCTGGGCTTCCACCAGCTTGTTTTGGCTGCGCAGGTATTCCAGCCGCTCCTGCAACTCGACCTTGATGCCCTCCATCGCGTCCACCAGGGTTTCCCGAGGTGTGACGTAGTGGCTCTTCGGGTAGAAGGTAAAGCGCGGCAACTTGCGGATCACTTCGCCGGTCAGCGGATCGAACGCCGACAGGCTCTCGACCTCATCGTCAAACAATTCGATGCGGATCGCTTCCAGGTCTGATTCTGCCGGGTAGATATCAATGACATCGCCGCGCACCCGAAAGGTCGCGCGGGCAAAGTCCATGTCGTTGCGGGTGTACTGCAGGTCCGCCAGCCGACGCAGCAAGGCACGCTGATCGAGTTTGTCGCCCCGGTCCACATGCAGCACCATGCGCAGGTAGGTTTCCGGGCTGCCCAGGCCGTAAATGCAGGAAACCGTGGTCACGATAATGGCGTCCTTGCGCTCAAGCAGGGCCTTGGTTGCCGACAGCCGCATCTGTTCGATGTGATCGTTGATCGAGGCGTCCTTCTCGATAAAGGTGTCCGAGGACGGCACATAGGCTTCGGGCTGGTAGTAATCGTAATAAGAGACGAAATACTCCACGGCGTTGTTGGGAAAGAACGCCTTGAACTCCCCGTACAACTGGGCGGCCAGGGTCTTGTTCGGCGCCAGCACCAGTGTCGGGCGCTGCACCTGAGCGATGACGTTGGCAATGCTGAACGTCTTGCCCGAGCCGGTCACGCCCAGCAATGTCTGGTGCGCCAGCCCGGCTTCGATCCCTTCGACCATCAGGCGAATGGCTTCCGGCTGATCCCCAGCAGGCTCAAAACGGGTGACGAGCTGAAACTCGGACATAACGCACCTCTGTGAGCGTTCCTGCAAAGCGACCTGCAAAAACGAAAGAACCGCCACGGCTGATCCTTCAGAGGATCAGTCGTACAAAATAATAAGTAGTGGGACTACAAGTGGAGTCGACAGTGCCACCTTTCAACCCGCCCCACCCTTCATAAGCCTTCCGGTTGCTGGCGATTTGACCAGCGGTTTTAAAATAACTGTAAAAACCCTGAAAAAACGCCGCCTCGGCTGTCGCCCCGGCCAGCGATGGCCTCTATACTAGCTCCCCGTTTGTGCACCGCTCTGGCGCATTCGGGCCAGAGCGGCATCCCCTCACTTCCCACTCAGAGCCGCCGCAAAAATGAGCCTGTTCTCCGCTGTCGAAATGGCACCACGCGATCCTATCCTGGGCCTCAACGAAGCATTCAACGCCGACACCCGCACCACCAAGGTCAACCTTGGCGTGGGCGTTTATTGCAACGAAGAAGGTCGAATTCCCCTTCTGCGCGCCGTTGCCGAAGCCGAGAATATTCGCGTGGCTCAGCACGCACCCCGGGGTTACCTGCCAATCGACGGCATCGCCGCCTACGATCTGGCGGTGCAGAAGCTGCTGTTTGGCGCGGATTCGCCATTGATCGCTTCCGGTCGGGTGCTGACCACCCAGGCGGTTGGCGGCACCGGCGCGCTGAAAATCGGCGCGGACTTCCTCAAGCAATTGCTGCCCAACGCAGTGGTGGCCATCAGCGATCCAAGCTGGGAGAACCATCGGGCGCTGTTCGAGACCGCCGGTTTCCCGGTTCAAACCTATCGCTACTACGATGCGACCAGCCACGACGTGAACCGTTCCGGCATGCTCGAAGACCTCGAGAAGCTGCCGTCCGGGTCGATCGTGGTGCTGCACGCCTGCTGCCATAACCCGACCGGCGTTGAACTGACGCCAGAAGACTGGAAAAACGTCCTGAAAGTGGTCAAGGCCAAGGGCCACGTACCGTTCCTCGACATGGCTTACCAGGGTTTCGGTCAAGGCATCGATGAAGACGCCGTGGCGGTACGCCTGTTCGCTGACTCGGGCCTGACGTTCTTTGCGTCCAGTTCGTTCTCCAAATCATTCTCGCTGTATGGCGAACGCGTTGGCGCGCTGTCGATCATCACCGAGTCCAAGGAAGAAACGTCCCGGGTTCTGTCCCAGGTCAAGCGCGTGATCCGCACCAACTACTCCAACCCGCCGACTCACGGCGCGATCATCGTTGCCGCCGTACTCAACAGCCCGGAATTGCGGGCGATGTGGGAAGAAGAACTGGCCGAGATGCGCCTGCGTATTCGCGGCATGCGTGTGGCGATGGTCGAGCGTCTGGCGAACAACCCGGCAGGTCAGGACTTCAGTTTCGTCAGTCGCCAGAGCGGCATGTTCTCCTACTCCGGCCTGACCACCGAACAGGTACACCGTCTGCGTAACGAGTTCGGCATCTATGCGCTGGACACCGGACGCATCTGCGTGGCAGCACTGAACCAGAACAACATTGACACCGTCTGCAAGGCGATCATTCAGGTGATCTGAATGCATTCGTTCTGGAGACGCTGACCCGCGTCATCCCGGGGGCTGTAAGCGCGCTTGCTCGCGCCCGCAGCCCCTGCGTCCCACTGCTTTCTACCCCTTCTTCCGATACGCCATCGAATCATCGATCCGCTTGAGGATGTCATCTCCCGCCGCCACGGGCGGATACAGGCTGATGGTCGGCTCCACCCCCAGGTCGCAGGGATCGACCACCGCGCTGTAGTGGCGCCACGCCGTAATGAATTCGGGCCGGGGCAGACAGGTCCGGGTCATGACGCCTGAGAAAGCCGTTGGCGGTATATACAGGTGAAAATGCCGCTTGCGACCACGATGCTGGCGATTCAGCGAGCATCGTCTCGGGTTGAAAAAGGCGGGATTATTGTCGAAATCCCCACGGCTATTCGGCGTTTCCAGGCGCCCCACCACTGGGCATGAGGCGCACGGATGGTGCAACTTTCGGTGACACCGCCTGACCATCCTGGCGGCTGCGTTGTCGCCAAGGCCATGAATTCCGGGGAGCGAGTCGAACTGGCCCGGCTTTTGCCTTACCTGTATATACAGGATGATGTGACCTACAGCGAACTGTCAGGATCAACTCGCAGTCGTCAGCATCCACCCGAATAATCAAAAGCAGGAACACTCGCCATGCCAGCACCTCTTCTTCTCAAGCCCGGCCAATTCAATCTCGATCAGCTGCGTGCCATCTACCAGCAGCAAGCGCCGTTCGAGCTGGACCCTGATGCCCGGGAAGTGGTCGATGCCAGCACCCGCACCGTCAACGAAATCATTGCCAATAACCGTACGGTGTACGGCATCAATACCGGTTTCGGCCTGCTGGCCCGCACCTCGATCCCTACCGATTCTCTGGCCAGGCTGCAGCGCAATTTGCTGCTTTCGCACTGCACCGGAACCGGCCCGTTGCTGGACGACGCCAGCGTCGCCTTGATCATGGCCCTCAAGGTCGGCTCCCTGGCACGGGGCTTTTCCGGGATTCGCTGGGAGGTGATCGAGGCCATCAGTGCGTTGTACGCCGCCAGGGTTTATCCCTGCATTCCGTCCCAGGGTTCGGTGGGCGCATCCGGCGACCTGGCACCACTGGCGCACATGTCAGCGGTGCTGATCGGCGTAGGTCGCGTGCGTCATCAAGGCCGTGAAATGGACGCGGTGGAAGGCCTGGCGCTGGCGGGCCTGGAACCCATGGTCCTCGGCCCGAAAGAAGGTCTGGCGCTGATCAACGGCACGCAGGTGTCCACCGCCCTGGCCTTGCGTGGTCTGTTCGCCACCGAGAAGCTGTTCACCGCTGCCGTGGTTGCCGGCAGCCTCAGCGTTGACGCCCTCAAGGGCTCGGACGTGCCCTTTGACCCTCGCATCCAGGCTGTTCGCGGCCAGCCGGGGCAAATCGACGTGGCGGCGCTGTACCGTGAATTGCTGGCGAAAAGCGAGATTCGTGACTCCCACGTCGATTGCGGCCGCGTGCAGGACCCTTACTCCCTGCGTTGCCAGCCACAGGTGATGGGCGCTTGCCTGGATCACATGCGGTTCGCCGCTGGCGTGTTCCTGCGCGAAGCCAACGCCGTGTCGGACAACCCCCTGGTATTCAGCGCCGACGGCGACGTGCTGTCGGGCGGTAATTTCCACGCTGAACCGGTGGCCATGGCCTCTGACGTGCTAGCCCTGGCCATTTCGGAAATCGGCGCGCTGTCCGAGCGCCGCATCGCACAACTGGTGGACCCTGCCCTCTCCGGCTTGCCGGCGTTTCTGGTCAAGGAAGGCGGCTTGAATTCCGGCTTCATGATTGCTCAGGTGACCGCTGCGGCACTGGCGTCGGAAAACAAGACCCTCGCCCACCCGGCGTCTGTGGACAGCCTGCCCACTTCCGCCAATCAGGAGGATCACGTGTCCATGGCCACGTTTGCGGCGCGCCGTTTGCTGGACATGGCCGGCAACAGCAGCGCAGTGGTGGGCATCGAATTGCTCGGCGCAGCTCAAGGTGTTGACCTGCATGCGCCGCTGCGCACGTCGGAAAAACTCAGTGAAGTGCTGGCCATGATCCGCAGTGAAGTCGCCCATTACGATGAAGACCGTTACTTCGCTCCGGACATCGCCGCCGCACGCGCCTGGGTCGAAAACGGTGCATTCACCCGCTGGCTGCCATTTGAACGCCTGTACGCTTGAGTGCCACGTGGTCGGCGGACTTTCAGCCCGCCGACCACCGCGCAACACCGAAGAGGTCTGCCGCGTATGACCCTCGTGAGCCTGTGATGAGCCCCCCGGCCCCTCAAGCCCTTTATCAGCGCGCCAAGGACTACGTCCAGGGCAAGCTCAGCGGTGGCGAATGGAAACCCGGTGACTTGATTCCTTCGGAAAACCAGCTTGTGCAGACACTCGGCATGTCGCGCATGACGGTCAACCGTGCACTGCGTGAACTAGCGGAAGAAGGCCAACTGGTGCGGGTCTCCGGGGTCGGCACGTTCGTGGCCCAAAGCAAGCCGCAATCGAACCTTCTGCGCATCACCAACATCGCTGACGAAATCATCGCCCGCGGGCATCGCTATAGCTGTGAGGTGCTGCATCTGGGTCGGGAAGCCGCATCGATGTCCACTGCGGCAGCCCTGTCGCTGGCAACCGGCACCTCAGTGTTTCATCTGCTCTGCGTGCATTGCGAAGAAGGCGTGCCGGTGCAACTGGAAGACCGTTACGTTAATCCGGAGCTGGTTCCGGACTTCCTCAAGCAGTCATTCGGTGAGCAACTCCAGCCTGCCCGCTATCTGTTGCAAGCCATCCGTCCGGATGAAATGGAACACATCGTCGAAGCCAGCCATCCCAGCGCTGACGAAAGCCGCTACATGCAGATCGACAGCCTGGAACCTTGCCTGGTCTTGATGCGACGCACCTGGAGCAACGGCAAGATCGTGACATTCGTCCGCCTGACCCATCCCTCCTCACGCTACCGCCTGGGTAGCCGTATGCCGGTCAACGGCGCACACCGTGACCGCTGATTCACCTCCCGCAACGGACGGTCGGTCTCAAAACTCATCGAACGACCGTGCCCCGTCACCCTCGAATTCTTGAAAGGCTGGAAATTGATAGCCTGAGAATAGAGAGGACACGACGATGACCGATCAAAGCCAGACACCCGTTGACCGCAACGACCCCGCCATCGACCCGCAAAACCCTGACAACGAACCGGGCCAGGGTGAGCAATACCCGAACACGGGTTCACAGACTCAAGAACAGCCCGTGGGACAACCCGATACGCAACTGGAACAAACCCAGGAATCGGGCGGTAACACCTTTACTCCAGACTACGAGCCAGAGGAAAAACCGGCTGATCAACGCAACCCGCAACCCACCCAAGGCAAGGATGCAGACATTGATACGGACGGGGGTTAGGGCTACCTCCGACAACGGGAGAAAAAGCACTGCGGCCGGCCACCTGAATCGGGGCCGGCCGATACCGCCTAAAGTAATGGATGGCAGCGACGATACAATCAGCAGGGACTGATCGTGGTCACAAAACCTATCGGTGTTGTATGTCACTCTCGAAATGATGGCATATTGCCTCACCCGAATGACCTCTGACCGTCCGCCGAGATACCCCATGCACCAAACCCTAGAAAAGGAGCAACAACGCCTGGCCGCGGTACGGGCCCTGCAGTGGCTGGAGACGGCCAATAACGAGAATTTTGATCGCATCTGCCGCCTTGCCTCCGCGTATTTCGATGTCCCGACAGTGCTGGTTTCCCTGGTGGAGGAAGATCGGCAATGGTTCCCCGCCCGTGTTGGGTTCGCGCCCAGTGAAACGCCCATCAGCCAATCCTTTTGCGCACACACGCTGCGCCAGCAAGGCGTCATGCAAGTCGTCAATGCCTGCGAAGATGTGCGCTTTGCCACGAACGAACTGGTGACCGCTCAGGACGGCATTCGCTTTTACGCCGGCGCTCCCTTGTTGACCCGCGAAGGCATTGGATTGGGTAGCCTGTGCATCATCGATAAGTTGCCCCATCAACTGAACCACGCTGAAATCCAGGTGTTGAAGGATCTGGCAGAGATGGTTATTTCCCAGATTGAACAACGGCAGATGGTACTCACCCGCAATCCGGTCTCGGGATTGCCGAACCTGCGTCAGTTTCTCGCCGACCATCAGCAATCGTGGTGCAATGCGCAGTTCCCGGCGCGCCTGCTGGCGCTGATCGAAATCGTCGACAGCCAGTACGAGACAGAACCGGACTCACTCAGCGCCGCAAACCCCTTGCAAATGCGCGCCCAAGACATCGCCGGCCGTCTGGAACATGCGCTGCAAACCCCGGTGACGGTTTATCACATCAGCGAACGTCACTGCTGCGTGCTGCTGTCTGCGAACCCGGCGCAAAGGTGCGCGTTGATTCAGACGCTGATCACGCTGATCTGTGAGCCCTGCGCCGAGGATTCGATTTCCGCATTGCCGGCCACGCGCCTGGGCATTGCCTGCTGCCAGGAAGGCAGCCAGTCCATTGGCGACCTGCTGCGCAACGCACGTCTCGCCGTTGAAGCCGCAGAGCGGAACGACAAAGGCTGGGCGGTCTGGGACGAAACCGAGGACTGCGCCAACCGGCGCGCGCATATGTTGAGCGGCGATGTAGCCGCTGCATTGTCCAATGGCGAGTTCTATCTGGTGTATCAACCCCGTTTTCGCCTGGAGGATGGCCGCCAGGTGAGCGCAGAAGCACTGCTGCGCTGGAATCACAGCACCCTGGGCCCGGTCTCACCCACCGAATTCATCCCGTTGATCGAGCGTTCAGGACAAATCAGCACCGTTACCCGCTGGGTGATTGAGCATGCGCTGGCGGCTGCGGCCGAATGGGAAGACAAAGAAGCAAAAGTCTCGCTGAATCTGTCGGCACTGGACTTTCAATCCATCGACATTGCAGGCGCGCTGCGAGCCAGTTGCGAACAGCATTCCATCGCCCCCCAGAGGGTCGAGGTAGAAATCACCGAAGGCGAATGGATACGCGCGAGCAGCCACGTGCTGGTCCAGTTGTCAGACATTCGCGCCTTGGGTGTCGATGTCGCCATCGACGACTTCGGCACCGGCTACAGCAATTTTGCCTACCTGCATGAAATCCCGGCCAATGTCATCAAGCTGGACAAGTCCATCATCACTGACCTGGAGAACAAGCCGCGCAATCGCATTATTGCCCAATCCATTTTCAAGCTGGCCCATGAGCTGGGGTATCGCACTGTCGCCGAGGGCATCGAAACTTTCCAATGCATGGACATGGTCAGAAGTTACGGCTGCGATGAGGCGCAGGGTTTCTTCTTCTGCCGTCCAATGTCGGGGGAACAAATCAAGCGCCTGAACAGTGACAGCGCGATCAAGTTACGCACGTGAAGCCGTAGTCTGAGTCAGCTGATGGCGGCTTATTTATCGTCGTAGGGCGGGTATTGATCATCGTCCACGCGCTTTTGCGAATCCACGTCCTGCCCGTCATCGGGCGCCTTGGCCGGGCCTATCGGGTCAATTTGCGGGTCGCCAAGGTCGGGCGAATCAGGATCGAAGCCCGGATCATTTTCAGGATCATGCTGCTGCGTAGTCATGGGCACCTCAGGTCAAACGCCCAGAGACGTCTGGGCCATGATCATGGGAAGCCCGCCCCCCGGCAGAGTGCCCCTTACCAGACCAATGGTCGGGACCAAACGCACCGGGTCGCCATCCTCAAGGCCGGTCCCTTGATAAAACTCAATACTCTCCTCGGCCCAACGGTGTCTACTGGCGCTGTGACGTCTCGTTTGCCTCTTGGGCAGGCACAACCGATGGAGATTGATGAACATGAGCGATTTGACCCTGCGCCGGGACATTCTCGATGAGCTGGAATTTCGACCTCATATCGATGCAGCCGCCATTGGTGTAGCGGTTGAAAACGGCGTCGCCACCTTGACTGGCCATGTTCGCAGCTACGCGGAAAAAATAGCCGCCGAAAGAGCAGTCAAGAGCGTCAAAGGTGTGCGGGGCGTGGCCGAAGAGCTTCAGGTGCGCCTCCCCGGGACGATCTGCCTGGATGACGACGTCATCGCTTCACGCTGCCTGGAACTCATCCAATGGAATGAGTCACTCCCCGCAGATCGCATACAGGTCAAAGTGCAGAGTGGCTGGGTGACGCTGGAAGGCGAGGTGGACTGGCAATATCAGAAAGAAGCGGCACAGGGCGCGATCCGCAAGCTGACCGGTGTCACGGGGATCAATAACTTTCTGGACATCAAACCCCGCATCAATCCCGATGACACGCAAACCCTGATTGAAAGCGCTCTGGTGCGCAACGTTGAAGTCGACGCCACCCACATCTGCGTCACTGTCGATGACAGAACGGTAACACTTAAGGGGCATGTGCATTCGTGGGCCGAGCGCAAGGCAGCGGAGCGCACGGCCTGGTCGGCAGCCGGTGTCACGCGGGTTGAAAATCACCTGCTGCTGGCCTGAGCATCAGGGTTTATCAAGCCCTTTACGGCGCCTCGGACTTGATCACCAGCACACTGCTGGGCATGTGATCGATCACCTGTTCAGTCGTACTGCCCAGCAACTTGTTCAAGCCATGTCGGTTGACCCTGCCCATGACGATCACATCAACATGCTCGGCGACGGCAAAGTCGTTGATCACTTTGGACGGTGTTCCCGAGATGAAATGGCGATGCTTTTCGGCAACCCCGAAACTGTCTGCCAACGCGTTAAAAGCCTGCTGCTCGGCCCGATATAATTCATCACCCAGCCTGGTGGCGTAACCCATGCCGCCTTCTGTGGAGTAGACGTAGGAAAGATCGTAAGCGTGCACCAGATCCAGCGTGGCACCGCACTGGCGCGCCAGTTCGTCCGCCGCCAGAAAGGAGATGCAATGAGCATTAACCGCCCTGAACCGGACAGAAGCCACCTCCACACTTCGAAAAGCACGCCCATCGCAGCGAAGAGCGTGCTGCTTCCTGATTAAAAAAGTGTGACCGGGAGAAATGCAAATAGCTGATTTTTGTCAAAACCGGCAGGCACGGATAACCGGGCCAGCCTGCATGTTTGCTTTGTGTTGCCGGTCGGTTGCTCTGCGGCGCAAGCGCCGAGGTGAAACCCGAGGCTCTAGTACGAAAAGTCGGCGAGCGAAGGTCAGGCAAGGCAAAAACAGGTGAGGAAGCGGAGTCTACTGGCTGTAAATGAGCATTCCGAGCCTGTTTTTAACGCAGCATCACCGAGCGCAGCCACTTTTCCTACAGAGCCTAGATCACAGGACGGTCGACCTTCGTGGCCGTCACCGTTATTTCCACCAGCCACCCCGGCGGAACCAGTCGGATAACCTGCGCCCGCGTCCTCGCGGGCACATTCGGCTGCGCAGGCGTACCGAAATACTGATTGTAGACGCCAGAAAACCCTTCGAAATCCGCAACGCCGTCCGATAACGGATCCGCCACAAGCAACGCCTGCATGCTGACAATGTCACCCAACTCGTAACCATGGCGGGCCAGGGTTGCTTCGATCTGCCGGATAACGCTCAGGGTCTGAGCCGCCGTGTCACCGTACGCCTGCACAGAGCCGGCCGGGGCGGTTGAATCGATGACCTGCGGGCCGACACCGCTAAGCACCAGTTGGCGGGCGTTCACCGGCACTTCAATGGCCTCGGCGAACTCCCGCGCCCAAGGCTCCGTGATGCTGGCGGGATGCAGATGACGAACGAGGGAATTGGGGTGGGTATTCATGGCAAACGGACTCCTGTCGAACCCATGTCAAAAAGCAGAACAGGATCATGCACACCATTGGCATCGGACTCAATCAACTGCACGGAACTTCAATCCACAAAACCATTCGAACGAGACAATCCATGGCTTAAAAACACTCATTAAGACACCGCCTCGTCCCGTCAGGGTATCGGGATCTATTCAATCAGACCGGAGACAGCGCAGTGCCGGACAGACCATCTCGCGTCGATAACGCTTCCTCTGGTGACATTTCCCCCCCTGGCAAGAACATTTTCTTCGCTGCGGTGGAAACCACACGCATGCCGATGATCGTGACGGATCCCCACAGCTCCGATAATCCGATCATTTTTGCCAACAGCGCCTTTCTGCAAATGACCGGCTACACCGCCGCCGAAATCATCGGCTCCAACTGCCGACTCCTGCAAGGTCCTGAAACGGATCGCGCGACGGTCGACGCGATCAAGACAGCGATTGCCGAGCGCACCGACCTGTCCACCGAAATCCTCAACTACCGCAAGGACGGCTCTTCATTCTGGAATGCCCTGTTTATTTCGCCTATCTACAACGACGATGGCGAACTGGTGTACTTCTTTGCCTCACAACTGGATATCAGCCGTCGACGTGATGCAGAAGAAGCCCTGCGTCAGGCACAAAAGATGGAAGCGCTCGGCCAATTGACCGGAGGCATCGCTCACGACTTCAACAACCTGTTGCAAGTCATGGGCGGCTACATCGACCTGATTGGCTCGGCCGTGGAAAAGCCCGAGATTGATCGCAATCGCGTGAATCGCAGTATCCACCACACCAAGGCCGCCGTAGAGAAAGCCAGCACGCTGACCAAGCAACTGCTGGCCTTCTCCAGAAAGCAGAAGCTGGATGGCCGGGTCCTGAACCTCAACACGTTGGTCACCCACAGCCATATCCTGGCTGAGCCCCCCTTTGGGTCAGAAGTGCAGATTGAAATGGATCTGGATCCAGACCTGAAAAACTGCCGAATCGATCCCACCCAGGCCGAGATGGCGCTGCTGAATATTGTCATCAATGCCAAAGATGCGTTGGCGGGACGGGAGAACCCTCGAATCCTCATCGAAACGCGCAATGTCAGAATTGACGACGTTGCGGTTATGCCTCACGACGGGTTATTGCCGGGCTGCTATGTGCGCATTTCGGTGACCGACAACGGCATTGGCATGCCTCTTGGCATTCGCGACCGCGCCATGGATCCTTTCTTCACGACCAAGGAGGAAGGCTCAGGGCTGGGGTTATCCATGGTTTATGGGTTCGCCAGGCAATCCGGTGGCGCCGCGCACATTTACACCGAAGAAGGCATAGGCACTACGATCAAGCTGCACTTCCCCATGGACGAAGCCGGTATCACCCCGACCGACGCACCGCACCGGCCTCAAGGTCGCACGGGCTATGAGCGCATTCTCATCGTCGAAGACCGCCCGGACGTGGCTGAGCTGTCGAAAATGGTGCTTGAGGATTTGGGCTATGCCACCGACATCGCCCTCAATGCTCGGGAGGCGCTGAGAAAGTTCGACGCCGGCTCATCTTACGATTTGCTGTTCACTGACCTGATCATGCCCGGCGGCATGAATGGCGTAATGTTGGCCAGAGAGGTGAGAAGACGCCTGCCCAAAATCAAGGTGCTGCTGACCACGGGTTACGCGGAAAACTCGATTGAAAGGACGGACATCGGCGGATCGGAATTCGACGTCATTGCCAAGCCCTGTATGCCCCTGGCGTTGGCGCGCAAGGTGCGCCAGGTGCTGGACGGACCCAACGGAATGACTTGAGTGGCGGATGGCGTCTACACCTGAACGGCTCAGGCGCCAAAACACTATCGACCTTCCAACAGCTGTGCCGCCTGATCCAATAGCGCCAACGGGTGTTCGGCCTTGTGAATATCCACCGACAGCAACTGGCGAAAGCGCCGGGCGCCGGGGAAGCCCTGCCCCAACCCCAGCACATGCCGGGTGATGTGATGCATCGACCCACCGCTGGCGATATGCGCCGCGATGTAGGGGCGTAAGGCCGCCAACGCTTCAGCCCGGGAAATCACCGGTGCCTGGCTGCCGAATAGCTGCTGATCGACTTGAGCCAGAATATAGGGGTTGTGATACGCCTCGCGCCCCAGCATCACGCCATCGAAAATCTGCAAGTGCTCCTGACAGTCCTCAAGAGTCTTGATACCGCCGTTGAGTACGATTTCCAGCTCGGGAAAGTCGGCTTTCAACTGCGCGACGACGTCATACCGCAACGGCGGAATATCGCGATTTTCCTTTGGCGAAAGCCCTTCCAGAATCGCGATCCGCGCATGCACGGTAAAGCTTTCGCATCCAGCGTCCCGGACGGTCCCGACAAAGTCGCACAACTGCGCATAACTGTCCCGGCCGTTGATACCAATGCGGTGCTTGACCGTGACCGGTATCGAAACCCTGTCCTGCATGGCCTTCACGCAATCGGCCACCAACTGCGGGTGAGCCATCAGACAGGCGCCGATCATGTTGTTCTGTACCCGGTCACTGGGGCAACCCACGTTCAGGTTCACCTCGTCGTAACCGGCGTCCTCGGCCAGGCAGGCACAGGCGGCCAGATCGGCGGGAACGCTGCCGCCCAACTGCAGGGCCAAGGGATGCTCGGCCTCGTCATGACGCAAAAAACGCTCGTGATCGCCGTTGAGCAACGCACCGGTGGTCACCATTTCGGTGTACAACAAGGCATGTTTCGACAACAGACGCAGGAAAAACCGGCAGTGGCGGTCAGTCCAGTCCATCATCGGGGCAACAGAAAAGCGACGGGATAGCGTAGAGGCGGAATTCTTTTGAACAGCGATTGTGTGGGACATTAGCTCTACGTGTCTCGAGTCGGCGTGGCGAAAGGCTGCAAGTCTATCAAGAGAAGCCCCTGGCCGGGGGAACCACCTGACGCCAGCAGTCCGGGTTTCGCAAATCACCGGGAACAAGCAGCCCCGCCGGGGCTCAAAACCAGCAGAATCGACTCGTCGAACTCTCGCGCATTGACGTCTTGCTCTCAACAAGGGCCCGCAGCAGCGGTGACGCCGCCTATGGAGCGCAGCCGTTTTCGCACAGCTCGCTTGAGGGGTCGCCGATGCTCGGGTAATGTCATCCAACCGCACAGGACAGAGCACACTCATGACTTCCAAGCTGGATCAACTCAAAGCGTTCACCACGGTTGTTGCCGACACCGGCGATTTCGGTGCCATTGAAAAGCTCAAGCCGGTCGATGCCACGACCAACCCTTCCCTACTGCTCAAGGCCGCCTCAAGCGACAGCAACGCAGCCCGCCTGAAAGAAGCGTTCAGCGGCAGCAACGGCGATATCAACGTAGCGAGCGACCGCTTCTCCGTCGCCATCGGCCAGGAAATTCTCAAGGTTGTGCCGGGGCGCGTCTCCACTGAAGTCGATGCCCGCCTGTCCTTCGACACCAAAGCCTGTATCGAACGCGCCGAACATCTGGTGAGCCTGTACGACAAGGCCGGCATTGGCACCGATCGTATCCTGATCAAGCTGGCATCAACCTGGGAAGGCATCCGTGCTGCCGAAGTGCTGGAGAAGAAAGGCATTCAGTGCAACCTGACGCTGCTGTTCTCCTTCGCCCAGGCCCAGGCCTGCGCCGACGCTGGCGTGTTCCTGATTTCCCCATTCGTGGGCCGTATCTACGACTGGTACAAGAAAGCTGAAGGCCGGGACTACGTGGGTGCCGAGGATCCGGGTGTACAGTCGGTAACCCGCATCTACAACTATTACAAATCCAACGATTACAAAACCGTGGTCATGGGTGCCAGCTTCCGGAATATCAGCCAGATCGAAGAGTTGGCAGGTTGCGACCGCCTGACCATCAGTACTGAACTCCTGCAAAAACTGGCAGAAGACAATGGCTCCCTGGCACGCAAGCTGTCACCGGGCAATGCCGGAGAGCCGCGTCAAACCCTGACTGAAAGCCAGTTCCGCTGGGCCTCCAACGAAGATGCCATGGCCACGGAGAAACTGGCTGAAGGTATTCGTCAGTTCGCTCGCGACCAGGAGAAGCTCGAAAAGCTGCTCTCAGCCAAGGTCTGAAAACACAAAAGGGCGACACCCTCACGGGTGTCGCCCTTTTTGCTGCCTACCCGTTGTGGGTGGCTAGTGACGCTCCAGCGCGTTGACCAGGTCGTGGAACGCTTCACGATTGGAATCGTTGAGACCCATGAGGATCTTGTGCGCTTCCAGCACCTTGGCCTTGACCACCTCTTCGCACTGATCCTGAGAGGGCAAGTCCGTCAGGCATTCAGGCCGCGGAATCGGACGGTCGACAATATTGAACACCTGATCGAAACCCATCGACTGCAAAAGCCGGGTGATGTCTTCGTGGGTGGTCACCACCGTTGGCAACAAGCCGACTTTCTGACGAGACAAGATGGACAACTTGGCCAACAAGCCAAGGGTTGTACTGTCGATGCTGCGGGTTTCGGTCAAATCAATGACGACTGCCGAAAAATTCAGCGCCGTGAAGATTCTTTCAATCGTCGCATCCAACGCCGAACACAGGGTCAGACGTACTTCCCCAACGAACTTCAGGACAAAGGTGCCGTCCTGCTCGGCGAACTGGATTCTACCGGTACTCATTCAAGGTTCCTGCTCAGCACTAACAAGGCGATATCATCCGGCATCTCCCCTAGCGTGGCCAATCCAAAAATCTGACGCAGACCATCCAGGCTGCCGCCCGCCGCTTTTACCATTTCGGGTAGCGCGGCTTCTTTCTCTTTGAGTGTATCACCCGGCAAGAGGTCCAGAATGCCATCTGACAGCAGGGTCAGGCTGAAGGAATCCGGCAGGTCCACTTCATGGTCCTGATAAGTCGCTTCATTGAACAGACCTACCGGCAAACCACGCCCGCCCAAGTACCGCGCCTCACCCGGCGAATACAGCACAGGCAGTGGCAAATGGCCGCCCACGGCATAGGTCAGCTTCCCGGTGTCCTCGTTGATCACGCCGCCCACCATGGTGACATGCTTGCCCAGCTTGCAGCTGATCAAACCCCGGTTGATATGACCCAACACGTCCGAAGGCTTGAACTCTGGCAGGGTGCCGCCGCGTTTGGACTCGAACAACAGGCGCGTGGTCATGAACTTCAACAGCACGGTAATGAACGCCGAAGAAGCGCCATGCCCGGAAACGTCCGCCAGATAGAACGCAACCCGACGCTCATCGACGCGAAAGTAATCGACGAAATCTCCCGACAGATACAGCGACGGAATGATTTCGTGGGCAAACTTGAATTCATCAATGGCCCAGGGACTGATCGGCAACATGTTCATCTGCACCTGACGACCGGCATCCTGGTCTTCCTGCAACAGATGAAGGCTGGCTTCCAGCTCGCGATTGGCCGTTTCCAGCTGTTGCCGATAGACCTGGTTTTCCTGCAGCAAACGAGCACGGTCAAGGGCGCGCCGTACCGAGTGCTCCAGCACGGCGAGGTCTTGCAGCGGCTTGATCAGATAATCGGCGGCACCCAGGCGCAGCGCTTCGACCGCGTCATTCATGACACCGGCGCCGGAAACGACGATGACCGGCGTTTCGGGAGAAAGGCTGGTTACCTGGCGAATCAGTTCGAGCCCGCCCATCTGAGGCATGCGCAAGTCGCAGATCACCAGATCAGGCGTTTCCTTCTCGAACAGTTCGATGCCCTGCAAGCCATTGCCGGCTTGCAGAACGCTGAAGCCACTGTCCTCAAGATAGGCAGCCAGACTGGCTCGCACCACTTCGTCGTCATCGATTATCAGCAGCGTGGCACTGGTTTTTTGCATGTGGGCAAACGGCGCCAGATTAGGTTGGCGTAAACGACCGGGTGTACGGGTCAGCTTACTGGATTCGCTTCTAGCCTCTCTGACAGCGCGCCGCGACTTTTGGCCCTGGCTTGGCGTTTCAGAGGTGCCCTTCAAGGCGCAGACGGTACTCCCATCCGCCGGGCGTTTCAAGCGTGCGTCAGCGGTCGCATTGCGTCTTTACATCGCAAATCGCGCAGAGTTATAAGAACAGGCAAATAAGCAACGAAAGTGAAGGACAAACCATGACTACAAATGGTCGAGACTACGACGAAAAGCGTGATTACATCCGCATGCGTGTAGATACCGACATCAGCTTGCTGTATGCCGGCCAGATCATTCCAGCAGTGTGCATTGATTTGTCTAGCTCCGGCATGCAGGTGCAGGCCCCGCGCACCTTTCAGGTCGGTGACAAGCTCAGCGTAAGGATTGATTCCGAACATACCGCGCTCAAGGGGCTTGAGGCGGAAACAGAAGTGGTCTGGCTGACAGACATGGAAGACGGCGGTCAGAAACTGGGACTGACTATCATCTCCATGAGCTGATCTTCAGCGGAACTGACTCACATTTTGAAAAGAAAAAGGCGACCTCGGTCGCCTTTGTTCAATCAAACCTGTTCGATCACATCAGGGCAATCAGAAATCGTCTTTGACCTGGCCGTCCTTCACCTTGAACTCGCGATTTTGCAAATACGCATTGCGGATAAAGGTGTACTTGTCGCCCGTGATCATGCGCTCGGCCGACAACAGGCTCGCGCGGGCATCGACGATGTTCACGGCCCGGGCCGTGTTGCGGGTCGGCACGTGATCCACGTAGTGGTAAGCGGAAGTGTAAGTGTCCGGGTACATGGCGACAGTGTCGCGCACAGTGCTTGGGCCGAGTAACGGCAGCATCACATACGGGCCGCTTCCTACACCCCAGTAGCCGAGTGTCTGACCGAAGTCTTCATCGCTGCGCTGCAGGCCCATTTTCGTACCGACATCAATGAAACCCAGCAGGCCGAACGTGGTATTGAAAATCAGTCGAGCCGTGTCAACGCCGGCATGAGCAGGTTTGGCCTGCAGGACGTTGTTGGCCAGGTTGCGCACGTCGCCGATATTGTTGAAGAAGTTATGCACGCCATCTTCGACAAACTGCGGGGTTATGTATTGATAACCTTGTGCAATCGGCTTCAAGGCATAGGTATCAATCGTGTCGTTGAAGCGGAAGACCACACGGTTGACGCTTTCCCACGGGTCATCGTCGGCAGCCTGGGCGGCCATCGGAACCAGTGCAACACCGGCGCAAATACACAACTGAGCCAGACGATCAAAAAAGCCTGCACCGGTCACGGGCATAGCTGACACTCCTAGTAAAGTAATCAAGCGGGCGCTACGCCCCCACATCATCAAGGCGGGCAGTATAAAGCCATATCGACTAAATAAGGCAGGGTCACTGACAGGCAAAGCCGTCAGAGCGGCAAAAGTTTTTAAACACCATCATCAGACGTTCATCTAGCTGTCACAAAAGGCCAGTAGCGTTTCTCGGTATTTCAGAGAGATCACCATGCTTGCGCCGGTCAATACTCCCCTGCCCGCCTTCACGGCCGTGTTGTTTGGCCTCAGCGGCTGCCTGGTGGATTTCGGCGCGCAAGCGTCAAAAAAGTTGATCGACAGCGAGCAGGGTCAGGCCACAGCAGGTGCTCTGCCCGCTCTGCAAAGCCTGAACACGCAAGGTGTGCCCTGCGCCTGGCTGGATGAGTTGCCCGAGTCCATCAGCCTGTTGCTTGCCCGCTCGCTGCCTTCATTGATCGTTCCCGCCCCGAGGGCATCGACACCCTGGCCGGCGCCGCACGCCTGCTGGCAGGCACTCATGGCACTGGGGGTCAGTCAACTCGAAGGCAGCGTAGTGGTCAGCGGCGAACCCAAACTGCTGCAATCGGGCCTCAACGCGGGGCTATGGACCATCGGCCTCGCGTCCTGTGGCTCCCTGTGCGGGTTGTCACAGGCGCAGTGGCAAGCCCTGAACAATGCCGAGCGCGAGTACCGCCGTGGCCAGGCGACGCTGCAACTGTACGCGCTGGGCGTGCATTCTGTGATCGATCACCTGGGAGAGCTCGAATCCTGCCTAGCCGACATCGCATTGCGCCGCAGCAAAGGCGAAAAGCCCTGAGCGGCTGCGCATTGGCTTGATCAACATCATGCAGACTGCACCGTAGTGGATTAGTCTTATAGTCATCGAGGACCTTTCGCCCGGCGACGAGGTCCATGGGACAGACTTATCAATGAAGGAGCACGTCATGCCTGCCCGCGAACTGCAAGAACAACTCAATACCCTGCGCGAGCAACTGGAGCAGAACCCGCCGCTGTCCGAGAGCGAACGCGAAAACCTGCACCTTCTGATGCAGCAGATCGAATCGCAGATTGAACTGGAAACGGTCACTCAGGATTCCAGTCTTGCGGATGGCGTCAACCTCGCCGTAGAGCGTTTCGAGCTCGAACACCCCGGCATCGCTGGCACCTTGCGCAACATCGTGGTGACATTGGGCAATATCGGGATCTGACAGGACGCGATCCTGTGGGAATCAGCTCGCGCCCACAGGATGCTGGACAGTCAGCGAGCCGCGGCCCGCTCGACCGATGATCTATTGCCGAGCGAGGCGGCCATTCTCGAAGCTGACGGCTTCGGTGCTGCGATAGGGGTTGATATCCAGCCCGCCACGGCGCACGTAACGCGCATAGACGGTCAGTTTTTCTGGCTTGAGCAAGCGCTGAAGATCAAGAAAGATCCTCTCGACACACTGCTCATGAAAATCCGAGTGCTGCCTGAAGCTGACGATGTAAGCCAACAGGCTTGCGTGATCCAGCGCCGCACCCCGGTAGTGAACCGCGACACTGCCCCAGTCCGGCTGGCTGGTGACGGGGCAATTGGATTTGAGCAAGTGACTGTGCACCGCCTCCTCCACCACCCGCGAATCGTCGCAGCGCAACAGCTCAGGTTGCGGTCGGTCGTAGCTGTGAATCGTCACGTCCAGTTCATCGATGCAACTGCCCGGCATCACGGCAACGCCTTCACCCTCGATATCGGCCAGGCTGCGAATGCGCACGCCCACCGGCTTGCCCGCTGCGGCCGACAGATCCTTTTCAAGGGTCGCCACCAGCGCGGCGCGATCCGCAAACGGCGTCTGATTCAGCGAGTTCAGGTACAACTTGAAGGACTTGGACTCAATGATATTGGGTGAATCGGCCGGAATACTGAACTCGGCAATCGCCACCACCGGCTTGCCGGAAGGCAGCAGCCAGGACAATTCGTAGCAGTTCCAGAAGTCGACACCCTGATACGGCAACGTCTGCGCGGTCAGCCCCAGCTCGGCCCATTTCGCAGCGCGAGGAATAGGAAACAACAGAGACGGCGTATAGGTGGCGATGTATTCACTGGACTTGCCCAGCGGGGAGTGTTCGGCGGCGGGATGCATGGCGGTACCTGAATCACATGTAGCGGACGGATTAGACCGGGCAGTTTATAGACTTTGCGCCCGGTTTTCAGCGCCTACTCGGTAATCGTCAGCTTACCGACCATCCCGGCCTGATAGTGGCCGGGGATATTGCACGCAAACTCAAGATCACGAGCCTTGGTGAACGTCCAGGTCAATTCGGCGGTTTTACCCGGCCCGATAAGCACACTGTTGGGGTCATCATGCCGCATCGCCATCTTGCCGTGGTCCATGCCATGGGCCATCCCGCCATGGTTCATGCCAGTGGGCATCAACAGACCGCTTTCCTGCATCTTGAGCATGTCCTGCTGATGATGCGCGTGCATCGCCGCATCACCTAAATTGAACTCATGCAGCAATTGCCCTTTGTTCACCAGCACGAAACGCACCGTCTCGCCCGCCTTGACCTGCACGTTTTTGGGCTCGAAAAACATATCGCCCAACGTCAGCTCTACGGTACGGGTGGCGCTGGCCTTCGGCGCAGCGTGTCCGAAGTCAACAGAAGACGCTGGCGATGCAAGCAATGGCTGACTGGCACTCAACAGTACAACCACCAGCGTGAGGCGAGCGAGGGAACGCATAGGTGTCTCCAAATAAGCGACAATCGATGGTCACACATTAAAAGCCGGGCGCTGGCGGCGAGCTGACAACAAGATTACAAATCTGTCAGGTTGACGCTCATGCCGCCCACCCGCGCTATAAAGCAGCCTCGTCACGCTTGTGAGTCACTCATGAAACTACTGATCGTCGAAGATCAACCGAAAACCGGTCATTACCTGCGCCAAGGCTTGAGCGAAGCGGGCTTCAGCACTGAACTGGTGGCTGACGGCACCACTGGCCAGCACCTGGCGTTGACCGGCGATTACGCGCTGTTGATTCTCGATGTGATGCTGCCGGGCCGCAGCGGCTGGCAGATTCTCCAGGCCATGCGCAGTGCCGGTCTGGAAACGCCGGTGCTGTTCCTGACCGCGCGCGATGCGGTAGAAGATCGGGTCAAAGGCCTGGAACTGGGTGCAGACGACTATCTGATCAAGCCGTTTGCCTTCTCCGAGCTGCTGGCCAGGGTTCGAACCCTGCTGCGACGTGGCGGTAACGCGGCTCAGGAAACCTGTCTGCAACTGGCCGACCTGCGCCTGGACCTGCTGCGCCGACGGGTGGAGCGGGACGGTAAGCGCATTGACCTGACAGCCAAGGAGTTTGCCTTGCTGGAATTGCTGATGCGCCGGCAAGGCGAAGTGCTGCCCAAATCACTGATTGCATCCCAAGTATGGGACATGAATTTTGACAGCGACACCAATGTGATCGAAGTGGCGATACGTCGCTTGCGACTGAAGGTCGATGACGACTTTCCCGACAAGTTGATCCATACGGTGCGAGGCATGGGCTACGTGCTGGAAGAGCGCCCGTCGTGATTCGACGAATCTCGCTGGCCAGCCGTCTGGCCTTGTTGTTTGCGGCCTGCACCACCGTCGTCTCCCTGACCGCTGGCGTGCTATTTAATCGTGCCAGTGAAACCCACTTCATGGAACTGGACCAGCAACTCCTCGACAGCAAACTGCCGCCACTGCGCAACGTATTGCAGGGTGTTTCAACTCGTGAAGCATTACTCGCTCGCGAAGGTGAACTGCGCCTTGAACTGAGCCGCCAGCCCGATCTCGCCTTGCGGGTCAGTGGTTCCGATGGAGCAGTCTGGTTCGATAACTCAAGCCTGCCGCCAGCGCAATCCGAAGGCCATGAGACATTGCATACCCAGAGTGATACCCGGACGGCCTATCGCCTTTATCACGCTCCTCTGGTCGAACACTCGACTGAGTCTGCACAACTGACGCTGATGCTGGACATCACTCACCACCAGCACTTCCTGCAGCGCATGCAGCGACTGATCTGGCTGACCATTGGGCTGTCTGCGTTGGCCACAGCGCTGTTGGGAGCCTGGGCTGCGCGGAGTGGACTGCGCCCACTTCGCCAGATGAGCCAAATCGCCGCCAGCGTATCGGCCAGCTCCCTCACCACCCGCCTGCCCGAAGCGCAAATGCCCAGCGAACTGGCAGACCTGACGCAAGCCTTCAACGCCATGCTTGAAAGGCTCGATGACGCTTTCCAGCGACTCTCGGCTTTTTCCGCCGACATCGCCCATGAGCTGCGCACGCCGCTGTCCAATCTCCTGACGCACACCCAGGTCATACTGACCCGGGAGCGCTCGCGGGAAGATTATCGCGAGGCGTTGCTGGGTAATCTGGAAGAGTTGCAAGGCATGGCGCAGATGGTCAACGACATGCTCTATCTGGCCAAGGCAGAACATGGCCTGATCACCCCGGTACGAGAACGCCTGGACCTGCGAGAGGAAGCCGACACGGTGCTGGAATTCTTCGCACCGCTGGCCGAAGACGCCCAAGTCAATCTGCGTTGTGAAGGCCAGGCCGGCCTCGACGGCGACCGCACGATGTTGCGCCGGGTTTTCTCCAATCTGCTGGATAACGCCCTGCGCTTCACCCCCGCAGGTGGCGAGGTAACGGTGAGCTTGGGCAGTAGGCAACACAAGGTCACGATCAGCATCGAAAACAGCGGCGCGACCATCGCCCCCGAAATCCTGCCCCGGCTGTTCGACCGGTTCTACCGCGCCGACCCGGCTCGCCGGGAGAGCCACGAACATGCCGGGCTAGGCCTGGCGATCACACGCTCGATCATCCAGGCCCATGGCGGAACGATTCGCTGCGAATCCGGGGAAGGTTTGACACGGTTTGTCATTGAGCTGCCGAATCAATACACCGTGTAAAACCAGTGTGGGAGCGGATTTATCCGCGAAGAGGTTGGCACGGCCGACATCGTCATCGACTGAATAACCGCATTCGCGAATACATTCGCTCCCACAATTCGCGCCTACAAAAAGTAGACGTGTCTAGCCCCGCAGATCACTCATAGCGCAACGCATGGGCCGGCTGGATCTGCGCCGCACGCCAGGCCGGGTAAACCGTCGCCAGGAAGCTGAGGATGAAACCGGCACTGCAAATCAGCAGGACATCGCCACCTTGCAGCTCAGAAGGCAGGCTGTTGATGAAGTACACATCGGAACTGAAGATATGCTGGCCGCTGACCCGCTCCAGCCAGCCCACCAGACTGCTGACATTAATGGCGGCGATGACGCCCAGCACACCGCCGATCAACGTGCCGACAATACCGATCACCGTGCCCTGCACCACGAAGATCGCCATGATCTGCCGCGGCGTAGCGCCGATGGTACGCAGGATCGCGATGTCCGCGCCCTTGTCGTTCACCACCATGATCAGCGTGGCGATGATGTTGAAGGCGGCCACGGCCACGATCATCAGCAACAGCAGACCGATCATGGTTTTTTCCATCTTCATCGCGCTGAACAGGCTGCCCTGGGTGTGCGTCCAGTCATCGGCCCGGTAATCGCTGCCCAGACTGGTGGCGATCTGAGTCGAGACGTGTGGCGCGGCGTACAGGTCTTTGAGGGCCAGACGCACGCCTTGCACCTGATTGGGCTGCCAGTGTTGTATTTGCGCCGCGTCGGCAACGTTGATCAGCGCCATGGAGCCATCAAGCTCGGCCCCCACCTTGAATACACCCACCACGGTCAGGCGTTGCAGGCGCGGGGTAATGCCGCCGGGCGCGCTGCTGACTTCCGGCACGATCAGGGTCAATTTATCGCCGACATTCAGGCGAAAACGCCGCGCCGTGAGTTCGCCGAGCACCACACCGAATTCCCCGGCTTTCAGGTCTTCAAGTTTGCCCTGCACGATGTGCTGGGCAACGATCGAGACTTCATGCTCTAGCGCAGGATCAACGCCGCTGATCTGGATGGGCTGCATCGAGCCTTTATAGGACAGCATGCCGTCCATTTCGGTGAAGGGGACGGCCGCCGTCACTTCAGGGTTCTTCAGGGCGGCGGCGGCGGCGGGTTTCCAGTCATCCAGCGGCGTCACGCCCGCGATAACCGCATGGGGCACCATGCCGAGAATCCGCGAGCTCATTTCCCGCTGGAAGCCGTTCATCACCGACAGCACGACGATCATGGCCAGCACGCCCAGCGCCAGCCCGATCATCGAGGTCATGGAAATGAACGAGATAAAGTGGTTGCGGCGTTTGGCACGGGTGTAGCGCGCGCCTATGAAAATCGATAACGGTCGGAACATTTGAATAACACCGTGAAAATACCGCAGAAAAAGACGATCCCTGCGCGATCACCTGCGCCGGGTTGTGCAATCAGGCGGCTACCAAATGGCCGTTTTCCAGACGCAGCACCCGATCCATCTGTCGAGCCAGGCTCATGTCGTGGGTGACCACCAGGAACGCGGTGCGCGAGGACGTGCTCAGTTCGAGCATCAGATCCTGAATGCCTTGTGCGGTGTGATGATCCAGGTTGCCGGTGGGCTCGTCGAGCATCACCAGCCCAGGCTGATTGACCAGCGCACGGGCAATCGCGACACGCTGGCGCTCGCCACCGGACAACTCCGACGGTTTGTGCTGCAAGCGGTGCCCCAGCCCCACACGCTCCAGCAGCGCCGTGGCGCGTTGGCGCGCTTCCGGGATCGCCGTCTTGCCGATCAGGAGCGGCATGCAGACGTTTTCCAGGGCGGTGAACTCCGGCAACAGGTGGTGAAACTGATACACAAAACCCAGAGAGCGATTGCGCAGCAGGCCGCGGGCTTTTTCGCCCAGCGCCGACAGCTCTTCACCAGCCAGCCATACACTGCCCTGGGACGGCGTGTCCAGCCCGCCCAGCAGGTTCAGCAAGGTGCTCTTGCCCGAACCCGAACTGCCCACGATCGCCACGCGCTCGCCCGGAAACAGCTCAAGCTGAAGGTTGGCCAGAACCACCACCGATTCCGGGCCTTCCTCATAGGATTTGCCCAGGTTACGGCAACTCAATACTGCTTTATCACTCATGCCCGACTCACTCATAACGTAACGCCTCCGCCGGCTGGGTACGCGCTGCGCGCCAGGCCGGATACAGGGTGGCGAGAAAACTCAGGATCAATGCGGCGCCGCAGACCAGCACCACATCTTCAACCATCAGCTGTGATGGCAGATAGTCAATGAAGTACACGTCGGCACTGAGAAACTTGTGGCCGATCAGGCTTTCGAGGCCGGAGACAGCAGCGCTGACATTCAGCGCGGCGATGATGCCGACCACGGCGCCAATAAAGGTCCCGACCACCCCGATCACCGTGCCCTGCACCATGAAAATCGCCATGATCTGCCCCGGCGTGGAGCCCAGGGTGCGCAGAATGGCGATATCGCCTCGTTTGTCATTGACCACCATGACCAGCGTGGAAATGATGTTGAACGCCGCGACCGCGACGATCAGCAACAGCAGCAGGCCGATCATGGCTTTTTCCATACGGATCGCCTGATACAGATTGCCGTGGGTGCGGGTCCAGTCGCGGGCGTAATACGTCTGCTCGCCAAGGGCTTGAGCGATTTGGTAAGAGGTGCGCGGAGCCTGGAACAGGTCATCGAACTTCAAGCGCAGACCCTGCACCTGATCCGGTTTCCAGCGATGCAGCCGGGCAATATCGTCAAGATTGGTGAGGCCCAGGTAACCGTCCAGCTCGCCGGCACCGACATGGAAAATGCCGACGACCGTGAAGCGTTTCATGCGCGGAAACATACCGGCCGGCGTCACGGTGACCTCAGGGGCAACGAACGTCAGCTTGTCGCCCATTTTCGCCCCCAGCTTGGTCGCCGCCTTGTCACCGATGACGATGCCGAAGCTGCCGGGAGACAAATCGTCGAGCTTGCCCTGCGTCATGAACTTGTCAATGATCGAAACGTTGCGTTCCTGGGCCGGATCGATGGCATTGAGCAGGACTTTCTGCACGTTGCCGTTGTGGGTCAGCAGCCCCTGCATCTGGGTGAAGGGCGCAACGGCCAGCACCTGCGGGTTACGCTTGACCTTGTCGGCCAGCGACTTCCAGTCACTGATGGGCTCGCCGGACTCGATGGTGGCGTGAGGCACCATCCCCAGCACGCGGGTGCGCATCTCATGATCGAAACCATTCATGACCGATAACACGACTATCATCACCACGACGCCCAGGGCGAGCCCGATCATGGAAGTCAGCGAAATGAAGGAGACGAAATGGTTACGGCGTTTTGCACGGGTATAACGCGTGCCGATGAATACAAAAAGAGGTCTGAACATTTAGGGACTTGTTCGGAGGAATGGGAACGTCCTTGTGGCGGGTCTTGGCGTGCAGCCTTACACTCGAAACACTCTGAGCATTGACTCTGACAACCGCAGCTACCATGGATTCGCCATGTCGACATTAGATGAAGAAGAACGCCGCGAATACTACCGTATCGAAGACAGCGTCGCACTGGAAATTAACCTGCTGTCCAGCACCGATACGACTGAACGCAATGCCATGCGCGAGACCTCGGTACTGTTCGAGCTGCTCAGCGAACTGCATATCAACGAGTTTGAATCCCAGCACTTGCTGCGCCAGCTGGACGAGCGTGATCGGGTCCTGAGCAGCTTGCTCAAGTCCTTGAGCAAGCGTATCGATCTGCTGGGGCAAGTGGTTGCCCAGACTGCGCTGGGCAAGCTGGGCGCGCCGCAGCACGTGATCATTTCCGAGGGCGGCGTGCAGTTTCATTCGCCCCAGGCGTATGCCCTGGATGCACACCTGTCGATCAAAATGGTGCTCATGCCGCAGGCTTCGGCGCTGATGATGCTGGCCAAAGTCACCCACTGCGATACCTTGGCAGATGGTCAGTTCGACATCGGCACCGAGTTTGTCGAGCTGCCCGACTCACAACGACAACTGTTGGCGCGATACATTTTGCAACGACAAGCCCAGCAGAGACGCCAGGCACTGGAGAAGCAAGCGCCTGAATAAGGAACGCCTTTTCGTTGCCAGGGGTATCCGTGAGCGACTGCACATTTTTTTTTTGCCGCTCACGGGCGCCGCCCGGCCAACGATGAACAATGACAAGCTTCCAATGCACACCCCGAACGACGCCTTGAAGGCCACCAGGAGTAAACGTGACCCTTATTTATGGCCACCGCGGCGCCAAAGGCGAAGCACCGGAAAACACCCTGACCAGTTTCCAGGAGTGCCTCAAGCATGGCGTCCGTCGTTGCGAACTGGACCTGCATTTGTCCCGCGACGGGGAGTTGATGGTTATCCATGACCCCACCCTCAAACGCACCACGGACCGGCGAGGCAAGGTCAACGAACATCTGGCCGCCGACCTGATCACCTACGACGCACGCAAAGGCGGCCCCGGCTGGGTCAATGCCTGCCCGATTCCGCGACTGGAAGAGCTGTTCGAAAAGTGCGACTTCGAACACTGGCAGCTGGAAGTCAAAAGCGCGTCGCGCACCCGCGCCGCCACCACCGTGCTGGCGATTCGCGAGCTTGCGCAACAGCATGGCTTGCTGGACAGGATCACCATCACGTCGAGCTCAAGGGAAGTGCTGCGTGCGGCAATGGATTTGACGCCGGATATCGCTCGCGGGCTGGTGGCCGAATATGCCTGGCTGGACCCGTTGAAGGTCGCGCAAAGCTACGGCTGCGAGATTCTGGCGTTGAACTGGACGTTGTGCACTCCCGAACGGCTGAAGAAAGCCCAGAATCAGGGTTTGCACGTGTCGGTCTGGACAGTCAACGAACCCGCGCTGATGCGCAGGCTCGCGGACTTCGGCGTAGACAGCCTGATTACAGACTTTCCCGGTTTGGCCAGCGCCACGCTCGGGAATTACTGAAATCGGTCTCCCCGGCCGGCTCAGGCCACCGGCCGGAGTCGCTTAAAAAAGCCGGTTGAGGCCATCGTAAGCAGCGACCCGATAGGCTTCGGCCATGGTCGGGTAGTTGAACGTGGTGTTGACGAAGTACTTCATGGTGTTGGCTTCGCCGGGCTGGTTCATGATGGCCTGGCCAATGTGCACGATCTCGGACGCCTGGTCACCGAAGCAATGTACGCCCAGCACCTCGAGTGTTTCGCGGTGGAACAGAATTTTCAGCATGCCCACCCGCTCGCCGGAAATCTGCGCCCGGGCCATGCCTTTGAAGAATGCCTTGCCCACCTCGTAAGGCACCTTGGCCTGGGTCAGCTCCTGTTCGTTCTTGCCGATGGAGCTGATCTCCGGGATGGTGTAGATCCCGGTGGGAACATCATTCACATAACGCCAACTGCCATTATCCACCACGCTGCCAGCGGCTGAACGGCCCTGATCGTAAGCGGCACTGGCCAGGCTCGGCCAGCCGATGACGTCGCCCGCACCATAAATGTTCTGCACGCTGGTGCGATAGTTTTCATCCACCTCAATCTGACCACGGCCGTTGGCTTTGATGCCCACGTTTTCCAGGCCCAGCTTGTCGGTATTGCCGGTACGGCCGTTACACCACAGCAAAGCGTCGGCCTTGATTTTTTTGCCGGATTTAAGGTGCAGGATCACGCCGTTGTCCAGGCCTTCGACCTTTTCATACTCTTCGTTGTGGCGAACCATGACGTTGTTGTTGCTGAAGTGATAACTCAACGCCTGGGAAATTTCCGAATCCAGGAAACTCAGCAGTTGATCGCGGTTATCCACCAGTTCAACCAGCACGCCGAGACCGCTGAAAATCGAGGCGTATTCGCAGCCAATAACACCGGCACCGTAGATGATCAGCTTGCGTGGGGTATGACCCAGACTGAGGATGGTGTCGCTGTCGTAGATACGCTTGTGGGAAAAGTCGATATCCGCCGGGCGATAAGGCCGCGAGCCAGTGGCGATGATGATCTGATTGGCGACCAGTTTTTCAACCACGCCATTGGGACACACCACATCGACGCTGCGTTCGTCAGCAAAACTCCCCGTCCCGAAGAACACATCCACCCGGTTACGTGCGTAGTAACCGGTACGCGAGGACACTTGCTTGGCAATGACGATTTCTGCGTTTTTCAACACATCAGGAAACGAAAACCAGCGCGGCTCGCCAATGGCCCGGAACATCGGGTTGGTGTTGAAGTGGATGATTTGCTTGACCGAGTGACGCAATGCCTTGGACGGGATGGTGCCCAGGTGAGTGCAATTGCCGCCGACCTGCCGACGGCTATCGACCATCGCAACCTTGCGCCCCGCCTTGGCGGCGTTCATCGCCGCGCCTTCTCCAGCAGGGCCGGAACCCAGTACCACTACGTCGTAGTTGTAGACAGCCATGCGTACTCCTTAGAACAGGCCGAGCTGCCACTCTGGCAACTCCGGCTAAATCACATCGCGGCCAGCGACATGAAGGATCGAAACTCGGGGCGCAGTCTAAACCTGTGCCGAAGCGGGGAACATTAACCCTTGGTCGCGTCGTAAGCCAATTTTGTCAGCACTACATCAATCTCCAGACAGCCCTTCGAATGCGCGATTGCTGCGAATGATAAAACGCTTGCCGTCACGAATCACAAAAAAAGCGGCGATATCGTGCTGTTCGGCGTAATCCCAGCCCCGTTCCGGGCCGAGAATCAGCAACACCGTCGAGAGGCCATCGGCCATAAGCGTTGATGGATGAATAACGGTGACCGATGCCAGGGCGTGCTCCACAGGCGCCCCGGTCAACGCATCCAGAGTATGGGAATAACGATGCCCCTCGCGAAGGTAGTAATTGCGGTAGTCCCCGGAGGTGGAAACCCCGTAGCCATTCAGGGCGATAACGCGCTGCGCGACCTGCTGATCGTCCCGGGGTTCTTCAAGGGCAATGCGCCATGGAGAGCCGTCGGCTTTCTTGCCCACGGCTTTGAGTTCGCCCGTCGCCTGGACGAGATAATCGTCAATACCCAAGGCCTGCAGCCGAGCGCCGATCCGTTCGACGGCGTAACCGGCAGCGATGCTGCTGAAGTCGATCTGCACCGCTGCATCCTTGCACAAGCGCTGCCCCTCGATGCGTAAATGCTGTTGGCCGACAAGGAGCCGCGCCCGAGCCAGTTGATCAGCGCTTGGCACGTGCTCCACACGGGACTGGGGACCAAACCCCCACAGGTTCAGCAAGGGCTCGACCGTCAGGTCGTAACGCCCTTCGCTGGCCCGGAACAACTGTTCGCCCACGCGGACCAGTTGCAGAACCGGTTCCGGCATCACCCGGCAACTATGGGCAGGCAAGGCATTGAAGCGTTCGATGTCGGAGTCGCTGCGCCAGGTGGACATCTGCTGATCCACTTCAGCCAGTATCGCCTCCACTTCAGGCTGCACCCCTTGCACACCCGGTTGATCCGCCCGGCGCACATAACTGACCGAATAGCTGCTGCCCATGGTCGGCCCGCCAAACGTTTCCAGCGTTGGGCCTGAATCACAGCCAGCGATGCCCCCGGATAAAAGCAAGAAGACACATACCCGTAGCCAACCCAGCCTTGTCGGATTCAAAAGACAGTCCTGTTCAATAAAACGATAGGGGGATCAAGCGTCAACAGCGTGCATTTTAAGCTGCTGTCCGACACTGCTTAAGACCCGCTCAACGCGACCATTGACGACGATGACCAAGGCCCTAAGGTTGTCATTGGTCGACTTTACACATATTGTTACAAAATGCTTCGCGTGCAGGCAGGAGGCTTGGCCGGTGCAAACAGGACATAAATATAACGGATCCCCTAGATTAAAAGCCTAAGCGAGTAATTCCAATGGCCTCCACTACCTCCAAAGGCAAGGCGATTTTTCGCGTTGTCAGCGGCAACTTTCTTGAAATGTTCGACTTCATGGTCTACGGCTTTTACGCCACGGCCATTGCCAAGACCTTCTTCCCGGCCGACAGCGCCTTCGCATCCCTGATGTTATCCCTGGCCACCTTTGGTGCCGGCTTTCTCATGCGTCC
Organism: Pseudomonas sp. DWP3-1-2; assembly: GCF_049896285.1. Taxonomy (NCBI): domain Bacteria; kingdom Pseudomonadati; phylum Pseudomonadota; class Gammaproteobacteria; order Pseudomonadales; family Pseudomonadaceae; genus Pseudomonas; species Pseudomonas sp. DWP3-1-2. The sequence goes on along the minus strand of NZ_JAFCTZ010000008.1, from coordinate 40,126 downwards.
GCTGGGCGCCATCTTCCTCGGCGCCTATATCGACCGTCACGGCCGCAAAAAAGGGCTGGTCGTCACCCTGGCAATGATGGCGATGGGCACTGTGCTGATTGCCTGTGTGCCGGGTTATGCAACCCTGGGCGTCGCGGCGCCGCTGCTGGTTCTGCTTGGTCGTTTGCTGCAGGGCTTTTCCGCCGGCGTGGAATTGGGCGGTGTTTCTGTCTACCTGGCGGAAATTTCAACCCCCGGCCGCAAGGGCTTTTTCGTCAGTTGGCAGTCCGCCAGCCAACAGGCCGCCGTGGTATTCGCCGGATTGCTGGGCGTGGGCCTGAATCATTGGCTCAATCCTGAGCAAATGGGCGAATGGGGCTGGCGTGTGCCGTTCCTGATCGGCTGCCTGATTGTGCCGGTCATTTTCGTGATCCGTCGCTCGATGGAAGAAACCCCGGAATTCCAGGCCCGCACTCATCACCCTAGCCTGAGCGAAGTGGTGCGCTCCATCGGGCAGAATTTCGGGTTGGTCATCGGCGGCATGGCACTGGTGGTCATGACCACCGTTTCGTTCTACCTGATCACGGCCTACACCCCGACGTTCGGCAAGAACGAACTGCAGCTGTCCGACCTGGACAGCTTGCTGGTCACCGTGTGTGTCGGGATCTCGAACTTCATCTGGCTTCCCGTGATGGGTGCATTCTCTGACCGCATTGGCCGCAAGCCACTGTTGATCAGCGCAACGGTTCTGGCGATTGCCACGGCCTACCCTGCCCTGTCGTGGCTGGTGGCAAACCCAAGCTTCGGCAATCTGCTGATGGTCGAGTTGTGGCTGTCATTCCTTTATGGCTCGTACAACGGCGCGATGGTCGTGGCGCTGACCGAAATCATGCCGGTCGCCGTGCGCACCACTGGCTTCTCCCTGGCCTACAGCCTGGCGACAGCCACCTTCGGCGGCTTCACCCCGGCCGCTTGTACGTACCTGATTCATGTTCTGGATAACAAGGCGGCACCGGGTATCTGGTTGACCGGTGCGGCAATCCTTGGCCTGACAGCAACCCTGGTGTTGTTCCGCAAGGGTGGGCAGAAGCTGGAGGCGCCGGTGGGCGCGGTGGCGGGATAATCTGACGGAGAGGTTTTACGTGGGAGCGGATTTATCCGCGAAGAGGCCAGTACAGCCGATACAAAGTCGGTGCCTGGAACAAAGCCTTCGCGAATAAATTCGCTCCCACAGGTCTTGCCCCAAGGTTTGCTTGAGTCCAAAAAAAACGCCCCGACCAGAAACCCGGTCGGGGCGTTTTTTTTGCAGGAGCGATTGTTAGCCGGAAAACAGTCTCCCGGCTAAAACCGTTCTACGTCTTACTTCGGAAAAGCCGGTGGGTTGACGCCCGCCATGTCTTCCATCACACGAACCACCTGACAGCTGTAACCGAACTCGTTGTCGTACCAGACGTACAGGACAACACGGTTATCGTTGGCGATGGTCGCTTCAGCATCCACAACACCGGCGTGGCGCGAGCCCACGAAGTCGGTGGAAACCACTTCCTGGGAATTGACGAAGTCGATCTGCTTGTGCAGGTCCGAATGCAGCGCCATGTAGCGCAGGTACTCGTTGATTTCTTCGCGGGTCGTGGGCTTCTCAAGGTTGAGGTTGAGAATGGCCATGGACACGTTCGGCGTGGGGACACGAATCGCGTTGCCGGTCAGCTTGCCGGCCAGTTCAGGCAGCGCCTTGGCGGCAGCGGTGGCGGCACCGGTTTCGGTGATGACCATGTTCAATGCAGCGCTACGACCACGGCGATCGCCTTTGTGGAAGTTGTCGATCAGGTTCTGGTCGTTGGTGTACGAGTGAACCGTTTCGACGTGACCGTTGACGATGCCGAACTTGTCGTTCACGGCTTTCAGCACCGGCACGATGGCGTTCGTGGTGCAGGAAGCCGCGGAGACAATCTTGTCATCAGCCGTGATTTCGCCGTGGTTGATGCCATGCACGATGTTCTTCAGCTTGCCTTTGCCCGGCGCAGTCAGAACCACACGATCGACGCCAGAGCAGGAAAGGTGCTGCCCCAGACCTTCGGCATCACGCCATACACCGGTGTTGTCCACCAGCAACGCGTTATGGATGCCGTACTGGGTGTAATCCACCTCGGTCGGGTTCTTGGCGTAGATAACCTGGATCAGGTTGCCGTTGGCCGTAATGGTGTTGTTGGCTTCGTCGATGGTGATGGTGCCATCGAACGGACCGTGCACCGAGTCGCGACGCAACAGGCTGGCACGCTTGACCAGATCGTTGTCGGCACCTTTGCGCACGACGATTGCACGCAGGCGCAAGCCGTCGCCACCACCGGTCTTCTCGATCAGGATCCGCGCCAGCAGGCGACCGATCCGACCAAAACCGTACAGCACGACATCAGTGCCTTTGCGCGGGTTCGAGTTCTGCTGACCCACCACATCGGCCAACTCTTCACGCACGAACTGCTCGGCCGTTCGGCCGTTGCCTTCGGTTTTGAACTTCACGGCCAGCTTGCCCAGATCCACCGAAGCGGCACCCAGTTTAAGCTCGCTCATCGCCTTGATGAGCGGGAAAGTCTCGTGTACGGACAACTCACTCGCATCGGACTGGCGATGACGGGCAAAGCGATGGGCTTTGAGTATCGCGATCACTGAACGGTTGATCAGACTGCGGCCATAGATCGAGCTCACCACGTTGTTATTGCGGTATAGCTGTCCGATTAGCGGGATCATCGCTTCTGCCAGGGCTTCACGATCAATCCATTCACCAAGACACTGGTCGGGCTTCTGAGTCACGGGAACCTTCCACATGTAGGGGCTGAAAAAAGGGGCTACATTATGCCGCCGCCTTTGTTTATGAGCAATGCACGGCGATCAGATTGCACGGCACTACATTTTTCCGGCGCGCGTAAAACAGACAACCGCTACCTGCGTTAGTTACAATCGCCGCCCCGTCGCAACGCTTGGAGCTCTATCTTCCGTGCCCGTTCTGCGCCTACCGCATCTTCCTGCCGTTGCAGGCAAACAACACTGGGGCAATCTTCCCGGTGCCGCCCTGAGCCTGGCCATTGCCGAGGCCGCCAGCGCCGCCAAGCGCTTCACCCTGCTTTTGACCGCCGACAGCCAGAGCGCCGAGCGGCTGGAGCAGGAGCTGAAGTTCTTCGCGCCGAGCCTTCCGGTCCTGCACTTTCCGGATTGGGAGACGCTGCCCTACGATTTGTTCTCGCCGCACCAGGACATCATTTCCCAGCGTATTGCCAGTCTCTATCGTTTGCCTGAGCTGGAACATGGCGTTTTGGTAGTGCCTATCACCACGGCCCTACATCGCCTGGCACCCACCAAATTCCTGCTGGGCAGCAGCCTGGTGCTGGACATCGGCCAAAAGCTCGATATCGAAGTCATGCGTACGCGGCTTGAGGCCAGCGGCTACCGCTATGTAGATACGGTGTACGAGCACGGCGAATTCACCGTGCGCGGCAACCTCATCGACTTGTTCCCGATGGGCAGCAAACTGCCGTACCGGATCGACCTGTTCGACGACGAAATCGAGACGCTGCGTACCTTCGACCCGGAAAATCAGCGCTCCATCGACAAGGTGGAGTCGGTTCGCCTGCTTCCCGCCCGGGAATTCCCGCTGCAAAAAGAGGAAGTCACACGCTTCAAGGCGCGCTTTCGCGAACGCTTCGACGTGGATTTCCGACGCTGCCCGATCTTCCAGGACTTGAGCAGCGGCATCACGCCAGCCGGTATCGAGTACTACCTGCCGCTGTTCTTTGAAGAAACCTCGACCCTGTTCGACTACTTGCCCCAAGACACTCAAGTGTTCTCGCTGCCGGGTATTGAGCAGGCGGCGGAAAATTTCTGGAACGACGTCCGCGGCCGCTATGAAGAGCGGCGTGTCGACCCGGAACGTCCTTTATTGCCGCCAGCGGAATTGTTTCTGCCGGTGGAAGACTGCTTCGCCCGTCTTAAAAACTGGCCGCGAGTGGTGGCGAGCCAACAGGATGTCGATGCCGGTGCCGGTCGCGAGCGATTCCCGGCGCAGGTATTGCCCGACCTGGCCATCGAAGCCAAGGCCAACCAGCCATTGGCAGCGCTGTCGAACTTTCTTGAGGAATTCCCCGGCCGGGTGCTGTTTACCGCCGAATCCGCCGGACGCCGGGAAGTCTTGCTGGAGCTGCTGGAACGTCTGAAGCTGCGCCCGAAAACCGTGGACAGCTGGAATGACTTCGTCCAGAGCAAGGAACGCCTGTCGATCACCATTGCGCCGCTGGACGAGGGCCTGATGCTCGAACAACCGGCCCTGGCGCTGATCGCCGAAAGCCCGTTGTTCGGTCAGCGCGTCATGCAGCGTCGCCGCCGGGAGAAGCGTAACGACGGCGGCAACAACGATGCGGTCATCAAAAACCTGACCGAGCTGCGCGAAGGCGCGCCGGTGGTGCATATCGACCACGGCGTCGGACGCTACCTTGGGCTGGCCACGCTGGAAGTTGAAAATCAGGTCGCGGAATTTCTGATGCTGGCTTATGCCGAGGACGCCAAGCTGTACGTCCCGGTGGCCAACCTGCACTTGATTGCCCGTTACACCGGCAACGATGACGCCTTGGCGCCGCTGCACCGTCTGGGTTCGGAAACCTGGCAGAAGGCCAAGCGCAAGGCTGCGGAACAGGTTCGCGACGTGGCCGCCGAGTTGCTCGACATCTATGCCCGCCGTGCAGCGCGCGAAGGTTATGCGTTCGAGGACCCGAAAGCCGACTACGCGACCTTCAGCGCCGGCTTCCCCTTCGAAGAAACGCCCGACCAGCAAACCACCATTGATGCGGTACGCGCCGACATGCTCGCGCCCAAACCCATGGATCGTCTGGTCTGCGGCGACGTGGGTTTCGGCAAGACCGAAGTGGCGATGCGCGCAGCGTTCATTGCCGTTCACGGTGGACGTCAGGTCGCCATCCTGGTGCCGACCACCCTCCTCGCCCAACAGCACTACAACAGCTTCCGCGACCGCTTCGCCGACTGGCCGGTGACCGTGGAGGTCATGAGCCGCTTCAAATCGACCAAAGAGGTCAACGCCGCCGTGGCCGACCTGGCCGAAGGCAAGATCGATATCGTCATCGGCACCCACAAGCTGCTCCAGGACGACGTCAAGATCAAGAACCTCGGCCTGGTGATCATCGACGAAGAACACCGCTTCGGGGTGCGCCAGAAGGAACAGCTCAAGGCTCTGCGCAGCGAAGTGGATATCCTGACGCTGACCGCGACCCCTATTCCGCGCACGCTGAACATGGCGGTCTCGGGCATGCGTGACCTGTCGATCATCGCCACGCCACCGGCGCGACGCCTGTCAGTGCGCACCTTTGTCATGGAGCAGAACAAGCCCACGGTCAAGGAAGCCTTGCTGCGTGAGTTGCTGCGTGGCGGTCAGGTCTATTACCTGCACAACGATGTGAAAACCATCGAAAAGTGCGCCGCCGACCTCGCTGAGCTGGTGCCGGAAGCCCGTATCGGCATCGGCCACGGCCAGATGCGCGAACGCGATCTTGAACAAGTGATGAGCGACTTCTATCACAAGCGTTTCAACGTGCTGATTGCCTCGACCATCATCGAAACCGGCATCGACGTTCCCAGCGCCAACACCATCATCATTGAACGCGCCGACAAATTCGGTCTGGCACAGCTGCATCAGTTGCGTGGCCGCGTAGGTCGTAGCCACCACCAGGCGTATGCTTACCTGCTGACGCCGCCGCGCAAACAGATCACCCCGGACGCCGAAAAGCGCCTGGAAGCCATCGCCAACACCCAGGACCTGGGGGCCGGTTTCGTGCTGGCCACCAACGACCTTGAAATCCGCGGCGCGGGTGAACTGCTGGGCGACGGCCAGAGCGGCCAGATTCAGGCCGTCGGTTTCACGCTGTACATGGAAATGCTCGAACGCGCAGTCAAGTCGATCCGCAAGGGTGAGCAGCCGAACCTGGACCAGCCACTGGGTGGCGGCCCGGAAATCAACCTGCGTCTGCCGGCGTTGATACCCGAAGCCTATCTGCCGGACGTCCATACGCGACTGATCCTCTACAAGCGCATCGCCAATGCCGCCGACGAGGACAGTCTCAAGGACCTGCAAGTGGAAATGATCGACCGCTTCGGCCTGTTGCCTGAGCCAACCAAGAACCTGGTGCGCATCACCCTGCTCAAATTGCAGGCCGAGCAACTGGGCATCAAGAAAGTCGATGGCGGGCCGCAAGGCGGACGCATCGAGTTCGCGGCCGACACACCCGTGGACCCGCTGACGTTGATCAAGCTGATTCAGGGGCAACCCAACCGTTACAAATTCGAAGGCGCCACACTGTTCAAATTCATGGTGCCCATGGAACGCCCGGAAGAGCGTTTCAACACAATAGAAGCGCTGTTCGAGCGCCTGACCCCGAAAACTGTTTGAAGGATTCATCCATGCGTGTGTTTCGCTCACTCCTCCTGCTGCTGGCGCTGGTTGCTCCAACCGCCTTTGCCGATGGCAGTCATCAGGTCGAGATGATCCTGTTTCGTCAGTTGGGCGAACCCGCCGCAACGCGTCAGTTGGCACCCGAGGGTTGGGCAGCGGGCGCACAGAAGATCGATGCGCAGAACGAGCGCAGCGTCGCCCTGAACGATCTGGCCGCCAAGTTGCAAGCCAGTGGCACGTATGAGGTCCTGCTGCATCGTGCATGGAGTCAGGATATCAGCGCCGAACCCGGCAAAATGGCGATCAGCAGCGGGAAGGAACAGCTCGGGCACTTTCCTATCGAAGGCACCCTCAGCATCGCGATTGCGCGCTTTACCGACATTGCTGCGGACTTCTGGGTCAACCAGCTCGACACCCATGGCGTGCTGATCAGCAGTGAGCGCATGAAACAGACAACCCGGGTAAAAAATGGAGAATTGATCTACATGGATTACGGAAGTCTGGCCATGCTGATCAAGATTGCACCCCTGTAACCATCAAGGAGCGCGAGCCGCGTTCCTTGCCCTTTTGAGCATCGCTGCGGCGTAGGCTGTCCTGAACTGTGTCGTCCAATCTCGAAAAAGTCCTCGCTTTGGCGTGGGCAGACAACTTTACCGACAAGACTCTTGAGCGGGGGCTGAGCTATGCCCTGCAACAACGCATCACGCTTGAGGAACTCAACCCTGATCTGGTGCGCACCACATGCCGCGGCTCCGGGCTGGAGGTCTATCACCAGACGCTGATGTTCAAGGATCCGGGCCGATTCAAAAACACACTGATCTGTAAATGCACCTGCCCGGTACGGGAAAACTGCAAACACTGCGCTGCGGCCTTGTATTACCTCGAAAACCCGAAGAATCAGCCATCGATTCTGGCGGTACTGAATGAATCCCGACGGGAGACTCCACCTCGGGTCGAGACGAAGCCAGCGCTGCCGGAACGCCTGATCGACACCCTCAAGCCCAAGCCAAGACTGATTCTGGCCAGTATCGAGTTCAGCGCCTACGAACCCCGTAACGGCCGCATGCAACGCCACATCCAGCACCGCGCCGCCCTGGCGTTCGGCTATGGCAAGCATTTCGCCACGGGTACAGCGAATGTCAGCATTCTGGTCAGCTCATTGGGTAGCGATCTGGTTAACCAGAAAAGCGACATCCTTGAACACCATGAAACTGAAACCCTGCGCATCCGACGCCAGGGCGAGCTGGAGCGTCAACAGCGTCAGGTCTTGCAGGACATGGGCTTTCGGGTCGCCACCCGACAAAGCAAGGCGCTGCCGGAGACGGCCGGAGACATGTTCGAACTGCCCAACGACAAGGCCTGGCTGAATTTCGTGCTCAAGGACCTGCCCCGCCTTGAGGAGCAGGGCTGGGATATCGAGATCACCGATGAATTCGCCTTCGACGTAACCCCCGTCGATGACTGGTACGCGGTCATCGAAGAAGAAGCCGAACGCGACTGGTTCGATCTGGAGCTGGGCATCATCGTCAATGGCGAGCGCTTGAGCCTGTTGCCGATCCTGATCAATCTGATCCGTACCCATCCGGAATTGATGAGCGCAGCGGGCATCGCCAAACGCGCCGACGATGAGCAGTTGCTGGTGCAGATCAACCATTTCACCCAGCGTGGCGGCGGCCCGATCCAGATCGCCTTGCCTTATGGCCGACTCAAACCGGTGTTGGCGACCCTCGGCGACTTCTACTGGCGCGACGAAGGTAACAATGCGCTGCGCATGAACAACGCCGATGCCACACGCCTTGGCGAACTCGAAGACTTGCCGTTGAGCTGGCAAGGTGGCGATCGTCTGCGTCGGTTCGCCGACCGTCTGGCCAATATCAAGGACGCACCGGTCGTACTGCCCGACGGCCTGAACGCGACCTTACGCCCCTATCAGCTCGAAGGCCTGAGCTGGATGCAATCGCTGCGGGAACTGGAAGTCGGTGGCGTGCTGGCCGACGACATGGGCCTGGGCAAAACCCTGCAAACCCTCGCCCACTTGCTGATGGAGAAACAGGCGGGTCGCCTGGACCGTCCGGCGCTGGCGGTGATGCCCACCAGCCTGATCCCTAACTGGATGGACGAAGCCGAAAACTTCACCCCGCAGCTTAAAGTGCTGGCGTTGTACGGCGCCAACCGTTCGCAGGACTTTGCCAATCTACAGGATTACGACCTGATCCTGACTACCTACGCCCTGCTGCCACGGGACGTAGAAGTACTCGCCAAACAGCCGCTGCATACGTTGATCCTTGATGAAGCGCAGTACATCAAGAACCCCAACAGCAAAGCCGCCCAGGCCGCCCGGGAACTGAACGCCCGGCAGCGTCTGTGCCTGAGCGGCACGCCACTGGAAAACCACTTGGGCGAGCTGTGGTCGCTGTTCCACTTTCTGATGCCGGGCTGGCTGGGCAGCAGCAAGGAATTCAACAGCAACTACCGCAACCCCATCGAGAAACACGGCAACATGGACCGCCTGCAGCATTTGAACGCACGAATCAAACCGTTCCTGCTGCGACGCACCAAAGAGCAAGTGGCTACCGAACTGCCGCCTAAGACCGAAATCATCCATTGGGTCGAACTCAACGACGCCCAGCGGGACGTGTACGAAACCGTGCGCCTGGCCATGGACAAGAAAGTGCGCGACGAAATCACCCGCAAGGGCGTGGCGCGCAGCCAGATCATCATCCTCGAAGCACTGCTCAAATTGCGCCAGGTGTGTTGCGACCTGCGTCTGGTCAACAGCGAGCAAGCGAGCACCCGTCAGAGCAGTTCTGCCAAGTTACACAGCTTGATGGAAATGTTCGAAGAGCTGCTGGCTGAAGGCCGCAAGATTTTGCTGTTCTCACAATTCACCTCGATGCTGACGCTGATCGAAGCCGAGCTCAAACACCGAGGCATCGAATATGCGTTGCTCACGGGCGCGACCCGAGACCGACGCACCCCCGTACAAGCCTTCCAGGCCGGCAAATTGCCGATTTTCCTGATCAGCCTCAAAGCGGGCGGCACAGGTCTGAACCTGACGGCGGCTGATACCGTGATCCATTACGACCCATGGTGGAACCCTGCAGCCGAAAACCAGGCCACCGACCGCGCCTATCGCATTGGTCAGGACAAGCCGGTGTTCGTCTACAAAATGATTGCCCGAGGCACCGTCGAAGAGAAAATCCAGCGCCTGCAACAGGAAAAATCAGCCCTGGCGGCAGGCGTTCTCGATGGTCGCATGACCGGCGACTGGAAGCTGCAAAGCGAAGACATCGCTGCGCTGTTTGCACCGCTGCCGTTACCGGCGAAAAAGGTCAAGCGCTGAGCAAGCCTCGCCCGCGCGTATACGCTGTTGGAGGCTCGGCCGCGAAGGCAATGTTCAGGTCCGAAGAAACCGGTGAATGTACCGGCCTATTCGCGGGCAAGCCTCGCTCCCACTGAGATTGACGTCTAGCCGTAGGGCCTCTGCGCTTCAAACGCTGCCGATGACAGTGCGTTGGAGCGAGGCTTGCCCGCGAAGGCGTCAGGTCAGGCGATACCCGAGTCGGGCTGGATACCGGCTCGGGGCCAAACCTCGCGCCAGGCGTCTCGTATCAAACCGCCCCCAAAACCCGGGCCAGCGTCGCTTTCACTTTACCCATGCCGTCATGCAATGCCTGTTCGATCTCGGCCATGGTAATCACCGCCGAAGACTTGCCGGCGGCCGGGTTCACCACCAACGCCAGACAGGCGTATTCCAGCTCCAGCTCACGGGCCAGCGCCGCTTCCGGCATCCCGGTCATCCCCACGATATCGCAGCCATCACGTTCCAGTCGCACAATCTCGGCCACTGTTTCCAGGCGTGGCCCTTGAGTGCAGGCATAAACCCCTCGCCCACTGAACTCGCACCCTTCGGCCTCCAGCGCGGCAATCAACCGTGCCCGCAGGGCTTCGCTGTACGGGTAGCTGAAATCGATGTGAGTGACCTGCTCCAGGTCGTCAGCGAAATAGGTGTGCTGGCGACCACTGGTGTAGTCCACCAGATCATGAGGCACACAGAAGTGCCCAGTGCCCATGGCAGGATGAATCCCGCCCACTGCATTGACCGCCAATATCGCCTGCGCGCCCGCCTGTTTCAGCGCCCAGATATTGGCCCGGTAATTCACCTGATGGGGCGGCAAACGGTGCGGATGCCCGTGACGCGCCAGAAACATCACTTCCCGACCGGCATAGTCACCGATCTGAATATCGCCGGAAGGTGCACCGTAAGGTGTGTTCATGGGCAGAGACTGACGAATGTTCAGCCCCTCCAATTGCGTGAGGCCAGTGCCGCCGATAATTGCGTAAACAGTCATGAGTCATCCTTAGTCGATCAGTTGCGCCGCTCGCAGCGCCTCGAGCGCCGTCAGCCAGCGCGGGTGTTGGCGGTATTCGGTGCTGGCGTAAGCCTGGCCTCGCATCCGGGCAATACGCGATGACGGTTTGACCTTGAGGCGCTGTGCCGCCGTCAACGCCAGCTCGGCGGCAGCCCGGTCGTTGCAGACCAGTCCCATATCGCAGCCAGCACTCAATGCCGCTTCGATACGACTGGCCGCATCACCGACCACATGGGCACCGGCCATGGACAAGTCGTCGCTGAAGATCACCCCGTCAAATTGCAGCTCACCGCGCAGAATGTCCTGCAACCAGCGCCGGGAAAACCCTGCGGGCTGCGGATCGACGTGCGGGTAAATCACATGCGCCGGCATCACCGCCGCCAATTGCTTGCTCAAGCGTGCAAATGGCACCAGGTCATTGGCGCGGATCTGTTCGAGGCTGCGCTCGTCGGTAGGGATGGCCACATGGGAATCGGCCTCGGCCCAGCCGTGACCGGGAAAATGCTTGCCGGTAGCTGCCATGCCCGCCGCATTCATACCCCGAATGAAGGCCCCGGCCAGCAGCGCTGCACGTTCTGGATCACCTTCGAACGCACGACTGCCCACCACTGCACTGCGCTGATAATCCAGATCCAGTACCGGCGCAAAGCTGAGGTCCAGGCCCACAGCCAACACCTCAGTGGCCATTAACCAGCCGCAGTGCTCGGCAAGGACTTCTGCGTTCGGGTTATCGGCAATCGCACGCATGGCTGGCAGGCGCACAAAACCCTGGCGCAAACGCTGAACGCGCCCACCTTCTTGATCCACGGCCAACAACAGATCCGGGCGAACAGCGCGGATCGCCGCGCTCAGCTCCCGAACCTGACGGGGGTGCTCAATGTTGCGGGCAAAAATGATCAGGCCGCCCACTTCGGGCTGGCGCAGGAACTGGCGGTCTTCAGCGGTCAACCAGGTACCGGCGACGTCCACCATCAAAGAGCCTTGCAGGCCATAACTCATATGAAAACACCATTGCCTATATCCAATCCGGGCAATGGTGCTTGATCATCGGGTCGGGCGCAATGCGCGAGCGGTCAGGCTTTGGCGGCCACAGGAGCGCTGACGCTGCTTTTGACGCGGGGCTTGAGCTGCGCCGAGATCATGGCAGGGTCGCTTACACCGGTTTCGGCACGCATGCCAGCCGCCAGAAACGGCACCATGAGGCGCATGACCTGTTCGATAGAGGTATTCACCCCGAAGTCGGTTTCGGCTATGGCTCGCAGCGCCTTGATACCGGACATGCTGAACGCCGCAGCCCCCAGCATGAAGTGCACGCGCCAGAACAATTCGATGGGCGGAATACGCGGCGCGGCTTCATTCACCAGTGTCATGTAGCGGCGGAACACCTTGCCGTACATGTCTTCCAGATAACGCCGCAGGTGGCCCTGGCTCTGACTGAAAGCCAGGCCCAGCAGCCGCATGAAAATCGACAGATCATTACCGCTGCGCGGTTGAACGACAAGCGCCTGCTCGACGAGAATTTCCAGCAGCTCTTCAAGGGTGGGCTTGCTGTCCGGTTTGGCCTGACGGCGCTCAAGCTCACGGTCGAGGCTGATGCAGAAGGGCCCTAAAAAGCGCGAGAAAACAGCCTGGATCAGCGCTTTCTTGGAGCCAAAGTGATAATTCACCGCAGCCAGATTGACCGAGGCCTTGCTGGTGATGAGCCGTAACGAGGTTTCGGCAAAACCTTTTTCCGCGAATAACTGCTCGGCAGCATCCAGAATGCGTTCAACTGTTTCCGACTGGGCCATGGTTTCCTGCCTGACAAACACTTGTTTGAAACATACGTATCATACGGGTTACTTGTCAAGTCTGACCGTTCGTTTTCTGGCTGGCCGGTCACGTATTTAATCATACAAGACGGCTTCTGTAGCCATTTGCTGACACTGGTCGGCGAACCCGGAGCAGCCCTGCCGCTCGCCGTCCGGCAGAGAAAACAAAAAGGAAGATTGCCAAGACGCAATCACTGTATATAATCCCAGTCACTGTATAAAAAGACAGAGCGCTCAACATGATTAAGCTGACGCCACGCCAGGCAGAGATCCTGGGTTTCATCAAACGATGTCTTGAAGACAACGGTTATCCGCCTACCCGTGCGGAAATCGCCCAGGAATTGGGCTTCAAGTCACCCAATGCCGCGGAAGAACATCTAAAGGCCCTTGCTCGTAAAGGTGCGATTGAAATGACACCCGGCGCCTCCCGAGGGATACGTATTCCCGGGTTCGAGGCAAAAACCGACGAAAGCAGCCTGCCGATCATCGGCCGGGTCGCGGCCGGCGCGCCGATCCTGGCCCAGCAGCACATTGAAGAATCCTGCAACATCAACCCTGCGTTTTTCCATCCCAGTGCCGATTACCTGTTGAGGGTGCACGGCATGAGCATGAAAGACGTCGGCATTCTCGATGGCGATCTGATCGCCGTGCATACGACGCGCGAAGCCCGCAATGGCCAGATCGTCGTGGCTCGGATCGGCGATGAAGTGACCGTAAAACGGTTCAAGCGTGACGGCAGCAAGGTCTGGTTGATCGCTGAAAACCCGGATTTCGCGCCGATCGAAGTGAACCTCAAAGATCAGGATCTGGTTATCGAAGGCTTAAGCGTCGGCGTGATCCGCCGTTAAGGAGACATTATGCAGTCCACCCAAACACCGCATGCGCAACTGCCTCTGTTCGAGGCGTTCATGGCGCAGCCTATCGCCCCGATGCTCAAGGTTCCGGTAGAAACAACCTGGAACATTGAGCCAGAAGTCTTTAGCGAATTGTCATTGCGCGGCGCTGCCGGGAACTGCCTGAGTCTTCTGGCCCCGATTCTTCGTGAACTCAGCGAGGACAAGGACGCCCGCTGGTTGACGCTGATTGCACCGCCCGCCAGCCTGACGCAAACGTGGCTACGGGATGCCGGGCTCAATCGCGAACGTATTTTGTTGCTGCAACCACGAGGCACACAAAGTGCACTTGAATTGACGCGAGAGGCCCTGCGCCTAGGGCGTAGCCACACGGTCGTAAGCTGGATCAATCCGATCAATGCAGCGGCGCGTCAGCAACTGATAGGCGCGGCAAGGACTGGAGATGCGCAAAGCTTGAATATTCGCCTTGGCTGAAGCGGGTTTAATGGAGGACGCGTGGACCGGCGTCTTTTTCCAGCTCGCCTTCTGCCATGCGCCCGGCCATTTGCACACCTACGCTCAGCATCGCCTTGGCGACTTCAACATGTTGGCCCTGCAGGAACGCCTTGGCATCCTCGGAGAAGTTCAGGGTCACTAATGAACCCTCGTCTTCTGCGCGACGAAGCTCGATACGACCGTCAGGCAGTTCGACAATTTCCAAAAAAGATGTAGGCATCAAGCAATACTCCACGAAAGGCCGACATTGTAGCAGCCAGTCGACTCAGGCCCTAGCCCATCTATCACTGCGCATTAGCACTCGCTAAGCCCTTCCCGAAAGCGAATGGCCAAACCCTTGAGCTGTTGACGCCAGCTCTCTAGCTCTTCGCGGCCCAGCTCCTGCACCGGTTCGTCGTCCAGATTGACCGCAACGATGAGTGGCTGCGTTACATCACCTTTCAATTTCTTGGGAGCTTTAGGCGGCTGAAACAGCGCGTTGTAGGCAGCCAGCAACTGGGCCAGCCAGGTTTCCCGATGCTGAGCCAGTTCAATCAACTCCGCCAGCTCAGGAATTGCGATCGCATCCAGCACTTGCTCAGTCAACAGCATCTCGGCCCGGGGTACATTGGCCTGTGGCAAGCGGTAGAAGCCTGCAATCTCATGACACAAACCCAGCAGCGCGCCATACAGATGGAACAGTGCGGATTCGCGCTCGGCCTGCACCAGCGCCTGGGAATTCATCGCCCGACCTTCCTGCGCCTTGCTCATAGCTTCAAGTGCAAGGCCAGCGAAATAGATCTTCTGATTGGTGCGGGTATAGAGTTCATGGGCCATGGCGGCACCCTCCCTGACAATTGAATAGAACGGGCACTGTCGAATTGCAAAAAACCCTCGCTGCGGCCAGCACAGCGAGGGTTCGCGTTCGTTAACGCGAGTTGCTCAAGAGAGCAACTCCTGTCAATGCATCAACGCTTGTCTTCGACTTTCCAGGCCTTGCCATCGTAGAACGCGCGCCAGCCCGTAGGCTTGCCTTCCACTTCGGTCTGTACATATTGCTCTTTGGTTTTGCGGCTGTAACGAATCACGGCAGGACGCCCGTCCGGATCTTTCTTCGGTGCTTCACACAGGAAGTGGTACTTCGGATCGATTTCGTCCTTGTGCGGCGCGATCTCCATGACCAGGGGTGCACGGGTTTCGCGGTTTTTCGGGAACTGACTGGCCGCCAGAAACAAGCCGGAAGCCCCGTCACGCAGGATATAGGTATCGTCGACCTTATCGCACTTGAGCTCCGGCATCTTCACCGGGTCCATCTTCGGCGGCGCAGCATCACCGCTTTTAAGCAGCTTGCGGGTGTTCTTGCACTCGGCGTTGGTGCAACCGAAGAACTTGCCGAAGCGGCCGGTCTTGAGCTGCATCTCGCTGCCACACTTGTCGCATTCCAGGCTCGGACCTTCATAGCCCTTGATGCGATAAGTCCCCTCTTCCACCTCAAAGCCTGTGCAATCCGGGTTATTGCCGCAGATGTGCAGCTTGTGCTTCTCGTCCAGCAGATAAGCATCCATCGCTGTGTTACAGATATGGCAACGGTGCTTGCCGCGCAATACGCGAGACTCCGACTCACCTTCGTCGTCGTCGGCGATTTCATCGCCCGGCGTCAGGTTGACGGTAGCCTTGCAGCGCTCTTTCGGCGGCAGGCTGTAGCCGGAGCAACCGAGAAACACACCTGTAGACGCTGTACGAATCTGCATCGGACGCCCACACACCTTGCAGGGAATGTCGGTCATTACGGGTTCGTTGGAGCGCATGCCGCCGTCAGGTGCTTCAGCGACTTCCAGTTTTTTCCTGAAATCGCCATAGAACTCGTCGAGCACGTTCTTCCAGTCGCGCTCACCCTGAGCGACGTCATCGAGATTTTCTTCCATACCGGCCGTGAAGCCGTAGTCCATCAGATTCGAGAAGCTTTCGGACAAACGCTCGGTGACGATATCGCCCATCTTTTCCGAGTAGAAACGACGGTTATGCAGCGCGACATACCCACGGTCCTGAATGGTCGAGATGATCGCGGCATAGGTCGAAGGACGGCCGATACCCCGTTTTTCCATCTCTTTAACCAGGCTCGCTTCCGAGTAACGCGCAGGCGGCTTGGTGAAATGCTGAGTCGGGTCGAGCTTGACCAGCTTCAGGCTGTCGCCCTGAGCCATGTCCGGCAACACGTCGTCGTCACCCGGCTTGGTCATTTGCGGCAGAACACGCGTGTAACCGTCGAACTTCAGAATGCGGCCCTTGGCGCGCAACTCGAAAGTACCGGCCGCAACACTGACGGTGGTGGACAGGTATTGCGCAGGCGGCATCTGGCACGCCACGAACTGACGCCAGATCAGCTCGTACAGGCGCTCAGCGTCGCGCTCCATGCCCGTCAGCTTGCTCGGGTGGGTATTCACGTCAGAAGGACGAATCGCTTCGTGAGCCTCCTGAGCGCCCTCTTTACTGCTGTAGACGTTCGGCGATTCCGGCAGATACTTCTTGCCGAACTCGGTTTCGATGTAATCACGCGCCATGCTCACCGCATCAGCGGACAAGTTGGTGGAGTCAGTACGCATGTAAGTGATGTGGCCCGCTTCATACAAGCGCTGCGCCATCATCATGGTTTTCTTCACGCCAAAGCCCAGACGGTTACTGGCCGCCTGTTGCAGCGTCGAGGTAATGAAAGGCGCTGAAGGTTTGCTGCTGGTCGGCTTGTCTTCACGCTTGACGATGCTGTAGGCCGACGCCTTGAGCTTCTCCAGCGCGGCCATGGCCTGAGCTTCGTTCAGCGGCTTGAAGGCTTCGCCGTTCTCCCGGGCCACCTCGAAGCGCACGTTGGCGCCTTTAGCGGTTCCCAGGTCAGCGTGGATTTCCCAGTACTCTTCGGGGTTGAACGCCCGAATCTCGCGTTCGCGTTCGACGACCAGTTTCACGGCAACCGATTGCACGCGTCCGGCAGACAGACCACGGGCGACCTTCTGCCAGAGCAGTGGCGATACCATGTAGCCCACGACCCGGTCGAGAAAGCGCCGCGCCTGTTGCGCGTTCACTCGATCAATATCGAGTTCGCCCGGCTTGGAGAATGCTTCCTGGATCGCTTTCTTGGTGATTTCGTTGAACACCACGCGCTTGTAGCGGCTGTCATCCCCACCAATGGCTTCGCGCAGGTGCCAGGCAATGGCTTCCCCCTCGCGGTCCAAGTCGGTTGCGAGATAGATAGTGTCAGCATCTTTGGCGAGCCGACGCAGCTCTTCGATCACCTTCTCCTTACCAGGAAGGATTTCGTACTTGGCTTTCCAGCCATGGTCCGGGTCGACGCCCATGCGCGAGACCAATTGACGCTTGGCCTTTTCCTTGGGCGTCAGCACCGGCCCGTCACCTGCGGCGGCCTTGCCGCGCTTGGCAGCCGGGTCTTTGCTGGCGCTAGCCGAACCACTGGTGGGCAGGTCTCGGATATGGCCGATACTCGACTTCACCACGTACTGGTTGCCCAAATACTTGTTGATGGTCTTGGCCTTAGCCGGGGATTCCACGATGACCAGCGATTTGCCCATGGATCAGAAAATTCCTGAATACTGAAAATGAAAGACGGTCGGAACCTGTCGAGGCCCCGCTATATATAGTGGCTACAACACGAGGTCAAGCACGGGGTTGTGCTCAGTCACGATTCACGGCCGGGTAAAGAGGCTCGGTTCGGCCTGAACCAAAGCAAAGCGCGGCACCTGTTCACCGTCAACCTCGACGGACTCCAGAAACATATCCAGAGGCCGTACCCACAGACCGTAATCGCCGTACAACGCTTGGTAAAACACCACTTCTTCCTCGGTCTCGGAGTGCCTGGCAACACTGAAAACGCGGTACTCGGGGCCTTTGTAGTGGCGGTAGAGCCCTGGCTGTAACTTCATGTTGCCGTCCTCACAAGACACATTGGAAAACAATTCTATAAAACCGCTTTTGCCAAAATACAAAAGCCGGGGCACCAGGCCCCGGCTTGAGTCACCCTGACGAATCAGACGCGCTCGAAGACCGTAGCAATACCCTGCCCCAGCCCGATGCACATGGTAGCAACGCCGAGGCTGCCGCCATTCTGCTTCATGACGTTGAGCAAAGTGCCGGAGATACGCGCACCGGAGCACCCGAATGGGTGACCCAGAGCGATAGCACCGCCGTGCAGGTTAACCTTCTCGTTCATCTTGTCGAGCACTTTCAAATCTTTCAGCACTGGCAGGGCCTGTGCGGCGAAAGCTTCGTTGAGCTCGAAGAAGTCGATATCGGAGATGCCAAGGCCCGCACGCTTCAAGGCTTTCTGGGTGGCCGGCACCGGCCCGTAGCCCATGATTGCCGGGTCAACGCCGGCCACCGCCATGGAGCGAATGACTGCCATCGGCTGGATACCAAGATCCTGGGCACGTTGGGCAGACATGACGATCATGCATGATGCGCCATCAGTGATCTGCGAGGATGTGCCCGCCGTCACAGTTCCGCCTTTTGGGTTGAAAGCCGGCTTCAAGGCCGCGAGGCTTTCCAGGGTCGTCTCTGGACGAATAGTCTCGTCGTAGTCGAAGACCTTCAGGAAACCGTTCTCGTCATACCCTTGCATCGGGATGATTTCGTCCTTGAATTTCCCTTCCAGCGTTGCCTTGTGGGCCAACTGGTGCGAACGCACGCCAAACGCATCCTGCTGTTCACGGGTAATGCCGTGCATCTTGCCCAGCATTTCCGCTGTCAGGCCCATCATGCCCGATGCCTTGGCGGCATAAAGAGACATGTGCGGGTTAGGATCGACGCCGTGCATCATGCTGACGTGGCCCATGTGTTCAACACCGCCCACGACAAATACATCGCCGTTACCGGTCATGATCGCCTGCGCGGCAGTGTGCAGCGCGCTCATGGACGATCCGCACAGGCGGCTCACGGTTTGCGCCGCCGACGTGTGCGGGATCTGGGTCAGCAACGACGCCATGCGGGCGATGTTCCAGCCCTGCTCCAGGGTCTGGTTCACGCAGCCCCAGATGACGTCTTCGACTTCAGCCGGGTCAACCTTGCTGTTGCGTTCCAGCAGCTTGCTGATCAAGTGCGCCGACATGTCTTCAGCGCGGGTGTTGCGGTGCATGCCGCCCTTGGAACGGCCCATCGGGGTGCGACCGAAGTCGACAATCACGACGTCTCTTGGATTCAAACTCATACATTCACTCCTCAAAGGCGCTTAACCGAAGAAGCTCTGGCCGTTTTTGGCCATCTCACGCAGCTTCGCAGTCGGGTGGTACAAGGCGCCCAAGTCAGCATATTGGTCAGCCAGGGCGACGAATTCAGCGACGCCGATCGAGTCGATATAACGCAACGCACCGCCACGGAACGGAGGGAAGCCGATGCCGTAGATCAAGCCCATATCGGCTTCAGCGGCGGTATCGACGATGCCGTCTTCCAGGCAACGCACGGTTTCCAGGCACAGCGGGATCATCATCCAGTTGATGATGTCCTCGTCAGACACTTCGCGCTGTTCGTAGATAACCGGCTTGAGGACTTCAAGCACAGCCGCATCGGTGACTTTCTTCGGCTTGCCCTTCTTGTCCATCTCGTAGGCGTAGAAACCTTTGCCGTTCTTCTGGCCCAGGCGTTTGGCCTCATAAAGCGCGTCCACGGCAGAGCGACGGTCGTCTTTCATGCGATCAGGGAAGCCTTCGGCCATGACGTCACGACCGTGGTGGCCCGTGTCGATACCCACTACGTCCATCAAGTACGCAGGGCCCATTGGCCAACCGAACTTTTCCATGACCTTGTCGATACGCACGAAGTCCACGCCAGCGCTCACCAGCTTGGCGAAACCGCCGAAGTACGGGAACAGCACGCGGTTGACCAGAAAGCCCGGGCAGTCGTTGACCACAATCGGGTTCTTGCCCATTTTCTTGGCGTAGGCGACGGTGGTCGCGATGGCCGCTTCGCTGGACTTCTCGCCACGAATCACTTCAACCAGCGGCATCATGTGCACGGGGTTGAAGAAGTGCATGCCCACGAAGTTTTCCGGACGCTTGAGGGCCTTGGCCAACAGGCTGATGGAAATCGTCGAGGTGTTGGACGCCAGAATGGTGTCTTCGCCCACTTGGGACTCGACTTCGGCCAATACCGCTTGCTTGACCTTGGGGTTCTCGACGACCGCTTCAACCACCAGATCCACGGTACCGAAATCGCCATACGACAGCGTAGGGCGAATCGCATTGAGCGCTTCAGCCATTTTCGGCGCCGTCAGACGGCCTTTCTCGACGCGGTTGCCCAGCAGTTTGGACGCTTCGTTCAGACCCAGTTGAATGGCGTCTTCGCGAATGTCTTTCATCAGGATCGGCGTGCCTTTGACCGCCGACTGATACGCGATGCCACCGCCCATGATACCGGCGCCCAACACGGCGGCCTGCTTCACTTCCTTGGCAACTTCGTCGTAGATCTTGGCTTTCTTTTTCAGTTCCTGATCGTTCAGGAACAGACCAATCAGGCTCTGCGCGGCAGAGGTCTTGGCCATTTTCACGAAACCGGCGGCTTCGATTTCCAGGGCCTTGTCACGACCGAAGTTCGCGGCCTTCTGGATGGTCTTGATGGCTTCAACCGGCGCCGGATAGTTCGGGCCCGCTTGACCGGCGACAAAACCTTTGGCGGTTTCGAATGCCATCATCTGCTCAATGGCGTTGAGCTTGAGCTTGTCCAGCTTCGGCTGGCGCTTGGCTTTGTAATCGAATTCGCCGGCAATGACGCGAGCGATCAGATCCAGGGCGGCGTCACGCAGTTTTTCCGGAGCGACCACAGCGTCGACAGCGCCTACTTTCAGCGCGTCTTCAGCACGGTTCTCTTTACCGGAAGCAATCCACTCGATGGCGTTATCGGCACCGATGATGCGCGGCAGACGAACAGTGCCGCCGAAACCAGGGTAAAGGCCGAGCTTGACTTCGGGCAGGCCGATTTTTGCGTCAGCGGACATGACGCGATAGTCAGCCGCCAGGCACATTTCCAGGCCACCGCCCAACGCGATGCCATTGATGACCGCTACAGTCGGAACCCCGAGATCTTCGAAATCGCTGAAAATCCGGTTGGCTTCAAGATTGCCCGCCAGAAGCTCGGCGTCCGGCAACTTGAAATTGTCGACGAATTCGGTGATGTCAGCGCCGACGATGAACACGTCTTTGCCGCTGGTGACGATCACGCCCTTGATCGACCCATCAGCCTTGATGGTGTCTACGGCCTGACGCAGGTCGTTGAGGGTGAGACGGTTGAACTTGTTGACGGACTCACCCTTGAGATCGAAATTCAATTCGACGATGCCACTCTCAAGAGCCTTAACCGTGATGGCTTTACCTTCGTAAATCATCAACTGATCTCCACGATATGGAAGCTGAACAATACACACCGGACGCTGGTTCTGGCGTGACTACGACGTCGCCGTCGATGAAGCGCCAAATCACCAGGCACACCCGCCGGTGTAGTAACCGGGATTTTGTAAGAGCGATCTGACGACCAAACGCTCAATTCATACGCCCGTTTGATTTGGGTGCGCCTACCATCTGCCAAATCCGTATGATTGTCAATTCGGCTAAATGCCCATAAACGCGGGAAATGATCGGTACCTTCGCCGGGTGCCTGCCCCGGCAGGCAGGCATGATGGCTGGGCATTCATTCTGTTTATCGCGCATAAACCGCCACAAACCCTGGACGACTTTTTGCACCGTAGATGATCACAGGTGAAAAAAAAGCGAAGAAATCGCGACAAAACAGAGCAGAGGGTCTACATTCAGCGCACCCCATGAGGCGCTGGATCTTTCAGATTGAGCCAGGCGCTTTGACTCGCGACTTTCGGCATTGCACCGTAAGCGCTACAGATTATCGGCCTGCCTGGCCAACCCCAGCCCGATGTTGTTGTCGGGCTTTTTAATGCCCGGAACTTACCTCAGGTGCATCACGCCAGAGCCTTGAGCACCGCGGCAATACGCTGCAATACTTCTGCTTCGCCCCGCTCGGCCCAATACAGGGCGATCATCTGCTGATCGGCCTCGACCTTGAATACATCCGCAGGAAGCGTGTTGAACTGCGTCAAAAGCCGTTCATCCTCGCACGGCTCGCGCCAGCGATTGAGCCAGACCCCCGCTTCGGTCTGCCAATAGACCCAGGTCGCTGCGTTCTCCAGCCGACGCGGGCGGTGATACTGCGCGCAAGGGCTGGGTGGCTCCTTGGGCAGCCAGTGCGGCCATTCCTGAGGTGCCAGCTGCATACCCAGCCCCATGCGTCGCGCCTCCATGCGCAGCGCCATCTTGCCGCTTTGCTGACGCGAAGGCCGCAGCCAGACCAGCGGGCTGAGCATCACGCCAACGATTGACAGGATTATCCAGACCGTCATATTTCTTGCTGCCTTTTGATTCGCACTGCAGTTAAAAACAAGGGTCTGCCCAGCGAGACATTAACCCGCCATACTGATGCCATCGCAAACCTCTGGAGGATTCCCGCATGAGTCATGAATATAAACACGTACTGGCAGCCGTCGATCTGACCGAGGAATGCAACGCGGTCATGGACCGCGCGCGTGAAATTGCGGATCGTAACGGCGCAACATTTTCGCTGGTTCACATCGTAGAGCCTATGGCCATGGCCTTCGGCGGCGACGTTCCAATGGATCTTTCCCAGCTCCAGCAACAGCAGTTCGACCAGGCCAAAGAAAAACTGGCAGCACTCAGGGCACAGTATCCCGCCACGCGTTTTGGCGACGCCCATCTTGTATACGGGCAACCGCGCCAGGAAATTCACCAACTGGCCACCAAGGAAAAGTGCGACCTGATCGTCATCGGCAGCCACGGCCGCCATGGCCTGGCGCTGCTGCTGGGCTCTACCGCCAATGATGTGCTGCACGGCGCGCCCTGCGACGTGCTGGCAGTACGGCTGAAAAAACCGGAATAATTGCCAGCTCCACGCCAACGACCGTCAGCAAAAAGCCCGGATCACTGATCCGGGCTTTTTTCATCGCCAAACGCAATCAGGCGTCCAGTTCAGCCCAACGTTCCAGTAAACCGTCCAGTTGAGCCTGATGGTTTTCCAGCTGGGCCATCACTGCAGCGGTCTGCTCGGCAGGACGCTGATAGAAACCCGGCTCGGCCATTTCGGCGCTCAAGGCAGCCATTTGCGCTTCAACTTCGTCGATTTGCTGAGGCAGCGCTTCCAGCTCACGTTGCAACTTGTAGCTGAGCTTCTTCTTGGCCACCGGCATCTCTTTGGCGGCAACCGGAGCGGCCTCGACTACAGCAGTGGCCAGTTCAGCCTTGCCGGACTTGGTATCCGTCACGCCCAGCAGACGCGGGGACCCGCCCTGGCGCAACCAGTCCTGATAGCCACCGACGTACTCACGGACCTTGCCTTCGCCTTCGAACACCAGGGTGCTGGTGACGACGTTGTCGAGGAATGCCCGGTCGTGACTGACCATCAGTACCGTGCCTTTGAACGTCAGCAGCACTTCTTCCAACAGTTCAAGGGTTTCGACGTCCAGATCGTTGGTTGGCTCATCGAGCACCAGCAGGTTGGCGGGTTTGCTGAACAGCTTGGCCAGCAACAGACGCGCTCGCTCACCGCCGGACAATGCCTTGACTGGCGTGCGGGCACGCTGCGGGCTGAAGAGGAAATCGCCCAGGTAACTCAACACGTGACGGCTCTGACCGTCGATATCGATGAAATCGCGCCCCTCGGCGACGTTGTCGATAACGGTTTTTTCCAGATCCAGCTGATGACGCAACTGATCGAAGTAGGCCACGTCCAGGCGTGTACCCACCTCCACCGAACCGTTGGTCGGTTGCAGGTTATCCAGCATCAGCTTGAGCAAGGTGGTCTTGCCGGTACCGTTGGCGCCCAACAGACCGATACGGTCTTCGCGCTGCAGCACCATGGAGAAATCCTTGATGAGCATCGGGCCGCCCGGGTGAGCGAAGCTGACGTTATCCAGGACCATGACCTGCTTACCGGATTTGTCGGCCGTATCAAGCTGGATGTTGGCCTTGCCGGTGCGTTCACGGCGCTCGCTGCGCTCTACGCGCAACTCTTTAAGGGCACGCACACGACCTTCGTTACGGGTGCGACGGGCTTTGATGCCCTGGCGAATCCAGACTTCTTCCTGGGCCAGACGCTTGTCGAACAGCGCATTGGCGGTTTCTTCCGCCGCCAGCATGGCTTCCTTGTGGACCAGGAAGCTGGCGTAATCGCCGTTCCAGTCGATCAGGCCGCCGCGATCCAGTTCGAGAATACGGGTCGCCAGATTCTGCAGGAAAGAACGGTCGTGCGTGATAAACAGCACTGCGCCTTGAAAACCCATCAGGGCTTCTTCGAGCCAGGCGATGGCACCGATATCCAGGTGGTTGGTGGGCTCGTCGAGCAGCAGCAGGTCCGGCTCGGAAACCAGAGCCTGAGCCAGCAGCACACGGCGACGCCAGCCGCCGGACAACTCGGCCAGGGTCTTGTCGGCCGGCAACTGCAAGCGGCTCAAGGTGCTGTCCACCAACTGCTGCAGACGCCAGCCGTCACGGGCTTCGAGGTCTTGCTGCACGTGCATCAGCTTGTCGAGGTCTTCCTCGGTCACGCAGTTCTGTGCCAGATGATGGTATTGGGCAAGCAAGGCGCCCACGCCATCCAGGCCTTCGGCAACAACGTCGAACACAGTCCGCTCGTCGGCCACCGGCAATTCCTGGGGCAGTTCGCCTATCTTGAGGCCCGGCGCACGCCAGACAGCACCGTCATCGGGCTTCTGCACGCCTTTGACCAGCTTGAGCATGCTGGATTTGCCGGTACCGTTTCGGCCGATGATGCACACCCGCTCACCACGGGCAATTTGCCAGGACACCTTGTCCAACAACGGCATGGCGCCGAAAGCAAGGGACACATCGGTGAATTTGAGCAGGGTCATGAGCTTCTCCAAAAACTGGGGGCGCATTCTACCTGAGATAACGGGCCTATGTCGGCTTTCAGTGACGACCCGCCGGGGACCGTCCAAGTCAGCGCCTTCTTATATAGCGTTCATTTATGTCCAAGTGCGACAGGCGCATCGGGAGTGCTTTCACCCGGAGCTGGCAAAAGGCTAAGCTAGTGTCACTTTTCACGATTCATCTGCTCGGAAGTCTCATGCGCAGTCGCTTGTTTGGTCTTTTTTCCTGCCTCATCCTCTCGGCCACAGTGGCCCAGAACGCTTACGCCGCAGATCTTGGTCAGCAACGCCAATATTACGATGAGGCCAAGCGCGCATTGGCCAAGGGCGACACGGGGCCTTACCGGATGTATGCCTCTGCCCTGGCCGACTATCCGCTGGAACCGTATCTGGCTTATGACGAGCTGACCGCCCGTCTCAAAACGGCCAGTAACCCGGAAATCGAAAAATTTCTGGCCGAGCACGGCGATTTGCCCCAGGCCAACTGGATGAAATTGAAGTGGCTGCGCTGGCTGGCCGAGCGTGGCGACTGGCAGCCCTTCGTCAAGTACTACGACCCGAAGATGAACTTCGTCGAGCTCGACTGCCTGTATGGCCAGTATTTGCTGGGCCACGGCAAAAAAGCAGAGGGTTATGCCAACGCTGAAAAACTGTGGATGACCGGCAAGACCCTGCCGCAAGCCTGCGACGGCTTCTTCGCGCAATGGGCGGCTGACGGTCAGTTGCCGGAACAGAAACGCTGGCAACGCGCCAAACTGGCGGCGACCGCAGGCAATACCAGTCTGGCCACCACGCTGGTCAACAGCCTCAACAGCCTTGCCCCCCAAGGCAAATTGCTGCTCGCCGTTGCCAACAAGCCGGAAATGCTCAACAACCCAGGCCAGTTCGCACCGGTCGATGAGGCCATGTCCGATGTGGTCGGACTGGGGCTGCGGCGGCTCGCGAAAAAAGACCCGCAGCAAGCCCTGGAAATGCTCGACGGCTACGCCACCACCATGCACTTCTCCCGTGAAGAGCAAGTGGAGATTGCCAAGGCAATCGGCTTGACCCTTGCCCGCCGTTATGACGGCCGCGCGCTGGAGGTCATGACCAAATACGACCCTGAGCTGCGTGACAACACCGTGACTGAATGGCGTCTGCGCTTGCTGCTGCGTCTTGGCCGCTGGGAAGACGCCTACGAGCTGACCCGCCGTCTTCCCAAGGATCTGGCTGATACCAATCGCTGGCGTTATTGGGAAGCCCGCTCTCTGGAGCTCGCCCAGCCTGGCAGCCCGTTGATTGCCGGACTTTACAAAGGCGTGTCGAAAGAGCGCGATTTCTACGGTTTCCTTGCGGCTGACCGGACGCAGAGCGCCTACCATCTCAATAACAAGCCACTGCTGCTCAGCCAGGCGCTCATCACCAAAGTGCGTAACACACCCGGCGTACGCAGGGCGCTGGAGTTTCATGCCCGCGGGCAAATTGTCGACGGTCGTCGTGAGTGGTATCACGTCAGCCGCTCGTTCGACCGTGATGAAATGGTTGCTCAGGCAAAACTGGCTTACGACCTGAAGTGGTATTTCCCGGCCATTCGCACGATCAGTCAGGCCAAGTATTGGGACGACCTTGATATCCGCTTCCCCATGGCCCACCGCGAGACACTGGTGCGCGAGGCCCAGGTTCGCGGACTGCATTCGAGCTGGGTGTTCGCCATTACGCGCCAGGAAAGCGCGTTCATGGATGACGCACGTTCAGGCGTCGGCGCCAGTGGCCTGATGCAACTGATGCCTGCCACAGCGAAGGAAACGGCGCGCAAATTCAGTATTCCGCTGGCTTCGCCACAGCAAGTGCTGGACCCGGACACCAACATTCAGCTGGGCGCGGCGTACCTGAGCCAGGTGCACAGCCAGTTCAACGGTAATCGAGTGCTGGCTTCGGCGGCGTACAACGCAGGTGCCGGCCGCGTTCGTCAGTGGCTCAAGGGTGCCAACCATCTGGCCTTCGACGTATGGGTAGAGAGTATCCCGTTCGATGAAACCCGTCAGTATGTGCAGAACGTGTTGTCTTATTCGGTGATCTACGGACAAAAACTCAATTCGCCACAGCCGCTAGTGGATTGGCACGAACGGTTTTTCGATGACTTGTGAGTGAACGACCCTGTTGGAAGCTTGCCCACGAAGAAGGATAACGCGGTAGGACTGGCACACCGAGGCGCCTGATTCGCAGGCAAACCTCGCTCCAACGGGCCCTTTCTCCATTCAGAAATCGGGGACTGAGCCTGTCACTCCAACACTTCCACTGGCATACCCACCTCAATCACCCCACGCCCATCGCTGACCATGTTCTGACCAAACCACACGTCCCCTTCACGCTCGCGATACGTTTTGAGCGTGGTCAAGGGTTCGCGGTCGGCGTTGCGTTCTCCGGTGGCCGGGTCGATGGTGGTGAGAATGCACCGGGTGCAGCCTTTGAGCAGGCGGAATTCGATGTCGCCGATTCGAATGCGTTTCCAGCCATCTTCCGCAAAGGCTTCAGCGCCCTCGATAACAAGGTTCGGGCGAAATCGCAGCATCTCTTGCGGGCGGCCGATTCGGGCGGACAAATCGTCCAGAGACGCCTGGCCAATCAACAGCAGTGGAAAGCCGTCGGCAAAGCCGACTTTGTCATCGATCGTGCCGTAGCCGCTGGGCAGCCACCGGGCGCGATCGGCAGGCACATACACCATTCGGACCGCTTTACCGATGAACTCGCTGACCCACCGAGCCGCCTCGTCACCTGCGTCCGGCACGCGCAAGGTATCGCGCCAAAGCGTGACACCGCGCAAAACGGCCTCAGTATTTTCGGGCAGCGGGACATCGAGGGGGGCATAACCAGGCGCCGACAAGGTGACGCCGCCGCTGGCGTTCCAGAGCACTGAAAGCTGCGACATGTGGGGCAAGGCGCGCTGGGTCAGAAAGCGACCGCTGCTCTCTTCCACCAGCATCCAGCGTCGATCCCCCGCCATCCCCAGTTCGTCAAACGACGCTTGCCGCAGCACCTGGGCCTTGCAGGATTTGAGGGGGAATTGATAAAGGGCGCTGAGATGCAGCATGACTTGATCCTTGTCTGGCAGGTGATAAGCGAAGGCTCTCGAAGCCACCAGCTTATACGACCTGCAAGAGACCCGGCATCTTAAAACGGCCTGCGTGGATCTTTCTCGACCCAGACTCAGGCAGACCAGAATCAGCCGTGGAGCATGGTCAGTCGTTCGCGCACGACATCCACCAGCTTGTCCGGCTGAAACTTGGACAGGAAATTGTCACAGCCGACCTTTTTCACCATGGATTCGTTGAAGCTGCCCGAAAGGGACGTGTGCAGCACGACATACAACTCGCGCAGTCGAGGGTCATTGCGAATCTCAGTGGTCAGACGATAGCCGTCCATTTCCGGCATCTCGGCATCGGTAAAGATCATCAGCAGTTTGTCGGTCATCACCTCGCCGCTGTCGGCCCAAGCCTTGAGCATGTTCAACGCTTTGAGGCCGTCGCTGGCCACATGCAGCTTCACGCCCAGTTGGGACAGGGTGTCGCGCAGTTGACTGAGCGCCACCTTGGAGTCATCGACCAGCAGAATTTCCCGGCCACGGGCGCGCTCAAGAATCGGATCTTCGAGCTTCTCCCGGGACACTTTCGCGTTGTAAGGCACGATCTCGGCCAGGACTTTTTCGACGTCGATGATTTCCA
This sequence comes from Pseudomonas sp. DWP3-1-2, assembly GCF_049896285.1. NCBI lineage: Bacteria > Pseudomonadati > Pseudomonadota > Gammaproteobacteria > Pseudomonadales > Pseudomonadaceae > Pseudomonas > Pseudomonas sp. DWP3-1-2. The sequence continues at coordinate 11,523 of NZ_JAFCTZ010000008.1, read as the reverse complement.
CCAGCTGGTCATCGACCTTGCTGATCGCCGTGAGGTAATGCTGGCGTCCGGCGCTGGTCGGCGGCGGCAGGATGGCCTCCCAGTTCATGTTGACGATGCGGTCTACGCCACCGACCAGAAATGCCTGAACCGAGCGATTGTATTCAGTGACGATGATCGTGCTGGCGGGCCCCGGTACCAACGGACGCATGCCGATGGCCTGGGAAAGATCGATCACCGGCAATGTCTGGCCGCGCAGGTTGACCACGCCACAGACGAACGCATGGCGCTGAGGCATCAGGGTCAGCTTGGGCAACTGCAACACTTCCTGGACCTTGAACACGTTAATGGCGAATAACTGTCGGCCCGCCAGGCGAAACATGAGAATTTCCAGGCGGTTCTCGCCCACCAGCTGTGTGCGTTGATCTACCGAGTCGAGAATGCCAGCCATGTATAGCTCCAGAAGCGTGGGTCACAGTGAGTCCGCTAAACCTGTTATCGGCGGAGGTGAGCAAGACCTTAATCGCAATGACATGCCAGTAGCATGATGTCACATTAGCACTATCCGATAGCGGTTTTTCGCGCCCTGAAGAAAGCAGCCCCCTTGCCTGCCCCGCATTTTGAAATTTTCAGAATAAGCCTACAGACTTCCATTCAAAATCCACTTTAACTGGCAGCCTCACGCCGAAAGCGAGAGACAGTCGCCAGCCATGAAACGTGGAGAGCCAGTATGCTGAACGGCCTTGAATGGAAAGACCGACATCCCGATTTTTTCAGCGAATCCCAGGCGCTCCTGAGCCGTTCGCAAGAATGCCTGTCACACCTGGGATTGATCGACAACGATCAGGACGCCGTTGAATGCCTGATGGACAGCTTGCACAAACTGGGCAATCTCGCCGACACCGCTTCGGTGGAATGCATCGCGAATTTTACCCGGCAATTGCTCGCGGTCCTGGACACGGCCTTGCGCGATACGCTTTTGCCCGGCAACTCTTTGCAGGTCCTTCAAGACTGCTTCGCGTTGCTTGCCTGGCAACTTGAGTTGATAGATCCGAGCAATGGACTGCTATTGCTCGACGATAGCGAGCAGCGCACATTAGTAGAAGATTTCGCCTCTGCCATGGGAGTCGGCACCCTGGCCAATGGAGGCCAACCTTCAAGGCCAGCCAACAGTGGCGAACGCAGCATTAGCCATTAACGTGCGTTGGCCTCTGTTCAAGCAGGAAATCAGTCAGGACGACTGATTGTGTGGTTTGCCGTGAACAGCTCCGAGTGAGCGGGTAGATGCACATGGAGCGCTCCGGGACGCGCCGAAAATCGCAGGTTTTCCCCTTTCAGAGGCTCACCGTCCAGATTGATATCCAGCCCTTGCGCCGACTTCAGCTCCACCCAGGGCAAGCGCGCCCGGATGAACATATTGTCGATACCCAAACCGCCTTCCAGCAGCCCTCTGAGCGTACTGACCAGTTCCTGGGGCGCAGGCAGGATGCTGATGTCGAGCAAGCCGTCATCCGCGAAGGCGGTCGGACACAGCAAATGCCCGCCACCGGCTTGTCGGCCATTGCCAATGCCCAGTGCCAGCAAGTCGCCACGCCAATGAAAATCCGGACCATTCAACTCGCCATAAGCGGTACTCAACTCACTGAAGCGCGTCAGGCCCGTGAACAGATAAGCCGCACCGCCCAGGACTTTCTTCAAGTCTTCTGACGTGTTGGCCGTCACCTGGCTGCCGAAACCGCCGGTCGCCATATTGAGAAACACTCTGCCATCGACCTCCCCCAAATCAATCGGGCGTGCAGGCACGTCCAATAGATCAAGCGCCTCCTTGGGCTCCAGTGGCACACCCGCCGCCCGCGCAAAATCGTTGGCGGTGCCCAGCGGCATGATCGTGAGTTCGGCGTCGGTTTCAGCCAATGCCAGCGCCTCGGCAATGTCCCGCAATGTGCCGTCACCGCCGCCAGCAATGACTTGAGTGTGTCCTGCAGCCAATGCCTCAGTGACCAACCGTTGCGCGTCGCCGCCTTCCCAGGTGAGGCGCACATCAATCTGCCAACCCTCGTCACGCTTTTGCGCAACGGCCGAGCGCACGTCTTCGTTGAGTGCCTGCTTGCCATGCAGGATTAAAATTGCTCTGTGACCTGTCATTAATGCTCCCTCCCCTCTGGGTCCAATGCGCAAGATGTTGACCTCGTTCGACGAAGAAAGACCTTTTCTTCTTTGGATATTTTGCCGATTGCAGAACATTTCTGTCTGCCACTCCAGCGCCATTACCCCAATCCCCCTGGTATTTCATTGATACAGAGGCAACCGCAGACGGCGTCTGAATCCGACAAATGGCTACCGCCCATAACGCGCAAAAGCCAAAAAGCTGACTATATTTTTTGATATCCATAATTTGAACACTTTATTGACGCACCAACGTTACTGAATACATCAGCGCACGGAATTCTTTGTTGAGCCTGATAAAAACGGGTCTGCCGGGCTCCACATTAACCTTTATCGCGCACTGTCCCTGCAATGCGTTCACTTGTGAGGCCTATTGATGAGCACCCTCATCCCTTGCATCATCGCCGGCGGCGCCGGCACCCGGCTCTGGCCGGTCTCCCGGGAGGCCATGCCCAAGCCGTTCATGCGTCTTCCGGATGGCGAAAGCCTGCTTCAAAAAACCTTCATGCGGGCCGTCGGGCTGCCGGATGTCGATCGATTGCTGACCGTCACCAATCGAGAAGTGTATTTCCGAACGGTGGATGACTATCGGCAACTGAACAAAAACCGCGTCAAGCTGGACTTCGTTCTTGAACCCTTCGGGCGCAATACGGCACCGGCGGTGGCTGCCGCGGCGTTGCATGTCGCCCGACTGTACGGCGCAGACGCCCAACTGTTGATTCTGCCGGCCGATCACTTGATTGCCGATGTAGCGGCCTTTTCCGCAGCGGTCCAGCGGGCACGAGAACTGGCCGATCAAGGCTGGCTGGTGACCTTCGGCATCTTGCCGGACAAGGTCGAAACCGGCTTTGGTTACATCGAAAAAGGCCAGGCGTTGAATGACCACGGCTATCAGGTCGCCCGTTTTGTTGAAAAACCGGATGCCGCCACGGCCCAGCACTATCTGGACGGCGGCCTGCATTTATGGAACGCCGGCATGTTCTGCATGCGCGCCGACACACTGCTGCGGGAACTCGAAGAACATGCACCGCAGGTACTGGCCGCAGTCGCAGCCTGTCTGGAGCAGAGTTCCAGCAAAGAAGGCAACAATGAGCTGCAACTGGAGCTGGACAGCTCTACCTTTGCCCTTGCGCCGGACATTTCCATCGACTACGCGCTGATGGAGCGCTCTGACAAGGTTGCAGTCATTCCCTGCCAATTGGGGTGGAGCGATATCGGGTCCTGGCAGGCGTTGCGCGAACTCACGCCGGCCGACCGGCTGGGTAACCAGTGCAACGGTCAGACGGTGCTGCATGACGTGACCAACTGTTACATCGACTCACCCACCCGTCTGGTGGGGGGGATCGGGCTGGATGATTTGATCGTCATTGACACCCCGGATGCGCTGCTGATCGCCGACGGCAAGCGCAGCCAGGAAGTGAAAATCATTGCTCAGGAGCTCAAGCGTCAGGGCCACGACGCCTATCGTCTGCATCGCACCGTCACCCGTCCGTGGGGCACCTACACCGTCCTTGAAGAAGGCAAACGCTTCAAAATCAAACGCATCGTGGTTCGCCCGCAAGCTTCACTGTCCTTGCAGATGCATCACCATCGCAGCGAGCACTGGATTGTCGTCAGCGGCATGGCCAAGGTCACCAATAACGACGCCGAGTTCATGCTCGACACCAATGAATCGACCTTCATAAAACCAGGCCATACCCATCGTCTGGTCAACCCGGGCGTGATCGACCTGGTGATGATCGAAGTGCAAAGCGGCGAATACCTGGGCGAAGACGACATCGTACGGTTCACCGATATCTATGGCCGCGTGCCAATACAGGCACCCACGACCTGACGTCGATTGTCATGAGAGGCGCGGGGCCAAGACGTCGCATTTAGCCTTGCGCGCCCGCTGCATTTTTCAATGGCTGATCATCCACGGGCGCCCCGCTGCCTTGCCTTTCAACGCATGGGGATTGGTTCTGGAGGGGAGCACCGTTTTGCTCGGCGCGCAGCAGTCGCATCAGACCTACATTTAAATTCGGGGATTGGGTAAAGCCCGAATATCGTAACTCGCCGCTTCCAGTTCTAGCTGACCCTAATAGAAAGCGCCTTGACAAGGCTCACCCGCAACCCAGAAAAACACTGCGCTGATAGCGATAAATAGCAAAAATAGACCCACAGAACTGTGAATATCTTCAAACCGCCCCCATCGTTCAATTAAGCGAAGATTTCTTAGACTCATCATTTCAATCCACATATCGCACATGCCGCGCCATCAGGTTCGGGCGCTGGAAGGTGTCGATATTGTCGATGTTATCCAGCAACTGGTTTAGCTGCTGTTTGTAGGTTTCGTCGTCCATGTCGATCCAGTAACGCGGGTTACGCCCGGTTTTCAGGTCGTGGGCCGCGGTGGTCGGGTCTAGATGGCGAAACTCTTCATAGCGCGGCAAATCTGGCAGCGGGCGGCTGGTGTCCATGTAGTTCTGCAGGAAATCCCACAACGCGCAGGGCATCTGCCAACGGGTGTCGACGTTTACCAACGACGAGAAATTGATCACGATGTCCCGATAACGATGGGCAATGCACAACACATGATTCATCGAACCCTGCCTGTCCGGCCCGGATTCGAGATAGGCATCAAATTCATAGAACGGCGCAGTTAGCTCTCCGATGGTGCCGTTCTTTTTGTATTCACCGTTGTTGTAATCGAACAGCGTGACCAGACCGGTGCGACGATTGAGTTCCCAGATGGGGCCTCGGGAGGGTTTGACCCAGAGTTTGGGGAATTTGTGGATGACGAGGGAACCTATTGCCCAACAGATAAGAGGTATACCCAATATCCATGAGAAAAAACCTTGAAAAATATCAATAGTTTCGTACGCCCATGACTTATCAGACCTATATAATCGCGCAAACCAGGTAAATAACGCTGGAAGTATTCCGACCAGAAAGGATCCTTTGCCAAACATGGCGAGGTAAATCCAAAATTGTGATCGAGTTGACCATAGTGAAAACCTGAACCGTTCATGGTCATGACGACCATGAAAATCTACATGTTCATAAGGCGCCGGAACAAAGGTTCCATCCGCTTTTTTTTCCTCACGCTCTTTTCGCATTTGCTCGCGAAACCGCAGGTTACTTGGCGAGCGTCGCCGCATAAACGCGTCAGGTGCAACTTCTTTTGCTCTGCCCCACGGCAAGCGTTTTTTACCAAAACGCTTTAGCCAGGAACGCTCAGTGGAAGGCAACTGATTGGGAATGCGATCCGGGCGATAAGATGTGGTTGTGTAATAAGGCGTGCTGCTGTCGTTAAAACTCATCATTTCAATCCACATACCGCACATGCCGCGCCATCAGGTGCGGGCGCTGGAAGGTGTCGATGTTGTCGATGTTATCCAGCAACTGGCTCAGTTGCTGTTTGTAGGTTTCGTCGTCCATGTCGATCCAGAAGCGCGGATTACGGCCGGTTTTCAGGTCGTGGGCGGCGGTGGTGGGATCGAGGTGCCGGAACTCTTCATAGCGCGGCAAATCCGGCAGCGGCCGGCTGGTGTCCATGTAGTTCTGCAGGAAGTCCCACAACGCGCAAGGCATCTGCCAACGGGTGTCGACGTTTACCAACGACGAGAAATTGATCACGATGTCCCGATAACGATGGGCAAGGCACAACACATGATTCATCGAACCCTGCCTGTCCGGCCCTGATTCGAGATAGGCATCAAATTCATAGAACGGCGCAGTCAATTCACCGATGGTGCCGTTCTTTTTGTATTCACCGTTGTTGTTGTAATCGAACAGCGTGACCAGACCGGTGCGGCGATTGAATTCCCAGATGGGGCCTCGGGAGGGTTTGACCCAGAGTTTGGGGAATTTGTGGATGACGAGGGAACCTATTGCCCAACAGATAAGAGGTATACCCAATATCCATGAAAAAAAACCTTGGAAAATATCAACAGTTTCGTACGCCCATGACTTATCAGACCTATATAATCGTGCAAACCAGGTAAATAGCGCGGGAAGTATTCCGACCAGAAAGAATCCTTTGCCAAACATGGTGAGATAAATCCAAAATTGTGATCGAGTTGACCATAGTGAAAACCTGAACCGTTCATGGTCATGGCGATCATGAAAATCTACATGTTCGTAAGGTGCGGGGACGTACGTCCCTAACGCAAGTTTACCCTCACGTTCTACTCGCATCCCCTCCTGAAAACGCAATTTCTCCGGTGCACGCTCACGCAAAAAATCATCCGGTGCAACGTTTTGCGGCTGCCCCCACGGCAAGCGTTTTTTACCAAAACGCTTTAGCCAGGAACGCTCAGTGGAAGGCAACTGATTGGGAATGCGGTCCGAGCGATAAGATGTGGCTGCATAGTAAACCTCCTTTTCAGCGTTCATTTCGTATTGCTCATACCGTTCTTGTCTTCATCGGCCCAGAACAAATTCCCGATGTTTTTGAAATCCGGTTTGGCATAGGTCGGTCCAAACGGTGTCGGATCCTTGGGTGGAGGTGCCGGAAAGACCCAGGTGCGATGACCGTCATACAGCGAAAGCTGAGCGCGAACCTGCCAGTGGTAATAGATGGCCGGGAGATTTGCTGCCGGTTCAGAATCGTAAGAGGGCGGCGTTTTAAGAAACAACTCCAATACGTTCGGCCACACTCGATGAGCGATGGGTTGAACAGGCGTTAGAGAAGTACTCTCATGCGTTTGCCCGCTATAGCCGTCGTAAAAACTCTCCGTTCTGTTCAGGACGAAAGATACAGATACACCCACAAAGGTTCTCACTAACCCGGGTATATTGCTTTCAATTCGAATCCGGGTATTGGCATCACGCACCTCAAAAGGCACTGTAGCGCGAAAATCGAGCATGCCGTCTGGCACATATTCCGGATTGCGATCAATGCCAATACGGATATTTGCGAACTGGCTGACCAAGTAGTAGAAGGCAATTTCTGGCTCTTGCAGGTGTGGCGCGGCATTGTGTGGATCATCTCCAAACGGCCCCTTTTTTAACCAGTCCTCGATGGGTTTGCTGCTTAGCCAATACGCCACTCCAGCGCCAGTGACTATCAGAAGCAGCGAGGCCCAGCCAGCAGGCCCCAACCCTAGAAATGTACTGCCGCCACTAATAGTAAAACTGCTCAAGGTACCAACCAAGCCCCCGGATGCCATTATCAAATGACCGATATAAGCGTCATCGCTCCATTTGTAGGTATACCAAGCGTCGTAGAGGTTTAGCCCAACGAAGGTCGAACCAGCGATAATCTGGCCGAATAATCGAGTGCTGTACTCCTTAATAAAATGCTCACTAATTGGACCTAGCGTTCGCTCTGCGAATGCTTCGGGAATGGTAAATATCGTTTTGCGACCAGCAGCCAAAATCGATTTAGTGCCCGCAATCTTGACCGTTAGCGCTTCCATCGCGATTACTAAATCGAGGCCCGCTCCATACAAACCTGCCTCTACTCTATCCTTAGATTTTTCTCGCGTGTACTGTCCCGAGTTCTCCAACTCGTTCAACAGATTAATAACCTCCAACGCCACAATAATTCCGGCAATCGGCACCGAATCCAGCCCCCAAAAAACCTTACTGTCTCGCAATGAGTCCCGCAGCTTGATTGCGTTTTCCAATCCAGTGAGCTTTTCAGTGCTGTCCGCCGCACGCATGGCCACTTCTTGATGCCAGGCCTCATTGAACCGTTGGTTGACCCGACTGACCGCCATGACAGTACGGTGGTTTCGGGGGATGCCGAGGACGATTCGCTCAGGCGGTAAGTCCGGGGGTGGGCGGGTGTAGCCATAGGATTCAGCGGGGGTTTTCATGACGCCGTGTCGATCGCGATACACCCCGTAGACCTGAGCTGAACGCCCGACGTGCCGGGGCATGTCGTCCAGACCGAACACGTAGTAGTTCTTTTTCTGGGCATCGGCTCGAGACAGAAAGTGCATGTCGCCAAACGTCTGCGGCAGTATGGCGCGCAGTTGGGCGAGACTGCGACGTTGCAGTGCTTCGCTCAAACGCCACGCTTTCGCGGTGGGTCCTTGAAGCGCAATATGCTGCGCGCCATGCACGGCCCGCTCAGCGGCCTCAATGGCGCCTTGCAGGTTTTCATTGGCGGCGACCATGGCCGCCGTGCCCGCCTTCCCGCCGATTGTCAGCGTACTTGTCAGGGCCCCCTTTTCGAGCAAACTTGCCAGAAACACCGCATCAATCGTGGAATAGGCAGCGGCAGGAAAAACGGCGTCCTGTTCGGTCCTGGCCAGCTCCGTCGCCCGGAACAGGCCATCTCCTTCGTTAACATCGGGGCTGGCTGGCGGTTGATAAGGCGCGTCCAGATCCTGTTGCTCCGTATCCGGCCAGAGCATGCGATGTAGCGGATGCTGCGGATCATTGACGACCCTGGAGAACCACTGCTGACCGACGCTGGCCTCGGGGCTGTAAAGGCTCAGGCTCGTCATGGCGTCGGAGATGTCGCCACTGGCGGCCAAAGGGTCGCAGGTTGCCGGCCCCTGCACCAGGGTGGTGAACAGTTGACTGAGGAAATGGAAAGCCGCCGCGTATTTGAACTCATCCAGACTCAGGTGATCGACCAGGCATTGCTCGGTGTGGCGCAGTTGCAGGCATTCGCTGAGCAATGACTGGCTCATTTCCATCTGTCGCCACAGCTGGGCGCACTCGCTGCTGGCAGTGAAGCGATTGATGTCCAGCCGACCTTTCTCGGTCAGCACGTCGAGCTTTTGATGCATCGGGTTTGTCTTGCCGCCAATGGTTTGCGGAACGATAAACTGCTGCACCAGCAAGGCACTGCCGTGATGGGGGTAGCGTTGCGCCCGCTGGCCGCACAGTTCCAGCAGGTAGCGTTGTTCCTGAATTCGGGTATTGAGATGCCGCAAGCGGTACTGGGTATCGTGCAGCATCACGCCGTAAAGTGAGCGTGACCGGGCGATTTCCAGCACATCAGCAGCAGGCGGTTGAGACTCCCACAGCCGCGGCTCGCTTTGATTGTCTGGATCAACAACGTATTCAAGGCACTGCGCCCAGGCTCCCGTTTCCAGACGCGCCACAACATAAGGTGCAGTGCCTGTTTCGCACTTGCGAACATGAGCCTTTGCAGCGGCGAAAGCGTTCGCCAGAAACTCCCCGCCCAGATCACACAAGTAACCTGCCGGCTGATCAAGCATCCATTCAAAACCGGGTTGCCGGGCCCGTTGCGGTGCCGGTACCGACAGCGGGAAAGCAGCTTTGCCGAGATTCAACCAGGTGACATGGGCCCTGGTGGCGTCCATCGGGTTGTGTGAGTCATACATGTCGAAAGCACTGAAGGCCTCGAGCATGGCCATGCCATCGGGTTTGTTGGCAAAGGTCTTTTTGGAGCGTTCGACAGACACCCGCAGGTCCGGGTTTTGACACCGTTGACGGCGCATGGCCGCATCGCTTTCCAGACGCTGTAAGCGAGGGGCGTTCAGCTGAACTTCACTAAAGCAGATCTGAACGTCTACCGGCCGGTCATTCCAGCTGGATGGCAGCCAGATATCGTCCAGCGCCTTGCCGGTAGGGAGGCGCGACTCTTCGGCGTACGCCTTGCCGACCCGAAACCTCTCCAGTTCTATGTCGTGATAGGTGGTCCGTGCATCGGTCACCCGGACCTCCAGTTCGCGCCACAACTGACCGTCGATAAAGACATAGATGAAACCGGCACGGCACAGGACGGGCGTGCCGTGATCGTGAGCGCTATTCACGCCGGGCAGCGCGACAAAGGGCAGCACCGGAACGATCTGATCCCACTGCTGATCCAGTTGTCGTGGTGTGATGCGAGTCTCGGGCAGCGGCAACAGAATCGGCCTGCCCTGCTCTGCCTCCACCTCCAGCATGAGGCGATGCTCAGGCTCGCCGGTCCAGTCCCATACGTGCAGTGTGCTGGGCGCACACATGAAGGCGGTCACGGTTTCGGGGCATCCCTGAGCGGTCGCGGTGTCCTGTCGCCTGTTGCTGTGTTTGTCGTAGAACGCCAACCGCTGCGTCGGGGGGTGATCCGTGCCCACCACCTGGACGATGAGTTTATTGACTTCGCAGCACGGCCCACGGCTCAGGGCACCTACGGTAGAGGGCATGTCAGGACTCCTGTCCGGTGGAAAGTTGTTGCAGGTGCGATTGCAACTGCTCAAGGCGCTGCGCCTCGGTGCCTTGCGGCAAGGAACCCGGGAGAGGGTGTGTTGGATAGCGCGAACGCAACGCCAGATAGCCGTTCAGGGTCGCGGGCTGGGTGAAGTGCAAGTCCATGCCCTCGCTCAGCCAGTCCCAGCCGTGGGCGAACTCCACCTGCGGGTGTTTGAGCCACCATTGATAAAGGAAATGTTCCTTTTGCTGGCGCTCCAGCGCTTGTTGCTGAGTGCTGCTCAGCGTTGGCAGGTGGGCGAATGTCGGCTCAGCCCAATCGTTGGCGGCTGCGTTTTCGATCTCGTGCCAGCGCAGTTGTCCGGTTGCCTTATCCCGCCAGGTGCCGCCATACCAACTCAGGTGATTCAGCGGCCCCAACCAGAACTTCAGTTCGGTGGCTGAACAGGCCGGGAAGAAATAACTCGCGGTGGAGGTATTGGAATAACGCAGCACGCCTTGACGGGTCTGCTCGAAGTTGACGAACAGGATCTGGCGTAGATGAGCCAGTACCGCTGCCCGGCCATGCTCGCTGTGCAAAATGACTCCCGGCCACTGCAGCGGAGCCTGCTGAATTGCGGATACAAGCTTTGAGCCAGCGTGCTTGACCAACAAAGGGCTCTGCTCGTCAAAGGCTGCAAGCCGGGTCGAATCGAACAGCCGTGCTATTTCGGGAAGTTCAATGTGACGATAAAGATTGGGCAGTAAAACGCCTGTACGCTCCAGCAATATCCACGCACTCATTCGCCACCTCCCGCACCCAATGCGCGTGCGCAGGGACAGTTTTGCAACGGGCACTCCATGGGCGTCTTGCCTGGGGGTTTCTGGCATAGCTCGACAACCGGAACGTCCCCCACCAGCAACGCAGGCAAGGCCTCGCTGCTGCCTTCAGCAATGAGCGGTGAAGAGGCGAAGCCGGAAGACGGTGTTTGTTGCACCAAAGCCATGGGCAACCCCGGCACCGCAGGCATACCCGGCGTGGGCATGCCACCCGGCAGGATTGGCACGCTGCTGAAAATTCCGGCCGGGGTGATGCTGATCCACTGCCCGCCCGCCTTGAGGGTCGCGGTCAGGCCAGCATCAATGACGACGTGCATTTTCGCGCACAGGTGGACCTGCCCCACCGCACTCACCAGATGATTCGCCGCGCTGATGTGCTGGTTGCCTGCAACGGTCAATGAATCGTCCGCCAGGACCTGGGTCTTGCGCGCACCGTGGGTGAGGTGGTGTTCTTCGCCGTGC
>NZ_JAFCTZ010000007.1:235145-235384 GCF_049896285.1 Pseudomonas sp. DWP3-1-2 | reverse complement strand
AACTCAACGACCAGACGAATAGCTTCGGCTTTTTCTTCGGCAGTAACGACCCGAAATCCCATGATGCTTCCTTAGGTTGATACTCCTACATCATGGTCCATAAATATTGAGCCACAACAACGGAGGTTACGACGCCCGCGAAACGGTGTGTCAGGCAAGCCGCTATCGCTGCCTCGCGGTGCTCGTGAGCTCCTACTGGTGCGTCGCGATTACCGCAAGGAACCTGTAGGAGCGCACGG
>NZ_JAFCTZ010000007.1:0-235139 GCF_049896285.1 Pseudomonas sp. DWP3-1-2 | reverse complement strand
AGAACGGAGGTTACGACGCCCGCGAAACGGTGTGTCAGGCAAGCCGCTATCGCTGCCTCGCGGTGCTCGTGAGCTCCTACTGGTGCGTCGCGATTACCGCAAGGAACCTGTAGGAGCGCACGGAGGTTACGACGCCCGCGAAACGGTGTGTCAGGCAAGCCGCTATCGCTGCCTCGCGGTGCTCGTGAGCTCCTACTGGTGCGTCGCGATTACCGCAAGGAACCTGTAGGAGCGCACGGAGGTTACGACGCCCGCGAAGCGGTGTGTCAGGCAAACCGCTATCGCTGCCTCGCGGTGCTCGTGAGCTCCTACTGGTGCGTCGCGATTACCGCAATGACAGAGCATGATTCGCTATCCCGCGCGAACCACCTGCCCGGTGGCGATATCGCGTATCACGCTGGGGTTTCGGCGGCCGCCCAGGCTGCCGCCCAGCACGCCATCGATCTGGCCCCGGAAATACTGCTCGACACGAAGCCGCGTACGAGCAGCCGGGCGGCCTGCGGGGTTGGCCGAGGTGGAGATCAGCGGCCCCACCAGCGCGCAGAGTTCACGCACGGTCGGGTGATCGCTGACCCGCAGGGCCACGGTTTCGTGCTCCCCGGTAATCCAGGCGGGCAACAGGTTCTGATGGGGCACCAGCCAGGTGTTCGGCCCCGGCCAGGTACTGGCCATGCGGTCGAGCCACAGCTCGGGAAAGTCTTCGAACAGGAAGTCGAACTGACGAATGTTGTCGGCGACCATAATCAAACCCTTGTCCACAGGACGCGACTTGATCGCCAGCAAGCGATACACCGCCTCTTCGTCCCATGGATCACATCCCAAGCCCCAAACCGCCTCGGTTGGATAGGCAATCACCGCACCGGCGCGAATCTCTCGAGCGGCTTGTTGCACACGCCAACTGCTGACCATTGATAACATCTCCGATAAACACCGCCCGCAGTTTAACCTCAGGGCGCGCGCCCGAACCATCGTCCTGCTTCACAGGTGACAAGACCGTCCAGTTCAAGCTCGGTCAACGCCGCCAGAACCTCAGGCAGCGCCCAGCCGCTGGAAACGGTCAACGCTTCGCTGGTCTGGGGTGCGGCATGGAGCAGCGCAAGCAACGGATGGTCTGGCGCAGGTCTTTTAGCCCGTGAATCGCTGGAAGGTGTCTCAACCTGCCAGCCGCGCAGGGCTTCGAGGATATGCTCGACCGTTTCCACCAACACGGCACCGTCACGGATCAACTGATGACAGCCCCGGGCGCCGGGATGATGAATCGACCCCGGAATGGCGTACACCTCCCGGCCTTGCTCAGCCGCCAACCGGGCGGTAATCAGGGAACCGCTGGCGACGCTGGCCTCGACCACCAGTACACCCAACGACAAACCGCTGATGATCCGGTTACGTCGCGGGAAGTTGCTGGCGACCGGACCGGCATCCAGCGGGAACTCGGAAACAACCGCGCCGCCTTGAGCCGTCATGGTCGCCGCCAGCTGGCGATTGCGCTGTGGATAAAGTTTTTCGAGGCCGGTGCCCAGCACGCCAATTGTCGAGCCGCCCACATCAAGCGCGCCCTGATGCGCAGCCGCGTCGATGCCCAGGGCCAGGCCACTGGTAATCACAAATCCGGCACCCGCCAAACTTCGGGCAAAGGCGGCGGCGGTGTCCAGTCCGGGTCGTGATGCGCGGCGGCTTCCCACCATGCCCAGTTGCGGACGGTCCAGAATACTGGCGTCGCCAGCGACAAAAAGTAACGGCGGCGGGTCGGGAATTTCCGCAAGCAATGCAGGGTAATCAAGATCGTCCCACATCAGCAAATGCTGGCCCGGACGCTCAAGCCAGGCCAATGCAGCGCTGGCTCCATCGCGAACGGTCGGGTCCCGTCGTGCGTCGGCACAGGCCGAAGGCAACCCCAGCGCACGCCACGCACTGGCGGGCGCAGACAGGGCTGCGGAGCCGGAACCGAATGCGTCAATCAGCTTACGAAAACGCTTGGGTCCCAGCTCTGGCAAGCGATGCAAACGCAGGCGCGCTTCCAGTTCAGCGGGCGAAGAGACAGCTTTTTCGAACAGCGGCATGAGATCTTCCTTGATCTGTAGCGCACCTTGAGCGGTGAGCAAACCTGTGGATAACTCTGTTAACAACTATTTGATAAACAGTGGATTGAAACGAATATTTGTATCAACCCTGCAACACACGGCTAGGGGTTTCGAACCTTGTCCATAATCGCCAAAGATCGGTTGGCTTGCAAAACCAGACCGTAGCTGAGTTTGTCGTAAGTCCGGAAAACCATCAGCAAGCCGGAGCGTTCGTCAGGAACTTTGACTTGTTCACCGGTGATGCGATCACGAACCGTCTCCCCGGTTTTAAAGATGGCCAGAACGTTGCCTTCCTGGAGACCGTCACGCTTGCCCTTGTCCAGCGTGACCACGTCAAACACCCCGATCTGCGTGACACCGCGAGGCACGTCGAGGATCAGGCCATCGATGGGCGACTGGGGTGCGCTGGGCAAAAAGCTGGAATTGATCGCCCGCTCTTCACTGGTGAACAAGCGATCACCCAGGCGAACTTCCTCACTGGTACGCCGCAACATCAGGGTTGCGATGTCACCTTCTGTCGCAATTATTTCGCCTGTGCCGATGTTATCGGCGTTGATGCCGAGCACTTCCTGAGTCTCGGGATCGATGTACGACTTGCCTTGGCGAAAGATGCCGTACATCGAGTGCGCAGGGTCGAACGTGCCACGGGCATAGATCCGGTCGCCGACGCCACTGAGTACGCGCTCGGCGTTACCCGCCACTATGTAGGGTGCTTCGTCGAACTGCGCCGGGTCGTCCACGATGCGGTTGCTGAGCAAAAACGCATTGATCGCGCCCAGCGGAATGCTCGGTATGGCCTCGACTATCGGCGTGCTGCGCACGCGCGGGGAGAGTTTGACGGTGCCTCGGGACTCGCCCCGGTTGAGCACAATGCGCGGCTGCCCGTCGACGTACACCAGGGACAAGGAGTCGCCGGGATAGATCAGGTCAGGATCCTGGATCTGCGGGTTGGCGCGCCAGATCTCTTTCCATTTCCAGGGCTGACTGAGAAATTTCCCGGAAATGTCCCAAAGCGTGTCACCGACGACAACGGTGTAACGCTCGGGATGGCCTTCCCTGAGCTGCACTTGCGCCTGCACAAGACCGGTCGAGGCCAACAGCAGCAGGGCGAGTAGTGATTTCCTCATACGGTGAATCCCTTTATCATGTGGCTTTGCATAAACATAGAGCCCCATCAGGCTCGGTTTCAAAAACGGGTTGCCCCGCTTCGATGTTCCAAGCCTGGCAGCCGATTTTGACTTTACCCTACAAGTGCAGCTCTTACGTATATGGCTATTTTAAACATCCTCGAATTTCCCGATTCGCGCCTTCGCACCATCGCCAAGCCTGTGGCCGAGGTCGATGACGGCATTCGCCAGTTGGTCGACGACATGTTTGAAACCATGTACGAAGCGCCAGGCATCGGTCTTGCTGCAACGCAAGTCAACGTGCATAAGCGCGTCGTTGTCATGGACCTGAGCGAAGACCGCAGCGAGCCACGGGTTTTCATCAACCCGCAAATCGAAACCCTGACCGACGAAGTCGACCAGTATCAGGAAGGCTGCCTTTCGGTGCCAGGCTTCTATGAAAACGTCGACCGCCCCCAGAAAATCCGCATCAAGGCGCTGGATCGGGACGGCAACCCTTACGAGGAAATCGCCGAAGGTCTGCTGGCCGTGTGCATCCAGCATGAGTGCGATCACCTGAACGGCAAGCTGTTCGTCGATTACCTGTCTAACCTCAAGCGCGACCGGATCAAGAAGAAGCTGGAAAAACTGCACAAGCAGAACGCTTGAGGCATGCGTTCAGGCAGGTAGGAGCGAGGCTCGCCCGCGAAAGCGGTGTGTCTGGCGACCTGTAACCTGTCTGGACTGTCGCGTTCGCGGGCAAGCCTCGCGCCAACAGAGTCCTGCACAGCCAGCACCCAAATCCCTTTCCTACGAGAAGCCCATGACTGAGCCACTGCGCATCGTCTTCGCCGGCACCCCCGAATTTGCCGCCGAACACCTCAAGGCCTTGCTCGACAGCCCCTACCGGATCGTCGCCGTCTACACCCAGCCTGATCGCCCGGCCGGTCGTGGCCAGAAGCTGATGCCCAGTCCGGTCAAACAGCTTGCGTTGCAACATGACATCCCCGTACTGCAACCGCCGACGCTGCGTGATGCGAGCGCGCAGGCCGAGCTGGCGGCGCTCAAGCCTGATCTGCTGGTGGTCGTTGCCTATGGGCTGATTCTCCCGCAAGTGGTGCTGGATATTCCGCGCCTGGGTTGCATCAACAGTCACGCCTCCCTGCTGCCGCGCTGGCGCGGTGCGGCGCCGATCCAGCGCGCCGTCGAAGCGGGCGATGCAGAAAGCGGCGTGACCGTGATGCACATGGAACTGGGGCTGGATACCGGCCCGATGCTGCTCAAGGCCGTGACCCCGATCACCGCCCAGGACACCGGCGGCACCTTGCATGATCGTCTTGCTGAACTTGGCCCACCGGCCGTTCTGCAAGCCATCGCGGGTTTGGCCGACGGCACGCTGATCGGCGAAACCCAGGATGACAGCCTCGCCACCTACGCCCATAAGCTGAACAAAGACGAAGCGCGCATCGACTGGAATCGCCCGGCCCTTGAGCTGGAACGACAGGTTCGGGCGTTCAACCCCTGGCCGATCTGCCACAGCACCCTCAACGGCGAAGCCTTGAAGGTGCTGGAGGCGAGCATCGCTGAAGGGCAGGGCGCGCCGGGCGAGATTCTTGCTGCCAGCAAGGACGGCCTGATCGTGGGCTGCGGTGAAGGCGCCTTGCGCTTGACCCGTCTGCAATTGCCCGGCGGCAAGCCGCTGAATTTCGCTGACCTGTTCAACAGTCGCCGGGAAAAATTCGCCCTTGGCACGGTGCTCGGTCAACCGGTAGCAGACCAATGAACCCGCGTCTGGCCGCCGCCAAGGCCCTGGCCGCCGTGCTCAGCGGCAAAGCGTCATTGAACAGTTCGCTGCCCACCCAAATGGATAAAGTCGAGGTTCGTGATCGCGGCCTGACGCAAGACCTGGCCTTCGGCACCGCCCGCTGGCAACCACGGCTCTCGGCGCTGGCCGCCAAATTGCTGCAAAAGCCTTTTAAAGCGGCGGATGCCGACGTCGAAGCCCTGTTGTTGGTGGGCCTGTATCAACTGCTCTACACGCGCATTCCGGCCCACGCCGCGATCGGTGAAACCGTCGGTTGCGCCGACAAACTGAAAAAACCCTGGGCCAAGGCGCTGCTCAATGCCGTGCTGCGCCGCGCCCAGCGAGAAAGCGAAGCCCTGTTGGCCGAGCTGGAACATGATCCGGTGGTGCGCACGTCGCACCCGCGCTGGCTGCAAAAGGCCCTGAAAGCCGCCTGGCCGGACCACTGGGAAGCCATCTGCGCCGCCAACAACGCGCATCCGCCGATGATTCTGCGGGTGAATCGTCGGCATAACAGCCGCGATCAATACCTTGAGCACCTGCGCCGCGCGGGCATCGAGGCGGTCGCTTGTACGTTCAGTCAGGACGGCATTTTGCTGACCGATCCCTGCGACGTGCGCAACCTGCCGGGTTTTGCCGAAGGCTGGATCAGCGTGCAGGATGAAGCGGCGCAACTGGCCGCCGATCTGCTTGAGCTGGCCCCCGGCCAACGGGTGCTCGACGCCTGTTGCGCGCCCGGTGGCAAAACCTGCCATTTGCTGGAAGTGCAGCCCGCGCTGGCCGGCGTGGTCGCCGTGGATCTGGAAGCCAAGCGGCTGGTTCGCGTTCGGGAAAACCTCGAGCGTCTGGGCCTGAGCGCGGAACTGATCGCCGCCGATGCCCGGGAAACCGCGCAATGGTGGGACGGCAAGCCGTTCCAGCGCATTCTGCTCGATGCCCCGTGCTCGGCCACGGGCGTTATTCGCCGCCATCCCGATATCAAGCTGACGCGTCAGGCTGACGACATCCCGGCCCTTGCGACGCTGCAAGGTGAGCTGCTCGACGCGCTGTGGCCGACGTTGCAAGTGGGCGGCATACTTTTGTATGCCACCTGTTCAACGCTGCCCATGGAAAATACCGACGTTATCGACGCCTTCCTCGCCCGAACCCCGGGCGCCCGGGAGCTGGATATCGCCGGACAACTCGATCAGCCGCCCCCCGGTCTCAAACAACCCCACGGACGCCAGTTGTTGGCGCAAGAAGGTGGGCATGACGGGTTTTATTACGCCAAACTGATCAAGATCGCGGCGTGAAGGTCACTTTTCGTGGGACCGGCTTTAGCCGGGAAGGCGGCGCCAGTGGCGTGGCAGATGTATCGAATGCACCGGCCCCTTCCCGGCTCAAGCCAGCCCCACTCGCCGTCTCAAGGAGCAATTGATTGAAAATTATCATCCTCGGCGCAGGACAAGTCGGCGGAACGCTGGCGGAACATCTGGCCGGTGAAGCCAATGACATCACGGTGGTCGACACCGACGGCGATCGGTTGCGTGACCTGGGCGACCGCCTGGACATCCGCACCGTGCAGGGCCGAGGCTCGTTCCCCACCGTGCTGCGCCAGGCCGGGGCCGAAGACGCCGACATGCTGGTGGCCGTCACCAGCAGCGACGAAACCAACATGGTCGCCTGCCAGGTCGCCTACACGCTGTTCCACACCCCGACCAAAATCGCCCGGGTGCGGGAAGCGGCTTACCTGACCCGTGCCGGTCTGTTCGACAACGACGCCATCCCCGTCGATGTGTTGATCAGCCCCGAGCAGGTGGTCACCAACTACATCAAGCGCCTGATTGAATATCCGGGCTCCCTGCAAGTCATCGACTTCGCGGGCGGCAAGGCACAACTGGTGGCCGTGAAGGCGTATTACGGCGGGCCGCTGGTGGGTCAGCAATTGCGTCAATTGCGCGAACACATGCCCAACGTCGATATGCGCGTGGCGGCGATCTTCCGGCGTGACCGGCCGATTCTGCCCCAGGGCGATACGGTCATCGAAGCTGACGACGAAGTGTTTTTCATTGCTGCCAAGGCCGATATCCGGGCAGTCATGAGCGAAATGCGCCGTCTGGACGACAACTACAAACGCATCGTCATTGCGGGCGGCGGCCACATCGGTGAGCGGCTGGCCGAGGCCATCGAAAGCCGTTATCAGGTCAAGATCATCGAAGTGAACCCGGCGCGCTGCCGCTACCTGTCCGAAACCCTCGACAGCACCGTGGTCCTGCAAGGCAGCGCCTCGGACCGCGACCTGTTGATGGAAGAGAACATCGCCAACACCGACCTGTTCCTGGCGCTGACCAACGATGACGAAGCCAACATCATGTCGTCGTTGCTGGCCAAGCGCATGGGCGCGCGCAAGGTGATGACCATCATCAACAACCCGGCTTACGTGGACCTGGTGCAAGGCGGGGAAATCGATATCGCGGTAAGCCCGCAACTGGCGACCATCGGCACCTTGCTGACCCACGTGCGCCGAGGCGACATCGTCAGCGTTCACTCCCTGCGCCGGGGTGCGGCTGAAGCCATCGAGGCCGTGGCCCATGGCGATGCCAAATCCAGCAAGGTGATCGGCAGAGCCATCAAGGACATTGCGCTACCGTCGGGCACCACCATCGGCGCCATCATCCGCGCTGACGAAGTCATCATCGCCCACGACGCCACCGTGATCGCCACCGGCGACCATGTGATCCTGTTTCTTGTGGATAAAAAATACATCCGCGATGTGGAGCGGCTGTTTCAGGTGGGGTTGAGTTTCTTTTAAAACGTCCCACAGTTGTTGGAGCGGGCGGGCGGGCGGCGATCCAACTTGCCCGCGAATCAGTCGCCTCGGTATGTCAGGCGCACCGCGTTACCGTTCTTCGCGGGCAAGCCTCGCTCCAACAGATCCAATGCAACTGACCCCTCTTTCAATACCAGCGCTGTTCCCCGGCCGGACGTTTCTTGAAGCGCTTCATCGTCCACATGTACTGGCTCGGATACGCCCGCACGTATTTCTCGACGACTTTGCTCATGGCGGCGGCCGAGGTTTCGGCGTCGGTGCTGTACATCGCTTCGGGCGCGGCTTCCAGCACCACTTTGTAGCCCGAGCCATCCGGCAGGCGCATGGCATGCAGGAACACGCCGACCGCTTTGCCGCCCGCCAGCATGTTGGGGACGAATTTGCTGGTCAGCGCCATGGTGGCGAAGAACGGCACAAAGATACCTGCCGATTCCGCAGGCTCAGGATCAGCCGGGATGCCCACGGAGCCGCCTTTGCGCACTTCCTTGATGACACTGAGAATGCCTTCCTTGGTGGACGCCGCCACCCGGTTGCCCAGTTGCACGCGCTGTTTGCGCAGCAGATCGTCCACGGCCTTGAGCTTCGGTGGCCGGTAGAAAATGATCGGTTTGCACTGGCTGCAATAGAAGTGGTTGAGCACTTCCCAGTTGCCCAGGTGGCTGGTGATACCGACGACGCCCTTGCCGGACGCCAGCGCCTCCTTGAGCACGTCCAGCCCTTCGACCTCGCGCACCAGATCGATGGATTTCTGGGCGGGCCAGATCCAGGCGCAGGCGCTTTCGGTCAAGGTCTTGCCGATGCTCATCAAACTCTGCCCGACCAGTCGCTCGCGCTCGACGGCGTCCATTTCAGGGAAACACTTGGCCAGATTGATCCGCGCCACTTCACGGGAGCGATTGGGCAGTTTCCACATCAGCCAGCCAATACCGGTGCCGACCCATTGCACGACGCGCCATGGCAGCAGGGCAAACAGTCGCAATGCGCCGACCATCAGCGCGCCTTTAAACTTTTCCACAGGTCACTCCCTAAAACTCAAGGCGGCCATTGTAACCGTCAGCGCACCAAATCCGCGTAGCGATCACAATCAACGGTGTGATCCATGACCATGCCGCTGGACTGCATGTACGCGTAACAAATGGTCGGGCCCACGAACGTGAAGCCGGCTTTTTTCAGGGCCTTGCTCATGGCTTCGGCCTCTGGCGTGATGGCGGGCACTTCGCTGCGATCCTTGAAGTGGTTGACCTTTTGCTGGCCGCCCACAAAGGACCAGAGAAACGCCACCGGATTGTCCAGAGCCAGCCAGGCTCTGGCGTTGCGGCGCGCGGCGTTCAGTTTGAGACGGTTGCGAATGATGCCGGGTTCCAGCATCAGCGTTTCGATTTCGTCGTCGGTCATGGCCGCAATTCGATGCACATCAAACCCGAACATCACCTCCCGATAGCGCGGGCGTTTCTTCAGAACGGTGATCCAGGAAAGGCCCGCCTGGAACCCTTCGAGCAAAAGCAACTCGAAGAGCTTCTGCGCATCGCGCAGCGGTACGCCCCACTCCAGATCGTGATAATCGATGTAAACAGGGTCATCGTTGCACCAAAAGCAGCGTGCCATAGGGCTCCCAAGGGTGGAGGCGCGGCCGAATCGGGTATACTCCCGCTCTTTAAATCGCAGCCCCAGTACAGGTGAATTTTGTGAGCCAGCCTACGCCAGCCGTGCGTACCTTCCAAGACTTGATCCTCGCCCTCCAGCAATACTGGGCCGAGCAAGGTTGTGTGGTACTTCAGCCCTACGATATGGAAGTAGGCGCCGGCACTTTCCACACTGCCACGTTTCTGCGCGCCGTAGGCCCGGAAACCTGGAACGCAGCCTACGTACAGCCAAGCCGCCGTCCTACAGATGGCCGTTACGGCGAAAACCCTAACCGCCTGCAGCATTACTATCAGTTCCAGGTGGTTCTCAAGCCGAACCCGGACAACTTCCAGGAGTTGTACCTGGGTTCGCTCAAGCATGTCGGCCTGGACCCGCTGGTCCACGACGTGCGTTTTGTCGAAGACAACTGGGAGTCGCCGACCCTGGGCGCCTGGGGTCTGGGCTGGGAAATCTGGCTCAACGGCATGGAAGTCTCGCAGTTCACGTACTTCCAGCAAGCGGGCGGCATCGAATGCTACCCGGTGACCGGCGAAATCACGTACGGCCTGGAACGTCTGGCCATGTACCTGCAGAACGTCGACTCGGTCTATGACCTGGTCTGGGCTGACGGTCCATTCGGTCGCGTGACTTACGGCGATGTGTTCCACCAGAACGAAGTGGAGCAATCGACCTACAACTTCGAGCACGCCAACGTCGACAAGCTGTTCGAACTGTTCGATTTCTACGAAAGCGAAGCCAAGCGTCTGATCGAACTGGATCAACCGTTGCCGCTGCCAAGCTATGAAATGGTTCTGAAGGCGTCGCACACCTTCAACCTGCTGGATGCACGTCGGGCAATTTCCGTCACCGCACGTCAGCAATACATTCTGCGTGTGCGCACGCTGGCCCGTTCGGTGGCCCAGGCTTATCTGATGGCCCGCGCCAAGCTGGGTTTCCCGATGGCACCGCCTGATTTACGTGATGAAGTGTTGGCTAAGCTGGAGGCGCAACAATGAGTGCTCAAGATTTCCTGGTTGAACTGGGCACCGAAGAGCTGCCGCCAAAAGCGCTCAACACATTGGCCGATGCCTTTCTGGCCGGTATCGAAAAAGGTTTGCAGGCTGCGGGCCTGACCTACAGCGCCAAGCAGGTGTTCGGCGCGCCGCGTCGTCTGGCCGTGCTGATTACCGACCTGTCGACCCAGCAACCGGATCGCAGTGTCAATCTGGATGGCCCGCCACGCCAGGCCGCGTTCGATGCCGACGGCAATCCGACCCAGGCGGCACTGGGTTTCGCCAAGAAGTGCGGCGTGGACCTGAGTGAAATCGATCAGAGCGGCCCGAAGCTGCGCTACAGCCAGACCATTGCGGGCAAGGCAACGGCGAGCCTGCTGCCGACCATCGTTGAAGACTCGTTGAACGACCTGCCGATTCCCAAGCGCATGCGCTGGGGGGCTCGCAAGGAAGAGTTCGTGCGTCCGACCCAATGGCTGGTCATGCTGTTTGGCGATCAGGTCATTGATTGCACGATCCTGGCCCAGACGTCCGGCCGTGAGTCCCGCGGTCACCGTTTCCATCACCCGCAAAGCGTGCGCATCACTTCGCCAGCCAGCTACGTGAGCGACCTGCGGGCCGCTTATGTGCTGGCCGACTTTGAAGAACGTCGCCTGATCATCACCAAGCGCGTCGAACAACTGGCCACCCAGCACGAAGGCACCGCCATCGTGCCGCCAAGCCTGCTGGACGAAGTCGCTTCCCTGGTGGAGTGGCCGGTGCCGCTGGTGTGTTCTTTCGAAGAGCGCTTCCTGGAAGTGCCGCAGGAAGCCTTGATCACCACCATGCAGGACAACCAGAAGTATTTCTGCCTGCTGGATGCCGACGGTAAATTGCTGCCGCGCTTTATTACCGTGGCGAACATCGAAAGCAAGGACCCGTCGCAGATCGTCCAGGGTAACGAGAAAGTCGTTCGCCCACGCCTGACCGACGCCGAGTTCTTCTTCAAGCAGGACAAGAAGCAGAAGCTCGAAACGTTTAACCAGCGCCTGCAGAACGTCGTGTTCCAGGCTCAGTTGGGCAGCGTTTTCGACAAGGCCGAGCGCGTCTCCAAGCTGGCGGCGTTCATTGCCCCGCGCATTGGCGGCGACGCACAACGCGCTGCACGCGCCGGTCTGCTCTCCAAGTGCGATCTGGCGACGGAAATGGTCGGTGAATTCCCTGAAATGCAGGGTGTTGCCGGTTATTACTACGCCAAGGCCGATGGCGAGCCGGAAGATGTGGCACTGGCGCTGAACGAGCAGTACATGCCCCGTGGCGCGGGTGCGGAACTGCCGACCACCTTGACCGGCGCAGCGGTTGCCATCGCTGACAAGCTGGACACGCTGGTGGGTATCTTCGGTATCGGCATGTTGCCCACCGGCAGCAAAGACCCGTATGCACTGCGTCGTGCCGCGTTGGGCATCCTGCGCATCCTGATCGAAAAACAACTGGATCTGGACCTGATCGAAACCGTGAAGTTTGCGGTGAATCAGTTCGGCGCCAAGATCAAGCCTGCCGGGCTTCCTGAACAGGTGCTGGAATTTATCTTCGACCGTCTGCGTGCCCGTTACGAGGACGAAGGCGTCGAGGTGGCGGTTTACCTGTCCGTTCGTGCCCTGCAGCCGGGTTCGGCACTGGATTTCGATCAGCGCGTCCAGGCCGTTCAGGCGTTCCGCACGTTACCTGAAGCCGCAGCACTGGCCTCGGTCAACAAGCGCGTATCGAATCTGCTGGGCAAGGCCGAAGGCAAGATTGCCCAGACCGTTGAACCCAAGTACTTCGACAACGCCCACGAGTTCTCCTTGTACTCCGCGATCCAGCAAGCGGATCAGGCCGTGGCGCCCATGGCGGCCGCGCGTCAGTACAGCGAAACCCTGGCGCGTCTGGCTGCCTTGCGCGAGCCGGTCGATGCGTTCTTCGAGGCGGTGATGGTCAACGCCGAGGATGCCAACGTGCGGGCCAACCGTTATGCGCTGCTGGCGCGTCTGCGTGGCCTGTTCCTGGGTGTCGCGGACATTTCGCTGCTGGGCTGATCGCTAAGGGGCGAACCGTGAAGCTGTTGATCCTTGATCGGGACGGAGTCATTAACCAGGACTCCGACGATTACATAAAGTCGGTGCAGGAATGGATTCCGATCCCCGGCTCGATCGAAGCGATAGCCCAACTGAGCAAGGCCGGCTGGACGGTGGCGGTGGCCACCAACCAGTCCGGCATTGCCCGGGGCTATTACGACATCGCAACGCTTGAGGCCATGCATACGCGCTTGCGCGAACTGGTGGCCGGGCAGGGCGGTGAAGTCGGTCTGATCGTTTATTGTCCACATGGCCCGGACGAAGGCTGCGATTGCCGCAAGCCCAGGCCCGGCATGTTGCAGACCATCGCCCATCATTACGGGGTGGACCTGACCGGCATCTGGTTTATAGGCGACAGCAAGGGTGACCTTCAGGCGGCGCTGGCCGTCGACTCTCAACCGGTTCTGGTCAAGACCGGCAAGGGCAGCAAGACCATGGCAGGTTCACTGCCCATGGGCACTTTGATTTTTGACGATCTGGCGGCAGTTGCCGCAGAACTTATCCACAAGAGCGGTCCGCAGCACCACTAGCGGTACGCTTCATTGGGCGGGAACCAGTCCCGTACGGTAAAAGTAGTTATGTCGATCCTGCAGGCAATCAGAACCTTTTTCTTTTACCTGCTGCTGGGCACCAGTTCGCTGCTGTGGTGCACCTTGAGTTTCTTTATCGCGCCGTTCCTGCCGTTTCGTGCTCGCTATCGTTTCATCAACGTGTACTGGTGCCGTTGCGCGCTGTGGCTCACGCGGGTTTTTCTCAACATCCGGGTCGAAGTGATCGGCCAGGAAAACGTCCCGGCGACGCCCTGTGTGATCATTTCAAACCATCAGAGCACTTGGGAAACCTTCTTTCTGTCCGCGCATTTTCAGCCATTGAGCCAGGTGCTCAAGCGTGAATTGCTGTATGTGCCTTTCTTTGGCTGGGCCATGGCAATGCTGCGACCTATCGCCATTGATCGTGAGAACCCCAAGGCGGCGCTGAAGGAAATCGCGAAGAAGGGTCATGAGCTACTCAAGGATGGCGTCTGGGTGCTGATCTTCCCTGAGGGCACCCGCGTGCCGTTCGGTCAGGTCGGCAAGTTTTCCCGAGGCGGCACTGCCTTGGCGGTGAACGCCGATCTGCCCGTGCTGCCGATTGCGCACAACGCGGGCAAGTATTGGCCAAAGGAAGGCTGGGCGAAAAAGCCCGGCACGATCCAGGTGGTCATCGGCGCGCCCATGTACGCCGAGGGCACGGGGCCACGCGCCATTGCGGCGTTGAATGATCGCGTCCAAGCCTGGAATGAAGCGACTCAGGCAGCCATGGGTTCAGTGGTTGCACCAGCGCCGAGCAGTGAACAGGCTGCCGTGTGATTTTGTGGATAACCTGTGCACCGTTTTTGGAAAAGCTGTAGAAAACGACGCTAAGCCATTAATTTAATTACTTATTTCAAACGCTCATTAATGAACCAAAAACGTGCATAAGTTTTTATGAACACCAAAAACCGAGTTCACTGAAGTCGGTTTTTTTGTGACCACGGAGGCGTCTTGAGCGAGCTTATGAGCGGCGGTTCTGCGGCTGCAGGAGAAGCGCAACCAATGCGCTCCATCCGGTCTGATGCGAGGCACCCAAACCCCGGCCGGTTTCGCCATGGAAGTATTCGTGGAACAGCACCAGATCCCGGCTGTGCGGATCGGCTTGCAGTTGGGGGTAACCCGCCATAGAGGGTCTATTGCCGTCCTCACCCTTGAGAAACAAGCGGGTCAGCCGCACGCTCAGTTCGTCGGCCACGTCATCAAGGGAAGCCAGATACCCCGAATGCGTCGGAAACTCGATGGAGAAGTTCTCACCGTAGTAGCGATGAAACTCCCGAAGCGACTCAATCAACATGTAATTGACCGGCATCCACAAGGGACCGCGCCAATTGGAATTCCCGCCAAATAGCCGCGACGGGGACTCGGCGGGTTGGTAGTCGGCACACAGCGAGTCACCGTTCATGCGCATCTTGAACGGGTTGTCCGCATAGGTTTTAGACACGGAACGAATGCCGAACCCGGACAGGAACTCAGCCTCATCCAGCATCCGCTTGAGCAAGTCCTTGGTCCGCTGACCTCTGAGCAAGGCCAGCAGCAGACGATTGCCTTTGCCGGGCTCCGTCCAGCGCGAAACCAGCATGGCGAGGTCCGGGCGGTGTTTCAGAAAAGACAGCAGACGCTCACGCAACCCTGGCAAACCTTCATGCTCACGCTGCTCCAGCACCTGCACGGCAAATAAGGGCATCAAGCCCACGATGGAGCGAAAGCGTACCGGCTGCCGTTCTCCATTCGGGCAACGCAGCATGTCGTAGAAGAACCCGTCCTGTTCGTCCCAAAGACCTTCGGCGTCGTCGTCCACAGAGTTGATGGCGCCCGCGATGTACAGAAAGTGCTCGAAAAACTTGACCGAAATGTCCACATACGCGGCGTTGCGCTTGGCCAACTCCAGGGCTATACGCATCAGGTCGAGGGCGTAAGCGGCGATCCACGCGGTGCCATCGGCCTGATCCAGCTGATAACCCGGCGGCGGTTCGGCGGAGCGGTCGAACAGGGCGATGTTATCGAGCCCGAGAAAACCGCCCTGGAACAGGTTACGGCCTTCGGCGTCCTTGCGATTGACCCACCAGGAGAAATTCAGCAGCAGCTTGTGGAAAATGCGCTCCAGGAAACCCACATCACCCTCGCCTTTGAGGGCCTGCTCCATCGTGTAGACGCGCCAGGTCGCCCAGGCATGCACGGGCGGATTAGCATCGTCGAAGCGCCATTCATAAGCAGGCAACTGCCCGTTCGGGTGCATGAAACGGTCTTGAACCAGCATCAACAATTGCTGCTTGGCAAACCCGACGTCAATCAATGCGTAAGCCACGGCTTGAAACGCCTGATCCCAGGAGGCGTACCACGGGTATTCCCACTTGTCCGGCATGCACAGGATGTCGAAATTGGTGAGGTGCCGCCAATGCTTGTTGCGCACGTTGACGCGCTCGGGGGAGGGCGGCGGCTGTGTCGGGTCGCCGTTGAGCCAGCTGTTCACATCGAAGTAGTAGAGCTGCTTCGACCACAGCAATCCCGCCAGGGCCTGACGCTGAACATCCCGGGCATCGGCATCGGCCAGTTCATGTTGCAGGGCGGCGTAGAACTCATCGGCCTGGGCTCTGCGCTCTGTAAACAGCGCCTCGGCATCCACCGTCGGCGCGTCAGCGGGGCACAAACGCAGGTAAACGACCTGGCTGGCGTGCCCTTCGAGGGACAGCACAAAGTGCGCGGCGGCGCGGGTGCCTGCATCACGCACAACAGCCTGGTCATCGCCAGCGACCAGAAAATCGTTGATCCCGTCCTTGAACGGGCCGTCGGTCGGTGGCCCTCCCAGCCTGAGCGTGTTGGTTTCGTTGTTGCAGAACAGCCACTCAAACCCCGCGTGCTCACTCCACGCGCTCACCACTTTGGTGCCCTGTTCATGATGCTGCGCCACAACCTGTTGATCCTGCAGACGCAATGAAGGAATCGCAGCGTCCTCCGTCCAGCGCCAGGTGTTGCGGGCCCAGAGATGCGGCAGCACATGGAGCCTGGCGGAATGTTCGCAGCGGTTATGCACAGTGATGCGCATGAAAATGTCGTCGACTTCGTACTTGGCGTACTCCACCGTTACATCGAAATAGCCCTCATTGAACACGCCGGTGTCGAGGATTTCGTATTCAGGGTCGCCCAGCCCTCGTTGCGCGTTCTCGCTGACGAGTTGGTCATAGGGAAACGCAACGTGCGGATATTTATAAAGCATGCGCATGTAGGCATGACTTGGAACACCGTCGACGTAGAAATACAGCTCTTTGACGTCTTCGCCATGATTGCCCTCGGCATTGTTCAGCCCGAACAATCGCTCTTTCAGGATGGGGTCCTGCTCGTTCCACAACCCGAGCCCCAGGCACCAATGCTGGGACTTGTCCGAGAATCCGGCGAGCCCGTCTTCGCCCCAGCGATACGCCCGGCTGCGCGCATGGTCGTGAGGAAAGTAATTCCATGCATCGCCATCGGCGCTGTAGTCCTCACGGACCGTTCCCCACTGGCGCTCACTGAGATAAGGCCCCCACTCGCGCCATCGCTCGGCATCAAGGCCAGTCAGCCGCTGACCTTCGACGGTGTCCAGGATGCTGGGCGCAGGCTTTGCAGTCATCGAGATTCCAAAGGTCGGGACAGAATGGGCAAGAGTGTAAGACGTGCATGGCTGAACTTCATACCGGCTTGGTGATTATTCAGGTGACGTTCAGCCTCTGCTGTCACCTGCAAAAAAAACGCTCAAGACACCTCCACATCTGGACGCTCTCGCTGGCGCGGCCCTTAAAGAAGATGGCGCGTGAGAATTTTCCAGAAGCCTGCAGGCTTACCATTTTCAAGAAATGACCACCGTCTGTTTCTCCATTTATGAAGATTTGTTGTGTGTCATTCATGCGTCATCTTTCGCATCCATTGTCCTCTCCGAAACATTTTGTAACTAATTGTGTTGTGGCAGATTTGCCCGTTGCTCACGAGCGTTCGCCGCAGCCCTGGCTTCCAGTCAGAGGAGGAGAGTGACCATGTATGCAACCTC
Source organism: Pseudomonas sp. DWP3-1-2 (assembly GCF_049896285.1). NCBI lineage: Bacteria > Pseudomonadati > Pseudomonadota > Gammaproteobacteria > Pseudomonadales > Pseudomonadaceae > Pseudomonas > Pseudomonas sp. DWP3-1-2. Next base: position 218,017 of record NZ_JAFCTZ010000007.1, on the reverse strand, counting down.
GACGCCCACGCTCCTTCAGGCATTGCCTGCAGGCAGCGCCACTCGCCTGTTGCGACGTGGTGGGGTGGTCGCGCTGGTAGTGGCGTTGCACGCCATGGTGTTAACCGGGCTAAATTGGCCATCCGTCGCGAAGCCCGTTACACCGGTGACACGCACGATCTACGCGTCGGTGATCAATGAGCCGGCCCCTGCGCCTGCGCCCGCCCCTGCACCGGAGGTCAGCACCGCGCCCACGCCGCCACCGCCGGTTGCCACAGTCACGCCTCCACCGGTAGCGGCCGTTCCCCCCGTGGCCCGAACCAAACCGGTGGCAAAGCCGAAGATCGCGCAACATTCCCTGGCGACGGTCGCCACGCCAGACAAGCCAAGCAGTACGGCTATCAGCGCTCCGGCCGCCGCACCGGTCGTGGCAGCCATGCCAGCGCCGCCGCCCCAACCCAAGACCATCACCCGTGGCGTCGAATACCTGCGTGAACCGCAACCGGAATACCCCGATAGCGCCCGCGAAGAAGGCCATGAGGGCACGGTGGTCTTGCGTGTGCTGGTGGACGAACACGGCAAGCCCGGCGCGGTGGACGTGGTGCGCTCGTCAGGTTTCGGCAACCTCGACGAGGCCGGCAGGACGGCGGCGCGCGGCGCACTGTTCAAACCGTATCTGGAAGACGGCCATGCTGTGTCGGTTTACGTAATCGTACCGCTCAGGTTTCAGCTCGACAGTTAACACCCGCCAGGCGTTAACCCGTTTTTATTCGAAGGGCCTCTCGCTCAGGGCGGCGCTCACTTCAAAGAAAGGAAAAGCAGATGGAAACCGGATCACTGGGACTGAATGTTTTGTGGCAGCAGGCCGACGTTGTCACCCGTGGCGTGGCGTTGATACTGCTGGCGATGTCGATTGCCTCCTGGTACGTCATGATTGAGAAGCTGGTGCGCCTGGCGCTTCTTCGCCTGCGCTCGCCCAGATTGCTCTCGGCGTTCTGGAGTGCGCCGACGCTCAAGGACGGCATGCAGCACATGCAGCAACTGGGTCGCCACAGTGCCTACGCCGAACTCACTCATGCCGGCGTCAGTGCCGCGCGCCAACACCGTGAAGCGCTTGACAGCGACATGAACCCGCCAGCCTTCAGCGAATGGCTGACCCGTGCCCTGCGCCAGGCCCTTCTTACGGCGGGCGGGCAATTGCAAAGTGGCATGGCAATCCTGGCCACCGTGGGTTCCAGCGCCCCATTTGTCGGTTTGCTGGGCACCGTGTGGGGCATCTACCACGCGTTGATGAAGATCGGCCTGACCGGTGACGCAAGCATCGACAAGGTCGCCGGGCCGGTGGGTGAAACCCTGATCATGACGGCCCTGGGCCTGGCCGTGGCCATCCCGGCCACCCTGGGCTACAACCTGCTGGTGCGCAGCAACAAGCAAACACTTGCCGAGCTGGGTAAGTTCGCCTTCGAGTTGCACGACCTGCTGGTGATCGGCGCCCGCGCCACGCCGCACGGTGCGGTATCGGCTCGCAGCACCTTCAACGCCCAGGCGGAGTACATCTGATGGCCGGTGGACTGCTGGATAGCGACGACCTGGACGAAGACAGCTTCAACCCCGAGATCAACACCACGCCGTTGGTGGATGTGATGCTGGTGCTGCTGGTGATCTTCATCATTACCGTGCCCGCTATTCAACACGCGGTAAAAATTGACCTGCCCAAGGCCGCAGCGGCGCATGACATTAAACCGCCGGCCGCCGTGGACCTGGCGCTGGACAACAACGGTCACCTGCACTGGGATGACCGTGACATCACCGACAGCGAGCTTCCGGCATTGATCGCCGAGGCCGCGGCTCGCCAGCCAGCGCCCGAACTGCACCTACGTGCCGAGCGCAACACACCCTATGAAAAGGTGGTGCAGGTGATGGCCGCGGCGCAGTCCGGTGGACTCGACAAAATCGGTTTCGTGACTCAGACAGCGACCCCTTAACCCACTGCGCCGCCCCCTCGTTGATTGCGCTCGATGGGTGTTGCAGTCGGCCTGGGGGAAGTGCACGCCACAAAAAACCAACAGGGCCTTGAACGGCCGTTTTGAAGGTGCAGTCATGTTTCGCAAATCCCCGTTGTACGTTCGAGCCGGCCTCGGTTTTGCCGCGTTGTCCATGGGTCTGCAATCCTTTGCCGCCGACGCGCCGCCGGCTATAGACGACAGCGTGCTGAACACCTTGCCCCAGGTCACCGTGAAGGCCACCAAGCGCAAGCCAGCCCTGCATCAGAAGGCGTCCAGCGGCGCCCTGGGCAGCCACGCGGTGATTGACACGCCGTTCTCGCTCAAGAGTGTCAGCAGCGAGGAAATCCAGGCGCGTCAGGCGGGTATTTTGTCCGAAGCGGTGAAGTACGATGCCTCGGTGACGTCCATCAGCTCCAGCTACGGTACGCACCCGGCCACCCTGGCGGTGCGCGGCCTGCCGCTGGATGACTTGAACGGCTACAAGGTCGACGGTATGGCAAACATCAATCGGGGCGTGGAAATGCCCTTGGAGATGTTCGATCGGGTCGAGGTGCTCAAGGGCTTGTCGGGGTTCATGTACGGCTTCGGTAGCCCCGGCGGGATCGTCAACTACGTGACCAAGCGGCCCACTGACAAGACCACCTTGAGCGTCGACGCCGGCTACCAGTCCGACAACCTTTATAAGGAACACCTGGACACCGGCGGACGTCTCGACGACAAACGATTTGGCTACCGGTTCAACGTGGTGCATGAAGAGGGAGATGCCGCTTCCGGGGGTGCCAAAGTCAACCGCACGGCGGTGGGCCTGGCCCTGAATGCGCAGCTCAGCGATGACCTGAGCATCGACTTCGACACCCTGTACCAGCAGCGCAAGACCAGCGGCGGCACCGACATTATCGTCAACACCAAATACGCCTTGCCCAAGCCTATCGACGGCAGCAAGCGCCTGTTCAGCAACGGGTCCTACACCGACGTCGACTACAGCCTGTCGACGTTGAGCGCGACCTATAAATTCTCACCTGACTGGCAGGGCAAGCTGGCCTACCGCTACAGCGATTCAACACGCCGCTACGCCAAAGACCAATATCAGATCTCCAGCGACCTGGGTGCCTACTCCGATAAGGTCAGCTCCGAATACCATGCTTACGACTACAACGACGTCATGGGCACCCTGGAGGGTAAGTTCGACACTGGCTGGTTCAGCCATGACGTGGTACTGGGCAGCAGCTACTCCGAACTCAACTCTGACAAGTCGGTGAACACGCCCAAAACCACAGTGGGCAAAGGCATTGTGTACAACCCGACGATTTTCTCGGTGTACAACATCGACTACAGCGGCGGCACCTACGGCGACGACAAGATCAACGAAAGCGCTGTGTTTGCCAGCGATACCATCGGTCTGGGGGAGCACTGGTCGTTGTTGGCGGGCCTGCGCAACGAAACCTTCCGCGAAGAAACCCACGACTCTGCCACCTCTGACGCAACGAACTACAAGGCTCGTCCTGCTACCCCGACCGTGGCGCTGATGTACAAGCCGACTCAGGACGTGACGATGTACGCCAGCTACGTCGAATCGCTGGAAAGCGGCGGCACCGCACCGAGCACGGCTGCCAACGCCGACCAGACCCAAGGCCCCCTGCGCAGCAAGCAATACGAAGTCGGGGTGAAAGCCCAGCAGCGCAACTGGAGCGCCACTGCGGCGGCCTTCCGCATCGATCGCGGTGCCGAGTACACCAACGCGGCCAACGTCTACGTGCAAAGCGGCACTATCCGCTACCAGGGCCTGGAGCTGAACGCCAGTGTCGATCCCACGCCGGACCTGACACTGGAAGGCAGTGTCATGTCCCTGGATTCGGAGTACCGCGACGCCGGTGACGACGTAGATGGCAATCGCGCTGCCGGTGCCGCCCATTATCAGGCGGCGACCCAGATCACCTATCGGTTACCCGTGGTACCGGGGCTATTCCTGCATACCGGAGCGCAACGCATCGGCGAAATGGCCGTGGATTCGGGCAACGTGCATACGCTGCCAGCCTATAACCTGTTCGACGCCGGAACCGGGTATCGCCTGCACCTCGCCGGTGGCCACGCGCTGACCTTAGGCGCCAACGTCACCAACCTGGCCAACAAGAAATACTGGACCTACTACCAGGAAAACTACCTGCAACCGGGCTCGCCCCGGACCCTTAGCCTCAATACACGTTATGACTTCTAGGCCCTTGATGATGAAATCGACTTTGCTGCACGGTTTGAGCCTGTTGCTGGGCTTGTGCGTGGTCTTGCCCTTGCAGGCGGCCTCTCTGGACACCACCGGCCTGCGCCTGGACAAGGTGGTGCTGGTGATGCGCCACGGCATCCGCCCGGCCACCGACACCGCCGAACTGCAAGGCTGGTCGGCGAAAACCTGGCCGGACTTTGGCATCCGCGACGGCCAGCTCACTGCCCATGGCCGCGCCGCCACCGTACTGCTGGGTCAGTGGCAGCGCCACACACTGGATGAACTCGGCCTGTTCAAGGCCGGACAGTGCCCGCAACCCGAGGAGACATTCGTCTGGTCCAGCCCGGTGGCGCGCACCCAGGCCACCAGCGCTGCGTTGATGGAAGGGATGTTCCCCGGTTGCAGCGTGGCCGTGCACCATACCCGCGAAAGCGAAGACCGGCTGTTCCACGGCAGCGAAAACGGCCTCGCACCGCTGGATCCGGCCCGTGCCGAAGCAGCCATATTGCAAGCCATGGGCGGTAGCGTCGGCGCGGCTCGGCAACGCTACGCCGCACCGCTATTGGCCATGCAGCGGCTGGTCGGCGTACCGACACCGTGCGGGAAAAAGAACTGCGCCTTGAGCGAGCAGCCTTGGGCGCTCAAGCACAAGGGCAGCACGGTCAAACTCGCCGGGCCCTTGAGTGTGGGCGCGTCCATGAGCGAGACCATCCGCATGCAATACGCCGAAGGCTTGCCACTGGATCAGGTAGCCTTTGGCGAGGGTCGCACCGCAGCGGACGTGTCGCGCCTGATGGCCTTGCGTTCAGGCAAATACGCGCTGAGCAATCATGTGCCTTACATTGCCCAACGGGGGGCGTCGCAATTGCTTGAGCAAATCCTCCTGGCCCTGCAACCCGCCGGCGCAGATAGCCCGCCCGGCGCTAAATGGCTGGCCTACGTGGGCCACGACAGCAATATCGCGCAACTGCGCACGCTCTTGGGTTTTGACTGGAAAATCGCCGAATACCCCGAGAACGACGCCGCACCGGGCGGCACAATTCTGTTCGAACGGTGGGTGAACGACCACACAGGCGAGCACTTTGTGAGCCTGGCCTATGTTGCGCAGAGCCTGGATCAGTTACGCAGCCTATCCAATGCGCCACCCTATCAGGTTCAGTACCCGGGGATAGCCGATGCGCCGCTGATGCCACTGAACGACTTTGTGGCGGAGATGGAAAAACGCATTGACCCCAGCGCGACCGAACCGCAGCGGTATACCGATCAATAGAGACGACGCGGACGGCTTACGGCCCCGGCTCATCCGGCATCAAACAACCGCCGGATCAGTCTGGGCGTGCTTCCGGTCCAGCGTTTGAACGATCGGCGAAAGTTTGCAGCGTCGTTGAAGCTCAGGTATTCCGCCACTTCTTCGCTGCTGAAACCTCTGAACTGATAGAGATAAAGCGCCATGTGCTTGCGCACCAGATCAACTTGCTGTTGAAAACCCGTGTCGTGCTTTTGCAGTTTTCGTTTGAGGGTTGCCGGGCTCATGGCGAAATGCTGAGCCAGCCGCTCCAGGCTCGGCGCCTGGCGGATGTGCGTTTGCAGGTAGCGGTAGACGCAGTCCAGAAAGCTGGCCTCAAACCCGAGTTGGCTGATCTGGCCTTGCGCTTCCTGCCGTGCAACCTGACCGGCCGTGGCCGATGCGTCAGGCCACGGCGCGGCGAGAAAGCGGCGGGGGATACGCATCATGTCCACGGGTCGCTGGAATTCGGTCTGCTCACCCAGATGCACCCAGTACTGCTCGACATAACGTGGCTCGGCATGGCTGAAGCTGCATTCCCAAGGCAAACGCTCGCCGCTCAGCCATCGGCTCATGGAAACCAGCGAGGTCATGCTGGCCTCCAGCAAAAACCGCCATTGCTCACCCGCGCCACAACTGTTCAGCCAATAGACGTACGCGTGCTTGTCATCCATCAGCAGTCGTGGCGACACCAGCGGGCAGAGCAGGGCTTGCTGTTGCACCAGCGTGTCGAGCGCCTGATGCAGATTTTGCGCGTGCCGCAGGGCGTGGCTGGCGGCACCGTAATGGCCGGGCAGCAGACGCTGACCGAACAGAAAGCTGCTGTCATCGGCGTCCAGCAAGCGTCGGCTGTTGCCGATCAGGGCGAGAAACTGCTGCGGGCTCAGGCGGGTCTGGCCGGCCAGAATATCCTCATGAAACAGACCGGTGCCGCGTAACAGACGATGACTGTCGATATCCCGGGACAAGGCCAGATCAATCAACGACGCCGGTTGATAATGACCAGGAATGAAGCGGCTGTCGGTTTCGTACCAACGGGTTTTCAGGGTCATGAGCGGGCCTCAGGCGACGTTCGTCAGCGTCTGTTTGCTGCGAGCAAGCCCAAGGTTGAGCCGTTTCAGAAGGGCCTCCGGCGACTCGTTCATGGCCATGACCACCGCCGTGCTGGCCGAGAGCTGAACCCGCTCGCCGTGTTGCCGCGTTTTGTGGGCCAGGCTGTGTACCGCTTCCTGCAACTCCAGCGCAATCAAACGGGCCTGGCTTTCACCGGTGTTGGGCAGCAGCACCACAAAACGGTCGCCTGCCAGACGGCAGAGCAGGTCTTGCCGGCGCAAATTGAGCAACAGCAAATGGCTGACGGCTTGCAACACAGCGTCGCCTTCGGCATGCCCATACCCCTGATTGATGGCTGCAAAACCGTCCAGATCCAGGGCCAGCAGCGACAGCGGCTGCTGTTGGTTCTGGCTTTCCATCAGGGTCGCGTCCAGTTGCCGCTTCAGATAATCAGCGCCGCCCAAGGGGGTGAGCTTGTCGAACAGCCGATGCTCACGAAACAACAGCTCACGCTTCTCCATCTGCGCGCTGATCGCCAATTGTTCACGGTGCCAATGGTAGATGCCAAGGGTCAGCAGGATCATGCCGATGGGCATCGGCCCGGATTCCAGCCAGTGATCCCAGGTGATGGTCTCTGGCAGGCGGATGAACTCGTCAAGGCTGTCGATCCACCAGGAGAAGAAAATGCAGCTCAGGCCCAACACCAGATAGTTGGTGACGCTGCCCCCCGGTCGGCTCTTGAGCACCAGGCCCAGCCACACCAGCACCAGCAGGGCGGTTCCGCCTTCGCCGATGATGTCCAGCCACACCAATTCACTGACCGGCTTGATTTCGCCAAAGGCCAGATGCAGGAGTAATCCCAGATTCGCGGCCACCAGCAAAACGCCCATTTTCCAGCGATGAAATTTGAACGCGGCGCCCATGGGTGGCAATCCTTATGGTGTGAAGGCAATGCGCGCCAGCTCAACAGATGTTTGTGACAGCCCAGTGACGGCGCACAAAAGGCCAAAAAGGTCGAATCAGCTCACCGACACGCACGATTTTTTTGCCGCTGATTCGCCGCAAGCCCCCGCCCATACCGGCTATGGCAACGTCCCAAGGCGTAAAAGCCTCTGAAGGGGAGGTCATATCAGCTCACTTTGGTCCTGTGGGGGCCTGAAAACGGGCGAAAAGCTTCGATCACGCCGCCTACCCTCGGGAACTGTCACAGAACCGTCACTGCCTCCCCCTAGCTTGCCCTCCCAGTTGCCGGGCCGCTTGCCTGGCGTTTGGGGGGGAGGACCATCATGTACCAGGGCAGCAATCACCAGCGCCGCAGTACGGCAGGGATCGTCGGCTTTACGCTGACCGCATTGACCATGGCTATCGTGAGCGAGCGACTCAGCGCCGCCGACGACACGGCCAACACCGAGCACGTTCAGGTTGTCGGTCAGGCTGCCAGCCTCGATCAGGCACTCAAGGAGCAGCGCAGCTCCGACAGCATCAAAAGCGTGGTGCACGCCGACGGCGTCGGCCAGTTGCCCGATGAGAACGTGGCGGAAGCGGCACAGCGCCTGCCCGGTGTCAGCGTTGAGCGCGATCAGGGCGAAGGGCGTTTCGTCAGCGTTCGAGGCCTGGGTCCGGACCTCAACAGCGTGACCATCAACGGCACGCTGGTGCCATCCCCGGAAAGCGACCGTCGCGCGGTAGCGCTGGATGTGTTGCCGTCGGAGCTGGTGCAGTCGCTGTCCGTGATCAAAACCCTCACCCCGGACATGGACGCCAACTCCCTGGGCGGCACCGTCGACGTGAAGAGCCTCTCGGCCTTTGACCATAAGGGCCTGTTTTACACCGGCAGCAGCGAAGCCAGCTACGACAAGAACACCCGTCAGACCAGCCCCAAATTCTCCGGGGCCATCAGTGACCGCTTCAGCCTGGGTGACGGCATCGACAACTTCGGTGTCGCCGCAGCGCTGAGCTGGCAGAAGCGTGATTTCGGTTCCGACAACGTCGAAACCGGGGGTGCCTGGGATTTCGATCAGGGTGCCAAACTCGAAGAATTCGAGCAGCGCGACTACGACATCAGCCGTGAACGGGCTGGCGGAGGCCTGAACTTCGACTACAAGCCGGACGACACCAGCAGCTATTACCTGCGCACGTTGTACAGCTCCTATAAAGACAGCGAGACCCGCAACGCCGCCAACATCGAATTTGCTGACCCGCAAGCGTCGGGGCAGTTGGGCGATGCTGAAGGTTCGCGCCACTTGAAGCAGCGCGAGGAAACCCAGGAAATTCAGTCCTACGTGTTGGGCGGCGAACGCATGTTCGGGCTTTGGACGCTCAGCGGCCAGGCTGGCTACAGTCGCTCCAGCGAGGACAGCCCCGGGCATATCGCCGACGCCACGTTCTCCGGCAACAGCGATTTTACCGACGCCGGCTACTACGACAATGACAAGCCACGACCTGTCATCAGCTCGGCTTTCTATGACCCTGCCAATTTCACCCTTGATCAAGTCGAGTGGGAAAAACAGAAAACCACGGATACCGAAAAGAACCTGCGCCTGGACCTCGCCCGCGACTACGACTTCAGCGGCTACGCGTCTCAGCTCAAGTTCGGCGGCAAGGTCAGCCGTCGCAACAAAGACAACGATCTGGAAGCGTGGGTCTACGAGGATTTCGATGCGCTGGGGCTGACCGATGAGCAACTGAACCTCACTCGCTTCCAGCAAGGCACGGTGGACTATCGCCTGGGCAATTACGGGCCGGGTATCAGCGGCAGCTCGATCAGGAACCTGATCGGTGGCCTCAATAGCGCGGACTTCTATGACGAGGAAGAGTCCACGGTCAACGACTTCAAAATCAGCGAAGACATCAACGCTGGCTACCTGATGAACACGGTGGACATCGACGACTGGCGCTTCATCGCCGGGATGCGCTACGAGGGCACCGAACTTGAGGCCAAGGGCACCGGCGTAACGGATGGCACCTTTACCAGCACAGACACCAAGCGCAGTTATCACAACTGGCTGCCGGGCCTGCATGCGCGCTACCAACTGGATAAAAATACCCAGGTCCGCGCCGCCTGGACCAAATCCGTGGTGCGCCCGACCTTCGGCCAACTGGCGCCGGGGTTTGTCATCGACGGGGACGAAGCGACCTTTGGTGATCCGGAACTCAAGCCCCTTGAGTCGAGCAACCTGGATCTGGGCATCGAGCACTTCATGGGCCATGCCGGCACCGTCTCGGCATTCGTGTTCTACAAGGACATCAAGAACTTCGTTTACAACACCGACCTGGCCGGTTCCGGCAGTTGGACGGATTTCTCCGAAGCGCACACCTACGCCAATGGCGACAGCGCCAAGCTGTATGGTCTGGAGTTGGCCTACTCGCAAAAATTCGACTGGCTGCCAGCGCCCTGGAACGGCCTGCTGATGGGCGCCAACGCGACATTCAGCCGCTCCGACGCCAGCATCACGGGTTTCGATCAGACCACCGGCACCCAACGCAAACGCGACATCAGTCTACCCAGCCAATCCGATACCGTCGGCAACCTGATGGTCGGGTGGGAAGACGAGAAGCTCAGTCTGCGTCTGTCGGCCAACTACAAGTCCGACTACCTCTACGAGCTGGCGGCCATCAACGACAAGGCTCATGACCTATACGTCAACGACCAGACCTTCGTCGATTTCAGCGCGCGCTATTCGCTGACCAAAAACCTGCAAGTCAGCTTCGAGGCCCAGAACCTCACCGACGAACCTTACTTCGTCTCGACCGGGCGCGGCACTTACAACGCGCAGTACGAAGAGTACGGCCCGACTTACAAAGTCGGCCTGACCTTTACCCACTTCTAACAAGGCCGGGGCGGCATCGCGCTGGCGCTGCCGCCCGCCTGCTTGAACAACAAGGATTTATCTGTTGATGACTACTTTTTTGCCCAAGGCCGGTCTGCTGGCGATGGTGCTCAGCCTCGCGACCGGATCAGCGATGGCCGCTACGACGACCCCGACGCTGAAGCTGCAAGCCTGGGGACAAGGCCAAGACCTTGAGCTGGACGCGCTGGCATTTCTTCCCGATGACATGGGCCCCGAACGACTGGGGGCCAGCGAACGCAACGGTTTGTTATTGCTCGATGAACAGGGCAAGGAGCTGACGCGCCTGCCGGGTTCGTTCAGCAGCCTGGACCTGCGCTCGGCGGGCCAGCAAGTGCTGGTCGCCAGCCTGGACAATGACCGCCAGCAAGCGCTGTTGGTCAGCCTGGATCTCCACAGTCGAAACTGGGGGCAGCCGATCTACCTTCCAGCTCGCGACTATCCAGTCAACGGGTTGTGCCTGTACCGGGACGATGCCAAAAACCTGTTTCTGTTCCTCGTGGGCGAGGAGGGCAAGGGCGAACAATGGCTGGTGGGCACCGGTTCAACCCTGAACACCCAGCCACAACGGGTTCGCGGCTTGCCTTTGCCGCCCTCGGCGCAGTTCTGTCAGGTGGATGACGCGGCCAACCAGTTTTTTGTGAACGAAGAAAACCTCGGTTGGTGGGCGTATCCGGCGCACTCGGAAGCAGACGTGGTGCGCCAGCCTGTGGCGCTGCTCGCACCGGCGAGCGACACCGAGCAATCAGCCGGGGCGATGGCCACAGTGCCAGGCGGCCTCGTCGCGCTGGACCCGCAAACCGCGAAACTGCACCTCTACCAGCGGCAAGGAAACGGCTGGTCGGCAAAGGACGCCTTACCGCTGCCGGGCCTGAAAGAACCGCAGAACCTCGCCGCACGCCGCACTGCCAACGGCTTGCAACTGCTGGTACGCGACGACGATGACGGGCGCTTGTACCAGGGCGAAATGAACTGGCAGACCCCGGTCGCTAACCTGCCCCCCGTACTCCCGAACGTCGGCGCCATCAGCCAAAGCGATCCGGTCGCGCGCCAGGGCGACGCCGCGGATGATCCGGCCATCTGGATACATCCGCAGAAACCCGAATTGAGTCGGGTGCTGGGCACCAATAAAAAGCAGGGTCTGCTGGCGTATGACCTGCAGGGCAAGCTGCTTCAGGACTTGCCGGTCGGACGTTTGAACAATGTCGATGTGCGACCCAACTTCACTATTGCTCAGCACAGCGTTGATCTGGCCGTGGCCAGCAATCGCGATCACAACAGCCTGAGCCTGTTCAGCATCGACCGCGCCACGGGCGAACTGCGTGAAGCCGGCGAGATTGCGACGCCGCTGAAAAACATCTACGGCATCTGCCTGTTTCAACCGGTCGCCGGCGAACTCTACGCGTTCGCCAATGACAAAGACGGCACCTTCCTGCAATACCGTCTCAGTGCGCCCAACGGCACCATTCAGGGCGAGCTGGTCCGCCGGTTCAAGGTCGACAGCCAGCCTGAAGGCTGCGTCGCTGATGACCAGCGCCAACGCTTGTTTATCGGTGAAGAGGACGTCGGTGTCTGGGCTGTGGACGCTCGGGCCGATCAGCCAGCGGCATTGACCAGCGTGATCCGCGTCGGTGCGCAACTGCACGCAGATGTTGAAGGGTTGGGGCTGTACCAGAGTGACGCCCGCGATTACCTGGTGATTTCCAGTCAGGGCAACGACAGCTACGTGGTGCTTGATGCCGAGCCGCCGTTTGCTTCTCGCGGCGCGTTCCGGGTCGGGCTGAATGCAGACGCGGGCATAGACGGCGCCTCGGAAACCGACGGCCTTGAAGTCACCTCGGTGAACCTTGGCGGCCCTTGGGCCAACGGCATGCTGGTGGTTCAGGACGGGCGCAAGCGCATGCCCGAGCAAGCCCAGAACTTCAAATTCGTGCCTTGGGCCGAGGTCACCAAAGCCTTGAAATTACCCTGACACAAGCTGTCATCAACCGGTCATCAACATTTCATCGAATAGCCTCTGGCCGCCCTTCAGTGGCCACCAGACAGGCGCACGCTAAGGAGTCCGAACATGCAGGCGACACTGGAACATATGACGGTATGGGGGTTGATCAGCGATGCCAGCCTGTTGGTCAAGGCGGTGATGCTGACGCTGCTGCTCGCTTCGCTGATGAGCTGGTACCTGATCATCCAGCGCAGCCAAGTGCTCAAACGTAACGAGCGGCAGTTGAACACCTTCGTGCTGAGCTTTCGCAACACGTCGGACTTGCACTCACTCAGCCGCAACGGGGAGAGGCCGCACAGCCGTGACAATGGTGTGGAACCGATCTTCCAGGCCGGTATCCAGGCCTACGACCAGCTCGGCCAGCACAGTGCCAACTCGCCCGAGGTCGTCCTTGAAGGCGTCGAACGCTCCCTCTATGTCGCCATCAGCGAACAAGAAGTACAACTGGAAAAAGGCCTCCAGTTTCTCGCCACCGTGGGTTCGGTAAGCCCGTACATCGGCTTGTTCGGCACGGTTTGGGGGATCATGAATTCCTTCCTTGGTTTGTCTCAGGTGCAGCAGGCAACGCTATCAACGGTTGCGCCGGGCATCGCCGAAGCGCTCATTGCCACGGCCATCGGCCTGTTCGCGGCCATCCCGGCCGTCATCGCCTACAACCGTTTTTCTGCCCGCAGCCAGACGCTTCTGACCCGCTATTACGCCTTTGGCAACGAGCTGCAGGTGCGTATGCATCGCAAGCTTCACGGCGCGTCGATGAACCTGGCCGCAGCCGCCTGAGAGGAGTTCACCGATGTTGATCAGGCCGCAACGCAAGCACGGGCCCAAGGCCGAAATGAATGTGGTTCCTTACATCGACGTCATGCTGGTGTTGCTGGTGATCTTTATGGTCACCGCGCCGATGCTGACCCAGGGTGTGAAGATCGAGTTGCCCAAGGTGGCCAGTCAGGCGCTGGCCAATGACACGCGCAAGCAGATTGTCACCCTGTCGGTGAAAGCCGAGGGCGGCTATTACTGGAACGTCGGCGGCGAACTCGATACCCGGAGCACGACCGACAGTGCTGTGGAACTGGATGAGATGAGCGCCAGAATCACGCAGATTATCGCTGAGCGCAGCGACACAGAGGTCTACATCCGCGCCGACAAGGATGCGCAATACGCCAGCGTGGTAGCGGCGATGGCGGCCCTACAGCGCAGCGGCGTCAGTAACCTGGGACTGGTCACCGAGGCCCCGCAATGACCGCAATGATCATGCACCGTCAAGCGTCCACCTGGCGCGATACGGTGCTGCCCGACCTTTGCAGAAACAGCCTGGCGGCAGGCCTGGCTTTTGCGCTGCACGGGGTGGTGCTGGCGTTGTTGGTGTCTGGGTGGTCCGTGGAAATGCCTGTGCCTGATCAACCCATGGTCCTGAAAACCCATATGGTGATGTTGCCTCCCGCTGCCGAGCCAGACCCTCAGCCGGAGGTTGCGGCCGTTCAACCGCAAGCCATTGAGCCGCCACCCGCCATCCCTCAACCTGCGCCGCCGGTACCGGTACCCGTGCCCGAACCGGCCAAGCCGACCGTCGACCCCAAAATCCAGGCGCAAAAGCTGGAGCAGGCCGCACTGGCCCACAAGCGGGTAGAGGACAAAAAGCGCGAACAACAGGTCGAGAAGCAACAGCAGCTTCAAGCGCAACAGGAGCAGCGCGAAGCCGAGGAACAAAACCGCGTGCAGGCGCAACAACGTCAGCAGGAACAACTTGCCCTCCAGCAAAAAAACGCCGAACGGGCGCGCCAGGCTGCGGAACGCAGCAGGCAACAAGCGGCACAGGCCGCCGCCGACAGCCGACAATATCTACCCCTGAGCAAAGAGGCACCGGACTATCCGCAGCGGGCCCTGGACAAGAACCTCGAAGGCGACTGCACCGTGGAATACACCGTGAACCCGCAGGGCAAAATCGAAAACCCGAAAGTGCTCGACGGCTGCCATCCACTGTTCATGCGCCCATCGCTGGCTGCGGCACAGACCTTCCGCTATCAGCCACGGACCATCGACGGCAAGGCCGTCTCGGTGCCTGCCGTGCGCAACACCTTCCACTACCGAATCAAATAAAAACCCGATCTGTAGTCGTGGGACCGGCTTTAGCCGGGAAGAGGCCAGGACAGACGCTGAATCTTTGCCGACCCTGACACTGCCTTCCCGGCTAAAGCCGGTCCCACGAGGGCTGCCAGCACAAATCACGGGTGACTTTTTGCCTCAGGTTGCCCAACAACGCTATAGCTGCCTGGCGCTCAATCAGCGGTATCGATATGAGGGCATCTTTCGGGGATTTACGGCGGAGCTCGACGTGGACAAGCACGGCCTTGTGCTCGACTATCCTGAAACCTTTCGAAGGGTTCGCTAGAGGCTCAACCCGGTGGGTCATCGAGTGGCTGTTCAACACGTTCCGGGCATGGCGAGCCCTGATCGTGAGCCATTGGCGAAGTCTGGTACTGTGAAACATCATCGCCTTGGTGCCGCACTATGTCGGATCACATTCCTGTCAGCGACTGGGTCAAACACTCACCCACACTCCAGAAAATGGAACGCATCGAAGCCTTCTTTAACGGGCACGGCTTCACGCCTCACCGTCACGACACGTATGCCATCGGCACAACCCTGTCCGGCGTTCAAAGCTTCCAGTACCGTCGCTGCCAGCGTCACAGTCTGCCGGGCAATATCATGGTGTTGCATCCTGATGAGGTGCATGACGGCCAGGCAGGCACCGACGCAGGTTTTCGCTATCGGATGGTGTACATCGAACCGGCGTTGATTCAGCAGGTATTGGGCGGAAAACCGCTGCCCTTTATTGAAGGGGGGTTATCGAATGACCCTCGGTTGCACCACGCCATACGGGCGTTGTTGTGCAACCTGGACGCCGCCATGGAGCCACTCGAAGAAGACGACCTGATTTATGACCTGGCCCACGTGCTGGATCAGATTTCAGGGCAAAGAGTGTCCCGCAAAGCGCTGGACTTTGTCGCCGCGGAGCGGGCGCGGGCGTTTATTCACTCTGCTCTGGATCGTGTGGTGACACTGGAAGAACTGTCACAGGTGAGTGGTCGAGACCGGTGGAGCCTTAGCAGAGACTTCCGCGCTCTGTATGGGACAAGCCCCTACCGGTACATGACACAGCGACGACTCGATCTCGCCAAGGCCATGCTGAGGTCGGGCTATCCACTGGCAGAATCGGCCCTATCGGCGGGCTTCTTTGACCAAAGCCATATGACTCGTCAGTTTATCCAGGCCTATGGCGTGCCGCCCGGAAAGTGGCTGAAGCGCCTGAAACCGTTTTGACCGGATTGCCGTCGCCAACCTGCACAATCATGCAATACGCCGCCTCCGTTGATGCATAAAGTCAGGCGTCGACTTCTTGAACACCTGGGAGACTCAAATGCCTGATAAATCCGCCGTGACCCAATACTCCGCGATCAACTTCTCGAAAAAATACGACCTCTTCAGTGAGCAGTGGACCCCCAAGGTCATCGCGCAAATGAACAACTACCAGTTCAAAGTCGTGAAGATTGAAGGAGATTTCATCTGGCACAGCCATGCCGATACCGATGAAACCTTCATCGTATTGGAAGGGCAGCTTCGAATTGACTTCAGGGATGGCGCCGTGATGATCGAGCAAGGCGAAATGTATGTGGTGCCCAAAGGCGTCGAGCACAAACCCTACGCGGAGCGGGAGGTAAAGTTGTTACTGATCGAGCCCGCTGGCGTATTGAATACCGGCGATGAGAAAAGCGAAAGGACGGCCGTTAATGATGTCTGGATCTAGATAATTTTTATCACTTACTTCTCGAAAGAGGGGTGATGTACCTCGTATTCAGCGGCGCTCGGGCAGTTCGTGGATCACCTCGATACGCGGCAACACAGCCGACAACGCCGCATCCTCGGCGCAACGACTGCTCCGTCTGCGTCGCCGATTGACGGCATCGGCTGGCTTGCAGGCTCATTGGGCAATGCAAGGTGAGGTGTGGGGTGTTGGGTTCTATCTCTGTTCGGGTTTAGGGCGGAACAGGGGGTGTCATTGACTTGGCGTTGTTGTGTTGGGTGTTTTGCTTTGGGTTGGTGGCTGCGTGGGGCAGGGGCTGCAATCGGCCAGAAGTGGGCACCTGCAATGCCCCCTGACCTTTACATCTCCTTGGAAGAGATCGAATTGGCCAATCCAAAACGTGCCTTGAGCAAGCGCGGCTAGGCGCGTTCGTACCGCTGTAGGCGACTCTATTGCCGACCGTACTTTCAGGAGCTTTTCCCAGTGTCTGACATGCCGACCCATTTCGCTTACACAAAACGCTTCAACGACGTACTCGCCTACATTGATGCCAATCTCGAAGGTGACCTGTCGGTGAAGACGTTGAGCCATGTGGCGAACTTTTCGGCATTTCACTTCCATCGACAATTCACCGCGTTCGTTGGAGTGCCTGTCTCACGTTATGTGCAACTGATGCGACTACGACGCGCGGCACATAGCCTGGCCGCCCTCGCTGATCATTCGGTACTGGACGCCGCACTCGGTGCCGGCTTTGAAAGTCCCGAGGCATTTTGCAGGGCGTTCAGGCGGGCGTTCGGTACGACGCCGAGTGCGTTCAGGAATGAACCGAACTGGCAGGTCTGGAATGCGGTATTCGCAATCCCTCACTTTTCCAGGACTATCATCATGCAAGTACGAATCGTAGATTTCCCTGAAGTCAGGGTAGCAGCGCTTGAACACTGCGGACCCGCCGGGCTCGTCAATGAGAGCGTGCGCATGTTCATCGAGTGGCGTATGCAGAGCGGACAGTCGCCGGTGGCATCGAGTCGCACCTTTGGTATTCCCTATAGCAACCCCGATACGACACCTCCACAAGCCTTCCGCTTCGCAATCTGCGGCGAGATTCACGAAGCCGTGGCGCCGAATGAGTTCGGCGTGCACGAGATCGTCATTCCTGCCGGTCGCTGCGTCGTGGTGCGACACGCGGGGTCACCGGATCACATCGGCGAAACGATCTATCCGATTTACCGCGATTGGCTTCCTGCCAGCGGAGAGGAACTTCGTGACCAGCCGCTGTTCTTCAATTACCTGAGCGCCTATCCCGAGACACCGCAGGATCAATGGCAAACCGATGTGTACGTTCCACTGCAATAGCGGAGCAAACAGCTTTCGACCCTGAGCTGACGTTGACGAGTGTCCGTTCAGGGTCGATTTCTGCCCTTCACGACAGGCGGCGATCCGCCACAAGCGGACGGTCGACTCTCGTAAAATGTTCGGAATTAGGAGTGAAGCAATACAGCAAAGCTGCGGCAGTTGAGGCGAGTTTGTAGAGATTGGTCATAAAAAAACATAGAGCTTGAAGACCTTTTGAACGAAAGACAGTGATTAATTTTAATCACTTGAAAAATTTAACTAGACGCAGGTTGGACTTTTCTGCGAATCTTTACATTGTCTCATTGAGGCTAGGCAACGTGGTAAACCATCAAAAGCTTTCCTAGATCATGGTTTGGAGCCGTAACCAAGTGAATTGTTTAGCTGCATACATACTCTCAACGCTTCGAAATATTCAAAGGACTGCAAGCATGTCAAAAAATAAAGGGATTAAAAATGAAGCTATCCGTTGAGGGCTACAAGTCTATAGCTTCGAAGCAAGAGTTACGATTTGATGGTCTAACTATCCTATCCGGCGCGAATAGCTCTGGCAAGTCTAGTTTCATGCAACCTTTCCTAGTACTAAAGCAGACGATAGAGAATCATTACGATGCTGGCTCGCTTGTTCTTTATGGTGAAAATGCAAAACTAACCGACTCAAGCCAGCTTATCTCGAAGGTTCCAGGCTACGACAAAAAATCGTTCAGCGTCTCAATGTCGACAGACTCGAGTAGTTGTACAGCATCTTATAAATACAAAAAAGGCGTGGGACTCCAAGCTGACTGTGTACGCATGACGAGTCCTAAGATGCCAGGCGGACTTGCTCTCAGGACTGGAATGATCGGTGCTGAAATCGAAAGCCTATTGCCGGCGGATGACTTCAAATTCATCAAAGACTTCTATGTAGAAAGAAAAAAATCAGTCTCTTGGAAAGCAATTAGGGAGAAGTGCTTCATCAGAGCGGAGCTATCCCTTGATGGAAAAGAGTTTTTCCCACTAAAAGCCAGCATCGACCCCACTCAGATGCTCGAGCAGTTCATTACCCGACTGATACACGTCCCTGGGCTGCGGGGTAACCCTGAAAGATCTTATAAAATCGCAGCTTCTGATGATGTTTATCCTGGGTCCTTCGAAAAATATGTTGCAAGCATCGTGAGCGACTGGTCAAAGGGCGCAAAACACAGCGTAAGGTATAAAACACTTAAAAATCAGCTCTTCGAACTCGGACTTGCCAGTAATATTAAAGCCTCTAAGGTGGATGACACGAGCGTCGAGATTCAAGTCTCAAGGAGCAAATCTGGCACAAGTTCAGACCTCGTTAACATTGCCGATGTCGGGTTCGGCGTATCACAGACGCTACCTATACTGGTTGCGCTTATAGGGGCGAAGAAAGGCCAGCCGGTTTATATTGAGCAGCCAGAGCTTCATCTGCACCCGAAAGCCCAATTCAAGCTAGCATCAATCATCGTCCAAGCGATCAATAAAGGGGTTCGCGTGATCATTGAAACGCATAGCTCAATCCTTATACGAGGAATTCAGCTAGCGGTAGTGAAAAAACAGTTGGACAGTAAAAAGGTCTCATTGAATTGGTTTACTCAAAACCTAGATACTGGTGAAACAAGAGTCGACCAAGCGGGCCTAGATGACCAAGGCGCATTCGGAGAGTGGCCGGAAGATTTCGACGACACAAGCCTTGAGGTAGAACAAATGTACCTGGACGCAGTTGAGGACTCGTTAATATGACTGCTTCCTTTGCATTTGTTATCGATGCTGATATTGCCCGCTCTTCGGGCCTGACAGAGCACCCTGTGTCTAGTGGATCTCGAAAGCTTCTAGAGTCCGTAGCTGCGGGAGGTCACAAGGCGGCAATGTGTCCAACGCTCAGAAAAGAATGGAGAGATCATAGATCCAAATTTGCAACCAGATGGATGGCCTCTATGGTGGCAAAGAAACGAATTATATTTGTTACACCAACAAGCACAATAAAAAGCCTTATTGAAGCACACGTCGAAGACGGCAAAGAAAAAGAAGTGGCACTCAAAGACTGTCATCTTTTAGATGCAGCTTTGGAAAGCGATAAAATCATTGCCTCTAACGATGATAGAGCAAGAGCCGTATTTTGCAAAATTGCTATAAAGAACGGTGAGATCCGTACCATCTCATGGTTTAGCGCCGTGGCTGACCATCATTTTTTTTGCAACACATTAACGTCCGGGGGTTTTATACCTAAAAGTTTCTACCTTCTGCCCTCTGCTCCCTGATGATGACTGGACAGGCCAGGAGATAATCGAATAGCCAGGACCGGCTGTTATCGGCTGGTTTCTGCCTACCGCGAACGTCCGCTTTGAGGCGAAAGGAGCCACCTAACCGGGGAACGGCAGCTGTGCCAACATTCCTACGATGACAGCGGCGAAGCGTCCATCAGGGTCCAGATCAGGGTCAAATACCGTTACGGTCATCCCCCTGCATCGAGGGTTTGCTATTAATGGCGAAATAATGCTCAGTAAGTCGGGAGTTGGAATACCTGGGGAACCAGGAGAATCCACAGCAGGCATTACGGATTGGTCCAGCACATCTACGTCCAGATGTATCCAGAACCCTTGATAGGGCTTTCGATCGAGCGTTTCACGAATGCGTGCAAGAACTGCCGTTGGACCTATCATCAACGCATCAAAGACATCGATCCGGGTGATAGCCGTACTATTTATATCGGGCCAGGCAAAATCTTCATCGCGGTTTTCCGTTCGCCCAGTTGAATAACATCTGCGTCAGCGACTAGAGGACCTGCCAAGCCTGGCCATTGCGTCGCTAAAGACTCCCCCCGACCAGCCGACCAGTCGCAAGCGCGAGATCCATGCCCGCCACTGCACCCAGGCTTTGTTCTGAATCGTAGTTACCTGGGTGGCGAAAATCGCTGTGTCCATCGATATGGATAAGAGAGACAGGACCGGCTTCGCGAGCACCGGCTAATGCGCCTAGAAGGATTGAACAATCGCCTTCAATGACAAGCGCAAAAACGCCTCGCCTGCTGGCTTCACCCACCAGATTCGCCAAGCCGATATTGAACGAGCTAATGGCATTACCGTTCCGCAAACGTGTTCCTGGCTGAGCTCCTGGCGAATAATTAGGCCTTGGTAACTTTTTGAATTCGCGAGCGTTGATCGCCTTGAGTAGACCCGCAGCAATCAGCGCAGAGGGAGCCCGCCACGTACCAGGTTCATGGCCTTAGTCCCAGATTCGAGGGCGCAGCGATCACCAGCATGGAGTAGAGGTCATCATTCAGCGTGTTCTCCTAACGGGTGTCGCCGGGTGGTATAGGGAAATGGCTTATCAGGGTAGCACCCGTCTCCTCGAAAGTTGTAGCCGCTACCCGTGCATAATTCCCGGCCGATAAAACTTGCCACAGACGGCAGCTTCTGGCCGTTAGCTGCCAATGGTTAACGACTGCTCATGACCGAAAGCCCCCCTTGACCAAATCCCCACTTCCAACCACCAGCCATCCCCCCAATCTACCCCCAACGCAACTGCGCAGGACTCACACCCAGCCGCTGCCTGAAGACGGTGGTCATGTGTGCCTGGGAGTTGAAACCGCAGGTGAGGGCGATGTCTGACAGGCTGGCGGGGGAGTCGCGCATCAGGGCGCGGGCTTTGGCGAGGCGTCGGTCGATCAGGTAGGCGTGGGGGCTTTTGCCGGTGGTGGTCTTGAAGGCGCGCATGAAATAGCCTTCGGACAATCCGAACAACTGCGCCATCGCTTTTACGCTCAGCGGGCCGCCAAGGGACGCGTCAATGAACTCATCGAGCAAGCGCATCCGGCCACCGGTTATCGCGCCAGTGTGCGGCATCGGCACTGCGTCGTGACGTTGAGCCCGTTCAGCCAGGGCGAGCGCCCAGCTTTCCCAGTCGTCCACCACTGAGGCCTGCAACAGGGCGTTGCGCATGCGCAATGCGAGCTTCGTCGCCTGCGGATCGATGCGGTTGTTGAAGGCTCGATCACCCACCAGCGCGATACCGTCGGTGCGGATGACCCGCAGGTATTCGCCACCCTGAGGGGATTCGGACAACACGTCACACCCCGCCGGGACGAAGGCCAGGCCATTGGGTACGGCCGTGAAGGGAAGTACCCGGTCGCTGCCGATCGCGTGCAGGCCGCGCTGGCTGTCGAAGGCGAAGCCAATCGCCGCCTGAGTCGGTACGTATCGGGTCGCGTAGGCGCTGCCGGGGAGCAATTCAATCGTCCACGGCCCTGTTTCGATCCGACGGACCGGTTCAGGCAAGCGCGATGACGAAGGGCAATGGCGAGGGCTCATGAGCGCCATAGTAGCGAAGAGGGCGCGCAAACGTCAGGTCGGTTTTCTGAAAGCCAACCGGCTTCGCCCGTCTCTAGACTGGGCCAAACCTTCGGAGGCCCCATCATGCACAGAATGACGCTCGACGATATCGAACAGGCTGCGCGTCTGGTCTATCAGGTCATGCCTGCCACTGCCCAATACGCCTGGCCCTTGCTGGCCGAGCGGCTGGGTTGCGACGTGTGGGTCAAGCATGAAAATCACACGCCTACCGGCGCTTTCAAGGTGCGCGGTGGCATTACCTTTATGCATTGGCTCAAGCGTACGCACCCGAACGCAAAAGGGGTCGTCAGCGCGACCCGCGGCAATCATGGGCAGAGCCTGGCGCTGGCCGCAGGCGCACTGGGTTTGCGGGCGTTGATTGTCGTGCCGCAAGGCAATTCCCCGGAAAAGAACAACGCCATGCGCGGCTTTGGCGGTGAAGTGGTGGAGTGTGGCCGCGACTTTGATGAGGCCCGTGACGAGGCCGCACGCCTGGCACAGGTGCATGGCCTGCATCTGGTGCCGCCCTTTCACACCGAGCTGGTCAAAGGTGTCGCCACGTATGCGCTGGAGCTGTTCAAGGCTGCCCCGGACCTGGACACCGTCTATGTGCCCATTGGTTGTGGATCGGGGATTTGCGGGGTGATCGCCGCCCGCGATGCGCTGGGCCTCAAGACGCAGGTGGTGGGTGTGGTGTCCACCGAGGCCGCTGCGGCAAAGTTGTCGTTTGATGCCGGGGCGTTACACGAGACGGATTCGGCAAATACCTTTGCTGACGGTTTGGCCGTGCGCAAGCCGGTTCCCGACGCCTTTGCGGTCTATGCGGCAGGCGCGGCGCGGATCGTCTCGGTCAGCGATGCGCAGATCTGCGAGGCCATGCGTATCTATTATTCCGACACCCACAACCTCGCTGAAGGCGCCGGCGCAGCGCCCCTGGCAGCGCTGATTCAGGAGCGCGAAACAAACCTGGGCCGCAAGGTGGGTGTGATCCTGTCCGGTGGGAATGTGGACAGGTCGGTGTATGCGCGGGTGATTGCGTGACAGCCTGGCGTCGACGTTGACGACGCGCTGACAGACAAAACGGTGAGTGGGGATCAGCGACGGGTTAGCCACCCCGTCGCTGTCAGCCAAAAACAGTCACTGGAACCCGTCCGCGAATGCAGACCGAGTGACTGAAAAACGCTACCCCGCCAACGGTAACCGGCTTCGATGGGCCAGCCCCGACTGCAGGGCAAAGGCAACGATCACCGTAGCGGGCGCGGAGAAGCTGGCAAGGCCGCCGCCAGCAAACATCAATGCAAGCCCCAACGCCGTGGCGCCGAACCAGGCCGTCAAGCCCACGGGGTTGAACGCGGGCACCTGATTGAGTGCCGCGACGTCGCTGCGACCATAGATAATCTGCGCCAATGCGACGCCGACCCACGCCACCACGAATATCCCCTGATAGGCCAGCGCCTTGAGGAGGTAGGCAAACACGTCCGCGAGCATCAAGCCGTAGACAATCACCCCGACCGCCAACGCCCACATCAGGTAAGAACCGCGCAGGCCAAAACGGCCAAAGAATGCCTGTATGTTCAAGGTCGCCAGGTAGTAATTGGCGGTGTTGATCCGGGTTTGCGTGGCCCAGACAAACAGTAATCCCCACAAGCCCATCAACTGCAGAATCGCCATCACCACCGAGACTTCGTTCAGCGCGCCTTCGTGGGGAATACTGCTGACCAGATAGATGCCGGCTGCACCATTGAGCAGAAACGCTGTCGCGTAGAACGGCATGCCGAAATTCCAGCGGCCGTGATACTCGGCGTCTTCGGGCTTGCCGAAACGTGCGTAGTCGAAGGTGAAGAGCATCAATATCCAGACGCCCATGTAAGCGACGAAGCAATCCCACCAGCCAAAGGCACTGGGCGTCTCGGGGCCGAAATCCAGCCACTGCGGCTGGTAGCCGTAACGACTGATTGATAAGCCCACGGCCACCAGCAAACCACCCAGGTACACCGGCAGCAACACGCCGTTGAATTTGTCCAGCCAGTGCTGAACGCTGCCCAGAATCAGGGGCACGCTGTAGAGCACCACCGCCAATGCCGCCAGCGGGTAGACAAGGGCAGGGTAGAGGTGATTGAACGCGACGGCGATTACGGAGCCTTCGAACACGGCGTAATAGATGGCCGTGGAAAAGAAGATCAACGTCGCCAGACAGGCCCCGGTGCTGCCAAACAACAGCCGTGAAAACAACGCCACTGACAGGCCGCTACGGATCGCGAAGCGGCTGAGCACGCTGTTGACCAATCCATAACTGATGACCGACAGGACCATCCCGATCAGCGCATTACGCGCACCGTAGGACAACGCCAGTGATGCGCCGACCACGATGTAGAACATTGCACTGCACACCGCCCACCAGGCCATGGTCAGGGACAGTCGCCCCATGCGGGCCTCGGTGGGAACAGGATGATGAGCCGGATCCTGCCCGGTTTGACTCGATTGCGATAAACCAGCCATATGCGTGAACTCCAGAACCAGTCAAAGGTTGAAGCGCGGGCAGCCGCCACCGCACCGAAGTGCGGCGTTGGCTTGCCGTCTGGCAGGGCCCGCGCTATGTGGCGGGCAGAATCAGGAAGAGAACAGCTTGCTCAGGCAACTGAGTTTTTTCTTATAGGAATGTCGCGCTTGCAACGCTTCTTCGAGAGTGACCGCCACGAAGCGGGCCTTCTGGTTGGGTTGCATCTGGCCGATCAGATCGAGGTCGGCGCTGATCACCGTGCCAATCATCGCGTAGCCGCCACCGGACACTGCATCGCGGTGCAACACGATGGGTTCGAGCCCGGCGGGAACCTGTATCGAGCCAATCGGATAGCAACTGTCGACGATGTTCGACGGATCGGAACCCGCGCCAAACGGCTGCTCCCGGGGTTGAAAACTCAGG
Source organism: Pseudomonas sp. DWP3-1-2 (assembly GCF_049896285.1). Lineage (NCBI taxonomy): Bacteria > Pseudomonadati > Pseudomonadota > Gammaproteobacteria > Pseudomonadales > Pseudomonadaceae > Pseudomonas > Pseudomonas sp. DWP3-1-2. Next base: position 193,223 of record NZ_JAFCTZ010000007.1, on the reverse strand, counting down.
GCACTGCCGCCCTTGAAGCGATAGCCGATGCGGTCGGCCTCCGAACCGACCGACCACGGTTCACCGAAAAAGCTCTCGGCGGCGGATTCGGTCAAACGGTGGTAGTACAGCCCCGGCACGACGCGCAGGGTGATTTCACCCCCCAGGGATTGCCGCAGTGCCATGGGCAAACTGGCCCCCTCACGGCCCTTGCCGCTGGCGATACCGACCGGCAGTTCATCACCGGCCACCAGCCTGCGGCCCTGAAAACCGCCGAGCGCCCCCAGTGCATAAGTGGAACGGCTGCCAAGTACCTCCGGCACGTCAATGCCACCGGCCACCGCCACGTAGGTGCGAGCGCCGGCCCTGGGGAAATCAAAGCGCAGCACTTGTCCGGCCTTCACCGTGAACGCGGTGTCGTGGCGCATTTCCACACCATCGACACGAGGCGTCATGTGCGCGCCGCTGACCGCCACCAGCGTATCCTGCTGAAACTCCAACTCCGGCCCGAGCAATGTGCACTCCAGCGCCGCCGAACCGGCCGGGTTGCCGACCAGCTGATTGGCCGCGCTCAGGGCGTATTGATCAAGCGCACCCGAAGGCGGAATGCCCAAGTGGTAATAGCCTTCGCGGCCCAGGTCTTGTACCGAGGTGGCGAGACCGGGTTTGAGTACCTTGATCATGCCAACACCTCCTGCAACGACTTGGGATAGCCAACGGGATCGGCCAGAAACGCATCCAGCGAAAACTCCACCGGACGAATCCGCAAATCAAAGCGCCCGGCGTCCACTTCGGCCACCGCATGGTCGTAGGCTTCACGGTCGATCGGTTTGAACTGCACGATGTCGCCCGGACGGAAAAACACCATGTGGTCTTTGAGGTAGGCAAGGTTCTGCTGCGGGTCGTAGATCGGCGCGGGTGTCACGCCAAACATCTGGTAACCGCCAGCGCCGCGCACCGAGTAAATACAGCCAAAACAACCGCCATGACCGAGGGTCAATTTCGGTGTGTCGGTGCGTGGGCGCAGGTATTTGGGCACCTGCAACTGACGCTCGCGCTCGACCATCTGAAACATGAACGGCAGGCCCGCGACAAAGCCGACCATTGAGACAAACCACGGCGCACCGCTGTGGGCCGCAATGAATGACTCGACGTCCGCAAGGCCGTTGATGCGCGCGGCGTATTCCAGATCCGTCGCGCTGGGGTCTTGATGCCGATCGCGAAAACGCATCAGGGTTTCGTGGGTCCAGGGGTCGTTGTAGAGCACCGGAATCTCGATGATGCGCGTCTGCAACGTGCGTTCGGCGACGGCCCCGGCCTCGGCGACTTTCACCGTTTCGAGCAGGGTGTGGGGGTCGATACGGTCCGGGTCAAAACGAATCTGGAAGGACGCATTGGCCAGGCATATATCCAGCACGCCATCCAGCGCCAGCCGCTCCACGGCGCGAGTGACGGCCAGGCCTTTGAAAAAGGCATCCAGGGACATGCTTTCGCTGACTTCGGCGAACAAATGCTCATCAGCACCAAAGCTGTAGCGGATGGGCGTACTCATGCTTCACCTCCGCTGCGGCGCGCAGCCAGCCAGAGCTCCAGGGTGCCCGTGTGAAAGTCAGCGCAGTGCAGCCACGGTTGTTCGAGCAACTGGCCGTGCAGCGGCAGGGTGCTGGCCATGCCGGTCAGCGTGGTGCGCGATACCGCGTCTCGCGCACGGGCCAGGGCTTGGGCGCGATCCGCGCCGTGAACGATCAGCTTGGCCAGCAGCGAGTCATAGTAGGGCGGCACGCGGTAGCCTGGATACAGGTGCGTATCAACGCGAATGCCTTCGCCTTGCGGCCAGGCCAACGTTTCGACCAGACCCGGGCTGGGGAAAAAATCCCGCGACGGGTCTTCGGCGTTCAGGCGCATTTGCAGGGCGGCACCGTTGAGGCGAATGTCGCTTTGCTTGAAGCCCAGCGGCTCGCCGCCCGCAATGCGCAACATTGCCTGGACCAGATCAATGCCGGTAACCAGTTCGCTGACCGGGTGTTCCACCTGGATTCGCGTGTTCATTTCGATAAAGAAGAACTCGCCGGTTGCCTCGTCATACAGGTATTCCAGCGTCCCGGCGCCCTTGTAGCCCAAGGATTCGGTCAGGCGTACGGCGCTGGCGCAGAGTGTTTCCCGTTGCTTATGCGTGAGGACCGGTGACGGCGCTTCTTCGAAAATTTTCTGGCGACGACGTTGCAGCGAACATTCGCGCTCAAACAAATGCACGGCATGGTGACCGTCACCCAGCACCTGCACTTCAATGTGCCGGGCCTTGCTGATAAACCGCTCCAGGTACACCGCGTCATTGCCGAACGCGGCCTGGGCTTCGCGCTGGGAACGGGGAAATTCTTCGATCAGTTGTTGGGCGTTTTCCGCCAGACGAATACCACGCCCGCCGCCACCCGCAGAAGCTTTGATTAAGAGGGGGAAGCCAACGGCTTCGGCAGCCTTGACCGCCGACTCGACATCGAACAGTTCACCCGGTGAACCCGGCACAACCGGTACGCCAGCGGCTTGCGCCGTGAGCCGCGCCTCGGCTTTATCGCCCATGCGTCGGATCGTGTCCGGGCTCGGACCCACGAAGATTGCGCCAGCCGCGAGGACCGCTTCGGCAAAGTCGGCGTTTTCCGAAAGAAAGCCATAACCGGGGTGGACTGCGTTGGCACCCGTGGCTTTCAAGGCGTCGAGCAATGCTTCGATGTTCAGGTAACTTTTGTCGGCACGGGCCGGGCCGAGGAGGTGAACCTCATCGGCCATGCGCGCCGCCATGGAATCGACGTCGGCCTCGCTGCACGCGGCCACAGTGGGAATCCCCAGTTCCTTGGCTGCGCGGATGATCCGCACGGCGATTTCACCCCGGTTGGCGATCAGTAATTTGCGGATGGCTTGCGTCATGGTCGCGTCCTCACTCGTCGTCGAGCGTGGCGACGACTTGACCCGGCTCCACCGGATCACCGTCCTCGATCAGGAATGCGCTGAGGCGCCCCGCAGCCCCGGCGGTCAGTTCGGAGAACTGCTTCATGACTTCAATCAGGCCAATCACGGTGTCGGCGCTGACATGCGCGCCCACCTCAACGTAGTTCGCCGATTCCGGGGTGGCTTTGCGGTAGAAGGTGCCCGGTAATGGGGTAATCACTGTGCGTTCGGCCATGTCTGTTCCTCTTGGAATAGTTGTAGAAAGGCAGGCGAAAAATAAATGGGGTTAAACCCTGGCTTATGAGTGCCAGGTGTTTTGACTTCAAACATTCACGCTTCAGCGCGGTGCGCGAACGACAATTCCGGCGCTATCGAGTGCGCTGCGTGTGGCATCGACTAACGCCAGTGCGCCCGGCGTATCACTGTGCAAACAGATGGAATCGAATTCGATTGCCAGGTCTTCACCTTCCACCGTGCGCACCACGCCTTGCTGACAGGCGCGCAGCACGCGCGCGGCCACTTGAGCCGGGTCGTAGGCACGTACGTTGCGGGTGAAGACGATGGAGCCGCTGAGGTCGTACTCGCGGTCGGCATAGAACTCGCGAATAACCGGTTGGCCGAGTGCTTTGGCGATATGCCAGATCACGGAATCGGGCATGCAATACAGCAGCAATTCAGGCTCCAGACGTTGGAGATTTTCCACCAGCAGGCGGGCCGCTTCTTCGTCCCGAGCCAGGTGCATGTACAGCGCGCCGTGAGGCTTGATGTGTTGCAGGGGCACGCCTTGAACCCGGGCGATTTCCCGAAGGGCACCCAACTGATACAGCATGTCGTCGACCAGTTCCTGAGCCGGGGCATTGATGTGTCGACGACCAAAACCGACCAGATCCCGAAACCCCGGATGCGCGCCGACGGCCACACCCAGGTGTTTGGCGTGCTCGACGGTGCGACGCATGGTACTGGGGTCGCCCGCATGAAAACCGGTGGCGATATTGGCCGAACTGATGAAGCCCATCAGCTCATTGTCGACGCCATCGCCAATGGTCCAGGGGCCAAAACCCTCGCCCATGTCGGAGTTGAAATCTACTGCCTGCATAACGCCTGTTCCCCGCACTTGTGACTTCATGCAGGCCACGTTAGATTCCCCTCTGCCCCTTGGGAAGATCTATTAACAGATAGGATATCTTCTGAAAAACAGATACCTCACTGTTCGGAGTGTCCATGTCTCTGACCCTGCGCCAGGTTCGTTACTTCGTTGCCACCGCCGAGATCGGGCAAATCTCTCAAGCAGCGATCCATCTGAATATTTCCCAGTCCGCAGTGACCACGGCGATCAAGGAGCTGGAAAGCACGCTGGGCACGCTGCTGTTCCAGCGCTCGGCTCAGGGCATGAACCTGACCGATGCCGGGCGGCACTTTCTGAATCGGGCCTACGTGATCTTGCGCAGCGTTGATGACGCATTGAACAGCCCATTGCCAGACCTGCGCGCCAGTGGCCTTTTGCGGCTGGCCACGAGCTACACCGTGATCGGTTACTTCCTGCCCCACCACCTGCAACGACTGGAACACTGGCATCCGGACGTGACCATCGATGTTTACGAGCAGGAACGCTCAGCCATCGAGCAAGGGCTGCTGGAAGGACGATTCGACATGGCGGTGGTGCTGACCGCGAACCTCACGCACCCGGACATCGTCTCGGAAATCCTCTTCAACTCCGAACGCCGGTTGTGGCTGCCCAGCCATCATCCGTTGTGTGAACGTTCGGCGGTCAGCCTGGCCGACGTTGCGAAAGAACCCTACATCCTGCTGACCGTCGACGAAGCAGAGCAAAGCGCCATGCGCTACTGGGAACACACGCAGCAACAGCCCAACGTGCGGGTACGTACAAGCTCCGTCGAAGCTGTGCGCAGCATGGTCGCCAATGGTCGGGGCGTGGCAATCCTCTCGGACCTGGTACACCGCCCCTGGTCGCTGGAGGGCAAGCGCATCGAAACCCTGACCGTCACCGACAAGGTGACCCCCATGAGCGTTGGCCTGGCATGGCATCGGGAGCGGGAATTCAGCCCCGCCATGCAGGCGTTTCGTAATTATTTCCACGATGCATTCCTGGCGCCGCAACAACTCTCCGCGCGACGCTGAATGCGGCAACTACGAAGCGGCTATTCTGTTCCACGTGGAACATGTGGAACACCAGGACCGCTCATCATTACAGTGCTTCTTGCCAACCGCGTCGCGCCAGCGGCAGATCCAGCAAACGCTTGCCGGTGGCATCGCGCAGGGCATTACCCAGCGCTGCGGCCATAGGGCCCTGGACGATTTCCGCCGCACCGAGAAAAGGCTGATCCGGCTGATCCAGCATGTGCACCTCGAGTTGTTGCGGCACATCGGGGAATCGCATGATGGGATAACCGCTCCAATCGAAGCTGTGCATGCCACTGGCGTCATAGAGAATTCGCTCGTAGAGCGTCCAACTGGCGGACTGCACGATTCCACCCTGGATTTGATTGAGCAGGCCATCCGGGCTGACGATTTGCCCGACATCCACCGCCGCGACCACGCGATCAATGATCACTTGCCCGGTCTGGCGCTGCACATGCAGCTGCACGGCGATGGCGCAATAACCCATGATGTTCTTGTAGCGCGCGAAGGCAAAGCCGCTGCCGCTGCCGGGGCCCTTGGCTTTTTGCGGCCAACCGAAGGCGCTGGCCGTCCGTTCCACCACCGCCCGTGCCCGCGGATCGCTCAGATGCTGAAGACGAAACGGCACCGGATCGACGGCGGCCTGCAACGCCAGTTCATCAATGCTGCTCTCAATGGCGAACACGTTGATATGGGCACCGAGCGAACGCATGGCCGAGGTCCTGAACGGCATGCTCAGAACAAAATTCATGTCGACCTTCACGTTGGGAATCTCGTACAGCGGAATGGCGTTGCGATCGCCGTCGCCCTCGGGTTGGGCAATCGGGACCGATGGGGCAGGGGCGAAGGGTTTGGCCAACAGCCACGCCGGTAACAGGCGCCCGGCATTGACGATGCGTTCGTTGTGCGGCGTACTCCAGAGTTGGTATTTCCAGTCCCTGATACGTCCGCCGTCGTCCAGCCCCGCTTCCACCTCGGTCAGCATGGCCGAGCTGTAGGGCTCCCAGATATTTTCCTGTTCGCGCATCCATTGCACGCGTATCGGCTTTCCCGGTACGGCCATGGCGACCAGCGCGGCATCGGCGGCGGCGTCATCGGCGCCGTTGTGGCCATAACAACCGGAACCCTCAACGTGGATACAACGGACCTGGGTGACCGGCAGGCCGAGCATCTCGGCGATTCCTGCGCGCAGTGGATAGACGCCTTGAGTGTGCGTCCAGACGGTCAGTGTGCCGTCCTGAAACCAGGCCATCGCGCAGGACGGCCCGATGGAGCCGTGCATCAGGTATTGCTTGGTCACCCGCGCTTTGAAGGTGCGCGGCGAAGCGTCTCCGAGGTTGCCTTTGGCGCTCACCGGGTAGCGTCGCGCTGGCAGCTCGGTCAGCAGTTGATGGATATGGCTCGAATCGGGAAGCGGATTGCCTTCTGTCCAACGGGCAGTGGCATACCCCACGCGCATGGCTTTGACCGCCAGCCATTCATCGGTGGCGACCACCGCGAGGTAGCTGCCGTTACGGACCAGCTTCACCACCCCGGGGAGCCCCTTGAGGGCGGCTTCGTCAATGTCCAGCAATTGGCTGCCGCGCCGGGGAGGCCGGATCACGCGGGCATGCAGCATGTCAGGCAGGCGCATGTCCTGCACATACGCCGCACCGCCGCTGACCTTGGCTGGAATGTCCAGGCGAGGCAATGACGTACCGATCAGAGTGAAGCGACTGGCGGGCTTGAAGGGCGAGCTGGCCGATGCGAAGCGATGCAGTTGAACCCCGGCGACGGCTTGCAGGTAGGTCATGCTGCGGCCTTGCACGTCGTGGATCACCGCGTCCCGCGTGCTCAGGCTGTCGACGCTGAGCTGCCATTGCCGCGCGGCGGACTCGAGTAACAGCTGACGCACCTGGGCGGCGGCGTTGAACAGCGCAGTGCCGCTGTCGACGATTGTATGGCTGCCAGCGGTGTAGCCTTCGTTGGGTGTCAGCGCGGTGTCGGCGGTGAGGAAGCGGATGAGCGCAGGTGACACTTCCAGGCGCTCGGCGGCGATCTGCAGGAGCGCAGTCTTGACGCCCGTGCCGAGCTCCACCTTGCCGGTGTAGACGGTGATGCCGTCTTTCGCGTCAATCCGGATCCAGGCGTCCAGATGGGGCGTGGCCCGCAAGCTGCCTGGCAGATCAGGCGCAAGGATTGTCGTCCCCAGGGTGTCCACTTCGGAGTCAGCGAAAGCGCGTGGAATCCCTGGAAGCATCGCGAACCCCATCACCAACGTACCGTTGATGATGAAGGCGCGGCGGCTCAGGTTGACGTTTTGCGGGGAGCTTTTCATACCTTGCCTCCCTGCGCGATGACCGACTTGATAGCGGCCAGGATCCGCACATGGGTGCCGCAACGGCACAGGTTGGGCGCCATGTGGCGACGGATCGTTTCATCGTCCGGATGAGGGTTGGCCTCCAGCAACGCCTGCGCCCGTACGATCATCCCCGCGATGCAATAACCACACTGGGCAGCCTGTTCGTCAATAAAGGCTTTCTGCAAGGGTCCCGGCTGGTCGGCGCTGCCCAGACTCTCCACGGTGCGCACGGATTTTCCCTCCAGCGCGCCGCACGGCGTCAGGCAGGAAAACACGGGTTTGTCGTTCAACAAAACCGTGCACGCGCCGCACTGACCCAAACCACAGCCGTACTTGGCACCATTGAGGCCCAACTGGTTGCGCAAGGCATACAGCAGCGGCATGTCTTCGGGGATGTCCAGGTGATGAGTCTTGCCGTTGATATCCAGTGTGATCACGGTTACTGCTCCTGAGCCCGAATGCTTTTAAGGGTCTTGTCGAGATCCGTCCAGGGCCTTGTCGCGGCGCCCTCGTTGCGCAGATACACGGCAATGGCGGCCAGATGGGTATCGTCCAGAACCTGCGCGAAACCAGGCATGTAGTGACTGGAAGCGGCGGTGGACATCGGGATGCCCTGCAGGACGGTCTGGATCAGGTTGCGTGGTGAGTCCGCCATCACGGCGGAGGTCTGTGCCAGAGCGGGTCTCGATTCAAGGGTACGCATCGGCGCGCCGCTGCCGTGACAACTCGCGCAGGCCCCCTCGAACAGCGACGCGCCCAATAGCGCCTGGGCACTGGGCGCGGCTGCCGGAGCGCGAGGCGCAGAGGGCTCATCCGTGGAGGTCTTTTTGAGGTCGAGAATATACCGGGCGATGGCATGGGCATCCTCCGCCGGCAATTGCGCGATGCTCAGGCTGACCGGCAACATGGGGCCCGCAGCTCCACCGTGTCCTTCGGCAACCTCGCCCGTCAGATAAGCGACCAACTGCGCTTCATTCCAGGGGTGTGGCCCATCCGCCAGTCCGCGCAGGGCAGGGGCCGTCCAGCCGTCGACGATGGCGCCATTGAACAGCTCGCTGCTTTTCTCCCCGCCGATCACATTCAGCGGCGAATGACAGGATGAACAATGCCCGGGACCTTCGACCAGGTAGCGCCCGCGATTCCATTGCGCCGAACGGTCGGGAAGGGGCTCCAGTGGATCCCCATGCAGGAACAGCAGGTTCCAGAAAGACACCAGCGGACGGAAGTTCATCGGGAAAACCATGTGGTTGTCAGGCGCGGTGTAATTGACCGGGTCGACACTCATCAGGAAGGTATAGGCGTCGGCAATATCGGCAGCGCTCATCTTCCGGTAATGCACGTAGGGGAAGGCCGGATAGAGGAAATGGCCATCGCGCGCGACGCCCTCACGCATGGCCCGTTCAAATGCGTCCAGCGACCACTGGCCGATACCGGATTCCGGGTCCGGGGTGATGTTGGTGGTAAACAGCGTTCCGAAGGGTGTTACCAGCGGCAGACCGCCTGCCAGGTAAGCGCCCCCCGGCCGTGTGTGGCAGACCGCACAGTCTCCCGCCTCGACCACGCGTCGCCCCCTGTCCAGGGCTTCGCGATCCGCGCTTTGCGGATGATTGACCGGGGCAATTGCCGGTCGCCACATCATCCAGAACGCGAACCCTATCCCCACGATGCCGATCGCGAGAATGGCACCGATGATCGTCTGACGTTTCATCGCCTTAGCCCCTCGAACTGAGTTAACGACAGCTTTTTCAATCCTCCGCATGCGATGGGCCTACGGCGACTTTTTGTTACCCGAGCTTAGAGGGGGCGGTCGGGCTGGGGTAGACCCTGTTGGCGCAACGCTACATTGCGCCGAACGCAACGACGCCAAACCTTAAGTTGAGCCGCGCCGCCAATGGGTCACGCGGCCGGGCGTTGCGTTTGACGAAACGCTGCGTTGTGCAGCCGATGGATTCTCGGGGCGGCTCCGGACGCCTACCTTGGGGGTGTGAACACATTCAACATCGGAGACTTTCATGAGTTTGCACTCATCCACCATTCAAGTGACTTACGACTTAATCTGCCCATGGTGCTGGATCGGCGAGGAAAACCTCGAACGTGCGCTAGCCGTTTCGGGGCTTTCAGCTGATCACCCCATCATGTTTGTGCCCTATCAGTTGAACCCCCAAATGCCTCGCCAGGGCATGGATCGCAAAGCCTACCGCTCAGCCAAGTTTGGCAACTGGGCGCGTAGCCAGGCCATGGACGCGCAGGTCACCCACGCGGGTAAGGCTATCGGTCTTGAGTTCGATTATGCGCGAGTCGAAAAAACCCCCAACACCCTGGCGGCCCATCGGCTGGTATGGCAGGTACAACAGGCGGGCAGAGACGCGTCCTCTCTGGTCAAGGCCATCTTCAAGGCGTACTTCGGTGAAGGGCGCGATATCGGCGACCTCAAGGTGCTGGCCGACATCGCTGCCGAAACGGGGTTGGCGCGCGGGCCAATTGTCGACTTTCTCGACTCCGATGCAGGCACTGCCGAAGTCTTGAAACTCGAAGCGCAAACCAAGGCATCCGGTGTGCGCATGGTGCCAAGTATCCGCATCGCGGATGACGTGATCAGTGGTGCGCAGCCCCCCGAAATCATCATCCAGCGACTCAGCCGAAGCCAGGCAGCCGAACTCAACCTGGCGAACGCCAGCACATTTTTCGGCGGCGATGCCAAGGGGAACATCGACCATCCGGCGTTGGCTTAAAACACCGTCACCCATGCGGCTTCGAGAAACAGGCTACGAGGAGAAAGGTTATGAATCGTCCAGACGCTCGGCGGGCGTTGGTCATTGGTGGATCTTTAGGCGGACTGTTCGCGGCCACGGCGTTGCGCGCAATCGGCTGGCACGTCGAGATATTCGAGCGATCCCCGGCGGTGCTCGACAGCCGTGGCGGCGGCATCGTTTTACAAGCGGACGTCTTGCAGCATTTTCGCTACGCGGAGATCAAACCTACCCATGCGCTGGGTGTCCGGTCCCATGATCGTCTCTATCTGGATCAAGCAGGCACGGTTGTGCACAGAGAGCCGATGCCGCAAACCCAAACGTCCTGGAACACGCTCTACAACGCGCTGCTCGCGGCATTCCCTGCCGAGCACTACCACCGTGGCAAGACGCTGGTTGATCTGACAGAACACGAACGTCGAGTGACTGCGGTATTTGACGACGGCAGCAGCGCCGAGGGCGACCTGCTCATTGGTGCGGACGGCGCGGGCTCAACGGTGCGAAGTCTGGTGTTGCCGGGGATTCAGGCGAGCTATTCGGGCTATGTGGTCTGGCGAGGGTTGGTCGATGAGGGCGCCCTGGCGGACTTCGCCAAAGCACCGCTTTACGAAGACTTCGTGCTCCAGCAAGACGATGAATCACTCATGCTGGAGTACATGGTGCCAAGTGTTAACGGCTCGGTGACGCCCGGCGAGCGACGGTTCAACTGGCTCTGGTACCTGAAAGCTTCGCCGGGCCCGGAGCTGGACGCTGTGCTCACTGATCGCCATGGCCAACGACGTCGTCACTCGGTTCCACCAGGGGCCTTGGCAACCGAGCAAGAGGCTGGCATTCGGGAACGGGCCGAACGGCACGCGAACCCAGCGTTTCGTGAACTGATTCGCCAGACCCGGGACATTTTTGTACAGGCGATCCTCGATCTTGACGTCCCCCGGATGGTCTTTGGACGCGTGGTGTTGACGGGTGACGCCGCATTTGTGCCGCGCCCCCACACTGCCGGAAGCACGGCCAAGGCGGCCCGGAATGCGATGTTTCTGGCCCAGGCGCTCGACGACAGTGCCGATCTGGATAAGGCCCTGCTGGCGTGGGAGAAACAGCAGCTTACCGAGGGCAAACGCATGGTGGACTGGGGGGTGCGCATGGGCAACCGGATCATGGGGATTCATCATCCTGATTCAGCCGCAGACGACGCGCACATCCGCTAACGCTTGAGCACAGCCATGCAAGACGCCCAACGCACGGTCATGCAGAGTCGTGCCTCGACTTTTCGCTCTCGGTATTGGCTTATGGATAAGTTACTGGCGCTCAAAATGTTTGTCGAAACGGTACGCTGCGGTGGTTATTCATCCGCGGCGCGCAAGCTCGGCATCTCCACGTCGTCAGTGACACGGCAAGTCGCGGGGCTGGAAAGCGAGCTGGGGGCCAGTCTGCTTAACCGCACCACACGCAACACCAGTGTCACCGTGGCGGGGCAGCACTATTACGAAAAAGCCCTGGAGATTCTGGAAGCCGTCGACGAAGCCGATGCCGTGGTCAACGACCGTGGCAGCCAAGCTCAGGGGCGCTTGCGGGCCAGCGTCCCGGTGGAGTTCGGCCGGCGCATCATCGCCCCGCACCTGGGGCGATTGCTTGACCGCCATCCCGGCCTGGAAATCAACCTCTCCCTGAGCGACGAGGTCACCGACCTGCTCACCGAGCAGATCGACGTGTCTGTGCGTCTCGGGTCGTCGGTCGTCAATGATGACATCGTCAGCAAAAGGGTAGGTGGGTTCCAGCGTTGGGTCGTGGCGAGCCCCGAATACCTGACGCGCACCGGACTGCCCCGACACCCCCGTGACCTGCTCGAGCATCAATGCCTGCGGTTTGATTACCGCACGGGCCACCGCCATTGGACATTCCTGGGCAATGAGGAAGTCATGCGGCTGAACGTGCAGGGCCGGCTGCTAAGCAACAATGCCGACATTCTGCGCGAGGCAGCATTGGCCGGTGGCGGGGTGACGCTGTTGGCCGATTGGCTAGTACGTCACGACGTTGCCGAAGGACGGCTGACCCGCGTCATGGAGCAATACGAGGTCAACCCTGGCAATGCGAGCACCTGCATCAACGCGCTGTATCTGCCCAACCACCGGGGTTCCAGTCGCATCAATGTCTTTATAGAGTTCCTCAAGGAAATCCTCGCTCACTGAATAAAAAAACCCGGCATTAGCCGGGTTTTTAATGAGCGCAACAACGACCTGTCAGAAGTCCAGATTGGACACTGCCAGCGCATTGCTTTCGATGAAGTCACGGCGAGGTTCCACCGCGTCACCCATCAGGGTGTTGAAGATCTGGTCAGCACCGATAGCATCTTCAATGGTGACTTTAAGCATGCGGCGTACAGAAGGGTCCATCGTGGTTTCCCACAATTGATCCGGGTTCATTTCGCCCAGACCCTTGTAGCGCTGGATGGTGTGACGCTTGGTGCTTTCGGCCATCAACCAGGCGAGGGCTTCCTTGAACTCGCTGACCTGCTTCTTGCGTTCGCCACGTTGTACGTAAGCGCCTTCTTCCAGCAACGTGCTGATCTGCAGCCCCAAAGCCGTGACGGTTTTGTAATCGTTGCTGCCGAAGAAGTCCCGGTTGAACGTCACGTAGTTCGACAGACCGTGGGAGATCAGTTCCACCTCAGGCAGCCAGACGTTACGTTCGCGATCTTCACGCAAGCTGGCCTTGTACACCAGACCGGACTTCTCGCCGACGCGCAGACGCGCATCGAACAGGGCAAGCCAGGCTTGCATGCCTTCGTGATCCGACAGTTGCTCAAGGGTAACCGGAGGCAGGTAAACGAAATGCTCGGTCAACTCTTGAGGATACAAACGCGACAGGCGCTTGAGGGTCTTCATGACCATGCGGAAATCGTTGACCAGACGCTCCAGTTGCTCGCCGGAAATACCCGGTGCCGACTCGTTCAAGTGCAGGCTGGCGTCTTCCAGAGCCGACTGGGTCATGTACTCTTCCATGGCCTCGTCGTCTTTGATGTATTGCTCTTGCTTGCCTTTCTTGACCTTGTACAGCGGCGGTTGAGCGATGTAGATATAGCCACGCTCGATCAGCTCAGGCAACTGACGGAAGAAGAAGGTCAGCAGCAAGGTGCGGATGTGTGAACCGTCCACGTCAGCATCGGTCATGATGATGATGTTGTGATAGCGCAGCTTGGCGATGTTGTATTCGTCGCGGCCAATGCCGCAGCCAAGCGCCGTGATCAAGGTGCCCACTTCCTGGGAAGAGATCATCTTGTCAAAACGCGCCTTCTCGACGTTCAGGATCTTGCCTTTGAGGGGCAGAATCGCTTGAGTTTTACGGTTACGCCCCTGCTTGGCTGATCCGCCAGCAGAGTCCCCTTCCACCAGGTACAGTTCGGAGAGAGCAGGGTCTTTTTCCTGGCAGTCAGCGAGCTTGCCAGGCAAGCCAGCGATGTCCAGCGCGCCTTTACGGCGAGTCATCTCACGAGCCTTGCGCGCGGCTTCACGAGCGCGAGCAGCGTCGATCATCTTGCCAACAACGGCTTTGGCTTCGTTCGGGTTTTCCAGCAGGAAGTCGGAGAAGTGCTTGCCCATCTCCTGTTCAACTGCCGTTTTCACTTCGGACGAAACCAGTTTGTCTTTGGTCTGCGAGCTAAATTTAGGATCCGGCACTTTCACCGAAATAATCGCGGTCAAACCTTCACGTGCATCATCACCGGTGGTCGCGACCTTGTGCTTCTTGGCCAGACCTTCCTGTTCGATATACGTGTTCAGGTTACGCGTCAGCGCCGAACGGAAGCCGACCAGGTGAGTACCGCCGTCGCGTTGCGGAATGTTGTTTGTGAAGCACAACAGATTCTCGTTGAAGCTGTCGTTCCACTGCAACGCGATCTCGACGCCAATGCCATCTTCGCGCTGAATATTGAAGTGGAACACCTGATTGACCGGAGTCTTGTTGGTGTTCAGGTATTCAACGAACGCGCGCAAACCGCCTTCGTACTTGAACAGTTCTTCCTTGCCGCTGCGTTCGTCTTTCAGGACGATGCCCACACCGGAGTTAAGGAAAGACAGTTCACGAATCCGCTTGGCCAGGATGTCCCAGCTGAAGTGGATATTCTTGAAGGTTTCAGCGGATGGCTTGAAGTGGATCTCGGTACCGGTGGAATCGCTCTCACCAACAATCCGCATAGGCTCTTGTGGAACACCATGGATGTAGGTCTGTTCCCAGATCTTGCCACTGCGACGCACGGTCAGCAGCAGTAATTCAGAGAGGGCGTTTACAACCGAAACACCTACGCCGTGCAGGCCGCCGGATACTTTGTAGGAGTTGTCGTCGAACTTACCGCCGGCGTGGAGCACGGTCATGATGACCTCTGCCGCCGAGACGCCTTCTTCTTTATGCACGTCTACCGGAATGCCGCGACCGTTGTCACGGACGGTAATCGATTCGTCAGGGTGGATGATGATGCTGATGTCGTCGCAATGGCCAGCCAGTGCTTCGTCAATCGAGTTATCAACCACCTCGAACACCATGTGGTGTAGACCGCTGCCATCGTCAGTGTCACCGATGTACATTCCGGGACGCTTGCGTACGGCATCTAGCCCTTTCAGCACTTTAATGCTGGAGGAGTCGTACGTTTGGTTTTCGCTCATGCAATCACTCCCGATGGTCGTGGGTCTGGGTGATACGGCCGTGTTCCACGTGGAACAAAGCAACTGGCGTTTCCGTCTGCCAGCCTTCCCTCAATAATTCGTGGTCTACACAGGTAATAAAAACCTGGCAGTGTAATTCTTCCAGCAAACGGCAAAGTGCCTGGCGATGACGCTCGTCCAGTTCAGACGGGAGGTCATCCACCAGGTAAATACATTGGCCGCGTCGAGCCTGGCTAACGAGATGCCCTTGGGCAATACGCAGCGCACAGACCACCAATTTCTGCTGACCCCGGGACAAAATATCCGCGGCGTTGTGTGCGCCTAATCTAAGGCGCAAGTCAGCGCGTTGTGGTCCCGCTTGTGTATGGCCCATCTGCTGATCCCGATGAAGAGAAGAAGCGAGCACCGTGCTCAGTTCCTTTTCCTTGTCCCATCCTCGGTAATAGCTCAGGGTCAAACCTTCGAGCTCAACCAGCTCGCTCAGGGTCTGTTCAAAGACTGGCTTCAAAGCCTTGATGTATGCTCGGCGAAACTCATCTATTTCATCACTGGCCAGGCACAGCTCACGATCCCATGCCGCTTGCGAAGCGGCGTCAAGTGTACCATGCCGCAGCCACGAGTTCCGCTGCCTGAGGGCCTTCTGAAGGCGCTGCCACGTCGACATGAAACGTTGTTCCACGTGGAACACACCCCAATCGAGGAACTGCCTGCGGATCTTTGGCGCACCTTCAAGCAAACGAAAACTGTCCGGGTTGATCAGTTGCAGCGGTAAAGTCTCTGCGAGCTGCGCGGCACTGCGTGCATTTTGCCCGTCAATCCGAATCTGAAAATCACCCTGGCGATCCCGCGAAACACCCAGGCTGCTGTGTCCACCTTCAGCAAGTTCGACTTGTCCAAAAACCGTGCAGGACGGTTGTTCATACTGAATGACGGGGAGCAGACGAGCGCTGCGAAAGGATCGGGCAAGTCCAAGCAAATGGATGGCTTCCAGCACGCTGGTTTTGCCACTGCCGTTTTCACCGTGAAGGATGTTGATACGGGGGGAGGGGGAGAACGTCACCGGGTGCAGATTGCGCACCCCGGTGACCGAGACGCGGCTGAGAGACATCTAGGTTCCGCTGAACAGGCTGGTTACAGGCGCATCGGCATGACGACATAGGCAGAATCGTCGTTATCCGATTCCTGCACCAAGGCGCTGCTGTTGGAGTCAGACAGGATCAGGCGAACCTGTTCGGTGGTCATGACGCCCAGAACGTCCAACAGATAGCTGACGTTGAAGCCGATTTCCAGCGAGTCGCCGTTGTAGTCCACGCTGATTTCTTCTTCCGCTTCTTCCTGCTCCGGGTTGTTCGCCTGAATCTTCAACTGGCCAGCGGCCAACTGCAGACGAATACCCCGGTATTTTTCGTTGGAAAGAATCGCGGTACGGCTGAATGCTTCGCGCAAGGCCTGACGGTCGCCAAGGACCAGTTTGTCGCCACCTTTGGGCAGCACACGCTCGTAGTCAGGAAATTTCCCGTCTACCAGTTTCGACGTAAAGGTGAACTCACCGGTTGTGGCACGAATATGATGCTGACCTAGCACGATGCTGACGATGCCATCCTGCTCAGTCAGCAAGCGCGCCAGTTCAAGAATACCTTTACGCGGGACAATCACCTGATGACGGTCTGCCTGTTCGATTTCGGCAGTCATCGAGCACATGGCCAGACGGTGGCCGTCAGTGGCAACGGCACGCAGGATACCTGCGCTGACCTCCAGCAACATCCCGTTGAGGTAGTAGCGCACGTCCTGTTGAGCCATGGCAAAGCTGGTGCGCTCGATCAAACGGCGCAGCTTGCTCTGTACCAGGTTGAAGGTCAGGGAGCCCGGACCTTCCTCAACAGCAGGGAAATCGTTGGCAGGCAATGTCGACAACGTAAAACGACTACGGCCCGCTTTGACGACCAGCTTGGCATCGTCGAGCTTGATGTCGACCAGCGCGTCGTTGGGCAAGCTCTTGCAGATATCCATCAGCTTGCGCGCAGGAACCGTAATTTCGCCTGGCTCAGCAGGTTCTTCCAGCTGAACACGGCCGACGAGCTCGACCTCTAGGTCAGTACCGGTCAGCGAAAGCTGTTGGCCTTGAACGACCAAGAGCACGTTGGAGAGCACCGGCAAGGTCTGGCGGCGTTCAACCACGCCGGCGACCAATTGCAGGGGTTTCAACAGGGCTTCGCGTTGAATGGTGAAATGCATGGTCTAGTCCCTTGCCTTAATAAGCTGCGTTGGTGTCATCAAGTAGTCAGAGTGCGCAGCAGGTTCTTGTAGTCCTCGCGGATGTCCGCGTCGGATTCCTTTAGCTCGTTGATCTTGCGGCACGCGTGCAAGACCGTCGTATGGTCACGGCCGCCGAACACATCGCCGATTTCAGGCAGGCTGTGGTTGGTCAACTCTTTGGACAACGCCATTGCCACCTGACGCGGTCGGGCCACAGATCGGGAACGACGCTTTGAAAGCAGGTCGGATATCTTGATCTTGTAGTACTCGGCAACCGTGCGCTGAATGTTATCCACACTCACCAGCTTGTCTTGCAGGGCCAGCAAGTCTTTCAGCGATTCACGGATCAGTTCGATGGTGATGTCGCGACCCATGAAGTGCGAGTGTGCGATCACACGCTTGAGCGCGCCTTCGAGTTCACGAACGTTGGAGCGGATGCGCTGAGCGATGAAGAACGCCGCGTCATGGGGCAGATCCACCTTCGCCTGATCCGCTTTCTTCATCAGGATCGCGACCCGGGTTTCCAGTTCAGGTGGCTCGACCGCGACCGTCAGGCCCCAGCCGAAGCGCGACTTCAGACGCTCTTCAAGACCTTCAATCTCTTTGGGATAACGGTCACTGGTCAGAATGACTTGTTGGCCACCTTCCAGTAACGCATTGAAAGTATGAAAGAATTCTTCCTGAGAACGTTCTTTGCGGGCGAAGAATTGAATGTCATCGATCAGCAGCGCATCCACCGAACGGTAGAAGCGCTTGAACTCGTTGATGGCGTTCAGTTGCAGCGCCTTGACCATGTCTGCCACAAAACGCTCCGAATGCAGGTACACAACCTTGGCGTTCGGGTTCTTCTTTAATAGATGGTTACCCACAGCATGCATCAAGTGGGTTTTACCCAAACCCACGCCACCGTAGAGGAACAGCGGGTTGTAACCATGCTTGGGGTTGTCTGCAACCTGCCAGGCAGCAGCACGCGCCAACTGGTTGGACTTACCCTCGACAAAGTTTTCGAAGGTGAACGTCCGGTTCAGATAGCTGGTGTGCTTGAGCGCGCCTTCGACCTGGACAGTACGCTGCTCGGCCCGTGCCGGTGCCTGCTGCGAGGCCGCGCCCGCCATGGGATCAAAGCTGGCCCGCGACGGTTCGTCATGGACGGGCATTGACTGAGCAGGCGCAGGAGCCGCCATAGCTGCCGGAGCGGCCGCAACAATCTGGTTTGAGGTAGAAGCCTGAGATGCGGACGCGGCCAAAGGCGCATTGGGGGCAGCCCGAGGAGCGGAGCTGCGCTTGCTGCCTATTAATAAGGACAGAGCAGGGGCCAGGCCTTGACCGTGCTCACCCAGCAGCTCCAGCAGGCGACTCAGGTATTTCTCATTCACCCAATCGAGAACGAAACGGTTCGGCGCATAGACGCGCAACTCGTCGCCTTCGGCTTCGACCTGTAGCGGACGGATCCAGGTGTTGAATTGCTGGGCAGGCAGCTCGTCGCGCAAAAGCTCTACGCACTGCTGCCAAAGTTCCACTGACACGGATATCCCCTAAGTCGAAAGCCGGTGAGGCAAAAAACAAGCGGCCATTGTAACGACCGGAGCGCGACTTATCCACATGTAGCTTGCCTAGATAAGGGCGTGAGTCAGGGTCCTGTACGTCATTTAAGCGACAGACGGCATGTGCATAAGCTCTGTGGATAACCATGCTTCAGCTCGTTGCATAAGTAGGGTCGAAAGTCTGTGGATAACGCGCCTGTGGATAAAAGGCCATTCCATGCACAGGTTTTCCGACAGTGCAGCACAGGCAGAGCACGGTTTCTCGACAGTGTTGTCATTCTCTGTACAGCACGTCATTCAAGGGCTCAATGCAGTTATCCACAGACAGGTCGCTCCCTAGCTTTAATAAGCTCTATAAAGAAGCTTTAAATACTTTCCTTCTTTATTTCTATATCTAGCACGACGCTCGATTTCCAATTGATCTCAGGAACAGGAGAAAACACCCCCCAAGAAGTAAATGAAGGAAACGTTGGTTGGAAATTGACCTGGCCGCGCGCTTTCTCTAGAATCCCCGGTCTCTTAAAACGGGGGCCATTCCGGCCCGTTGTGGACGAACCAGGTAACACGACATGAAACGTACTTTCCAACCAAGCACTATCAAACGCGCTCGTACTCACGGTTTCCGTGCTCGCATGGCTACCAAAAACGGCCGTGCCGTCCTGTCGCGTCGTCGCGCCAAAGGTCGTGCGCGTCTGGCAGTTTGATCACACGGCACTGGAGGTGAGTCAGGACTTCAGTCGGGAAAAGCGTTTGCTGACCCCCCGACATTTCAAGGCAGTCTTTGACTCCCCTACCGGCAAGGTTCCGGGGAAAAATCTCCTGCTCCTTGCGCGTAACAACGACCTCGATCACCCCCGCCTGGGGCTGGTTATCGGTAAAAAGAGCGTCAAACTCTCCGTTGAGCGCAACCGCTTGAAACGCCTAATGCGCGAATCATTTCGCCAACACCAGGATCATCTGGTCGGTTGGGATATCGTGATTGTCGCGCGCAAAGGTTTGGGTGAGATAGACAACCCCGAACTGATTCAGCATTTCGGCAAACTCTGGAAACGTCTGGCGCGTAGTCAGCCTGTTTCAGCGGCAAAAGCCGAAACAGTAGGGGTAGACAGTACCAATGCGTAAGCTGGCGCTCGTTCCGATCCAGTTTTATCGCTATGCGATCAGCCCGCTGATGGCAAGTCACTGTCGTTTCTACCCCAGTTGCTCCTGCTACGCGTATGAAGCCATCGAAAATCATGGCCTTCTACGCGGCGGCTGGCTGACCTTTCGTCGATTAGGTCGCTGTCATCCGTGGAATGCCGGTGGTTATGACCCGGTTCCACCTGTCCCTACCTCCCGTTCTTCTTCGATGGCCGAGTAATCATGGATATTAAACGCACGATCCTGATCGTCGCCCTGGCAATCGTGACCTACGTCGGGGTCCTGAAATGGAACCAAGACTACGGTCAGGCCGCCTTGCCGACTCAGAATGTTGCTACCAGCACCACCGCACCGGCTCTACCGGATACGGCCGCCGGCAAGAATGATGCTGCAAATGCCGATGTTCCTAGTGCCAACGGCGATGTGACTGCTCCAGTCGAGACCCCGGTTGCCGCCAGCAAAGACCTTATCCAGGTCAAAACGGATGTGCTCAACCTCGAAATCGACCCGGTTGGCGGCGATGTCGTTCAACTGAGACTGCCGCTGTATCCCCGCCGTCAGGACCATCCTGAAGTGCCGTTCCAGCTGTTCGACAATGGCGGCGAGCGTCTCTTTCTGGCCCAGAGCGGTTTGACCGGCGCCAATGGCCCGGATGCTCGTCCAGCAGGTCGCCCTGTTTACTCGAGCGCGCAGAAGTCCTATCAAATGGTCGATGGTCAGGACCAGTTGGTCGTCGATTTGAAATTCACCGCCGACGGTGTCAATTACATCAAGCGCTTCACGTTCAAGCGCGGCCTGTATGACCTGGTTGTCAGCTACGTCATCGACAACCAGAGCGCTCAGCCATGGTCCGGTAACCTGTTTGCGCAACTCAAGCGCGACGCCAGTTCCGATCCATCGTCGACCACTGCAACTGGCACCGCCACTTACCTGGGTGCTGCCCTCTGGACGCCTTCGGAGCCCTACAAAAAGGTGTCGATGAAAGACATCGACAAGGCTTCGATCAAGGAAACCGTTCAAGGTGGTTGGGTTGCATGGCTGCAGCACTATTTTGTAACGGCGTGGATTCCGAACAAGGACAACAGCAACACGGTCACAACGCGTAAAGACAGCCAGGGCAACTACATCATCGGCTTCACCGGGCCGACGTTGACCGTTGCGCCGGGTGCCAAAGGCGAAGCGACCGCAACGCTGTATGCCGGTCCGAAAAGCCAGGCGGTGCTCAAAGAGTTATCCCCAGGTCTGGAATTGACGGTCGACTACGGCATTCTGTGGTTCATCGCTCAACCGATCTTCTGGTTGCTGCAACACATCCACGCGATTGTGGGTAACTGGGGCTGGTCGATTATTTTCCTGACCATGCTGATCAAGGCGCTTTTCTTCCCCCTGTCGGCAGCCAGCTACCGATCCATGGCTCGCATGCGTGCCGTAGCGCCGAAACTTGCAGCGCTCAAAGAGCAGCATGGCGATGACCGGCAGAAAATGTCGCAGGCCATGATGGAGTTGTACAAGAAGGAAAAGATCAACCCGCTGGGTGGATGCTTGCCGATTCTTGTGCAAATGCCCGTATTCCTTTCGCTGTACTGGGTTCTGCTTGAAAGCGTTGAAATGCGCCAGGCCCCGTGGCTGTTGTGGATTACCGACCTGTCGATCAAGGATCCGTTCTTCATCCTGCCGATCATCATGGGCGCCACAATGTTCATCCAGCAGCGTCTGAACCCTACACCTCCGGATCCGATGCAGGCCAAGGTCATGAAGTTGATGCCGATCATCTTCACGTTCTTCTTCCTGTGGTTCCCGGCTGGTCTGGTTCTGTACTGGGTTGTGAACAACACCTTGTCCATTACTCAGCAGGCCTATATCACTCGCAAGATCGAAGCGGCGGCCAAGAAAGCCGAAGCCTGATCTAACCTGTGAATAAGTTGTACAAGGCGCCCCCTAGTGGGGCGTTTTGCTATCTGTCATTTGCCCAGGAGCCGGACCATGAACGTCCCACGTGAAACTATTGCTGCCATTGCCACGGCCCAAGGTCGGGGCGGGGTAGGGATTGTGCGTATCTCCGGCCCGCTGGCGAGCAAGGCAGCCGTCGCAATCACCGGTCGCGAACCTAAACCGCGTTTTGCCCATTACGGCCCGTTTTGCGATGAAACGGGCCAAGTCATCGACGAAGGGATCGCGCTGTATTTTCCCGGCCCCAACTCATTTACCGGTGAGGACGTTCTGGAATTGCAGGGCCACGGCGGCCCGGTGGTGCTGGACATGCTGCTGCAGCGGTGTCTGCAGTTGGGCAGTCGTCTGGCGCGTCCCGGAGAATTCAGTGAGCGCGCCTTCCTCAACGACAAACTGGATCTGGCCCAGGCGGAAGCGATTGCCGACCTGATCGAGGCCAGTTCGGCCCAGGCCGCACGTAATGCATTACGCTCGTTGCAGGGCGCATTTTCACGACGTGTGGATAACTTGACCGAGAAGCTGATCAGCCTGCGCATCTATGTTGAGGCGGCGATCGACTTTCCTGAAGAGGAAGTCGACTTTCTTGCCGACGGTCATGTGCTCAACATGCTCGATGCCGTGCGCGACGAGTTATCCACAGTCCTTCGGGAAGCAGGACAAGGGGCCTTGCTGCGTGACGGGATGACTGTCGTCATCGCAGGGCGGCCCAATGCCGGCAAATCGAGCCTATTGAACGCGTTGGCGGGCAAGGAAGCGGCCATCGTGACTGAGATTGCCGGCACTACCCGGGATATCTTGCGCGAACATATCCACATTGATGGCATGCCACTGCACGTCGTGGACACCGCAGGCTTGCGTGATACCGACGATCAAGTC
This sequence comes from Pseudomonas sp. DWP3-1-2, assembly GCF_049896285.1. NCBI lineage: Bacteria > Pseudomonadati > Pseudomonadota > Gammaproteobacteria > Pseudomonadales > Pseudomonadaceae > Pseudomonas > Pseudomonas sp. DWP3-1-2. The sequence continues at coordinate 170,650 of NZ_JAFCTZ010000007.1, read as the reverse complement.
GAAAAAATCGGGGTCGCGCGCGCACTCAAGGCAATCGGTGAAGCTGACCGAGTGCTGTTGGTCGTTGATTCCACTACACCCGAAGCTGTGGATCCTTTTGCACTATGGCCCGAGTTTCTGGAACAGCGACCCGATCCCGCGAAAGTGACCCTTATCCGAAACAAGGCCGATTTGAGCGGCGATCCTATTGAAATGCAAACCAGTGCTGATGGCCACGTGACCATCGGCCTCAGTGCCAAGGCTGAAGGCGAAGGTCTGGATTTACTGCGTGAGCATCTCAAGGCCTGCATGGGATACGAACAGACCTCAGAGAGCAGCTTTAGCGCACGTCGACGCCATTTGGAGGCGCTACGTCATGCCAGTGGCTCGCTGGAACACGGCAGGGCGCAGCTGACGTTGGCGGGCGCTGGAGAGTTACTGGCCGAAGATTTGCGTCAGGCGCAGCAATCTTTGGCGGAAATTACCGGAGCATTTAGCTCGGACGACCTATTGGGTCGAATATTTTCCAGCTTTTGCATCGGCAAATAGTTATTGGCGGCCAGGACAGCGAACTCTGGCCGCTAATAACTTATCCACAGGTTTACCAGTTGTAGCTCACCGAGCCCAGCAAGGTTCGGCTGTCCCCCCAATAGCAGCGACCGGCATCGTTACAGCCGGACACATATTCCTTGTCGAACAGGTTCTTGGCATTCAGATCTACCGACCAGTTCTTGTCGATCTGATAACCGATTGCCGCATCCACCAATGTCACGTCACCAGAATCGAGCTTGCCGTACAGCGAACTCGCCGTGTAGGCAAAGGTGCTGTCGAAGTAGCGAATACCGCCGCCAATGTGTAGTCCATCCAGATATCCGTCGAGAAAGCGGTATTTCGCCCAAGCCGATGCCTGATTGCGCGGTACGCCGGTGATTTGATGGCCTTCAATCAACGAGCCAGCCGTGTCTTTGGTTACTCGCGCATCGGTGTAGGTGTACGAGGCGGTCAGATTCAGGTTGCGATTGATGTCGCTGTTGACCTCAAGTTCCACGCCCTTGGAACGGCTCTCGCCCACTTGCCGGTAGCTGGCACTGGTGGAATCGAAATAAGTGTCGTCTTTTTTGCGCAGGTCGAAAACCGACGCGGTCATCGTGGTGTTCCAGCCCGCCGGTTCGTATTTCAAACCCACTTCATATTGCTCGCTGGTAATCGGGTCCAGCGGCGAGCCTCCATTGGAAATCTGCTGCACCGGGACGAATGCGGTGGAATAGCTGACATACGGCGTCAGGCCGTTGTCGAACTGATACATCACCCCGCCTTGATAGGTGAATTTCTGATCGTTGGAGTTGATACCGCTGGCAGGCGCCAGCTTGTTGCGAAAATCACTCTCGACCCAATCCTGACGCCCGCCCAACAGGAAGATCCAGTTGTCGTACTTGCTCTGGATTTGCGCATACAAACCCTGCATTTGCTGTTCGAGCAGGGTGTTCTGCACAGCGATTGAGGTGACGGGGTCCTGTGTATAAATCGGGTTGAAAACATTGATGCGTCCTGCCGAACCGGCGTCCCAGTCCTGACTGAATGAGGTGCGATCAAAACTGGCCCCGAACAGCACAGTGTTCTCCAGCCCGCCCGCGTTGAATTTTCCTTCGAGCTGGTTATCCAGCGAATACACCATGGACTTGTTGTAACGGTCGTAGGCGGTGACGTTCAACAGGCTGCCGAAGCCGGCGTTATTGAGATTGCCCGGCCAGGTTTCGTGGCGAGTAATCCGCGACTGCAAGTAGCGCGAATTCTGCCGGAACTGCCAATCGTCGTTGAAGCTGTGGCTGAACTCGTAGCCGGCACTCCAGGTTTCACGTTCGAAGGTGTTCCAGTCCGGCACGCCGAGCATGGTGTCCTTGTCCAGCTTGCCATTGGGATTACGCAGCAAGGTGCCGGAGGCGGGCAAGCCAAGCTCCATGTTGGTGTGATCCTTCTGATAGTGGCTCAGCAAGGTCAGCGTGTTGTAATCGTCGAAGTTCAGGGTCATGGATGGCGCGATGTAGATACGATCGTCCGGCACGTGATCGGTTTGCGTATCAGCGTTGCGGCCCATCATGACCACACGGCCCAGAATGTTGCCGCTGTCGTTCAGCGGACCCGAGATATCCACACCCAGTTGACGGCGATTGTTTGAGCCATAACTGAGCTGCACTTCACCTTGGGCAATGGCAGTCGGGCGTTTACTCACCACATTGACCAGCCCGCCCGGCGCGTTTTCGCCGTACAAAATCGACGACGGCCCGCGAAACACCTCGACCCGCTCCAGCCCGTAAGGCTCGGTAGTGGTGTCATAACGATTGCCTTGCACACGCAAACCGTCACGCAACAGGCCGTAGCCATAATCAGTCGCGTTGAAACCGCGAATGAAAAACAGATCGCCCGCCAGGTTATCCCCAGCCGCAAAAGGCGGCGCGAAAATGCCCGGCACATAACCGAGCGCTTCGGTGAGGGTCTGGGTCTTCTGATCTTTCATGCGCTGGCCGGTCACCACGGACACTGAGCGCGGCGTTTCCAACAGCGGCGTATCGGTCTTGGTGCCGATGCGGCTCTTTTCAGCCTTGTAACCGACATCCAGCGTACGGCCCTGACTGGCGTCATCCGCCTGAAAACTGTTCACATTGGTGGGGCCGAGCACCACCGAGCCGTTTTCCGGGACCGGCTGCAGGATGTAACTGCCCGGTGCCTGCGCCACAACTTGCAATCGGGAACCCTGCAGCAACACGGCGAAACCCTGCTCGACCGAGTAGTTGCCTTGCAGTCCGGAGCTGCGGCGATTGGCGGTCTGCTCTGGGGAAAACGACAAAATCACGTTGGCCGCCGAGGCAAACTGACTCAACGCGCTGTCCAGCGGCCCGGCACTGATATTGAAATTTTGCATAACGCTGGCAGCAATGGCGCTGTTCGCCGCCAAAGCGAAGCCGACGCCGCTGGCCATCAACAGGCTGTAGCTGAAGCATTGTCGGAAAAGACGCTGGCGAGCAGGAAGCGGGAGCGGTGGAAAGCGCATGGTCTTGAAGGCCCTGAAGGATTGAATTTCGCGTATACCTGTAGGGCCGTGCCATGCCGAAAAAAGATAACCCTGTGGATATATTTAATTTCAGGCGAGATTCAATCAGGCAGTGCTCTTCACCGAAACCCAATAACGCGTGAAATGGCTGACGCGAATCGGCAGAGTCGCTTGCAGGTTGGCCAGCACCGCGTCGATGGCATCAAGACGGAACGCTCCCGACACGCGCAATCGAGCAGCGTGCTCATCACACTGCATGACGCCGGGCCGATAGCGGCTCAGCTCATCAATCAGATCCCCGAGCCGAGCATTGAGCACCACCAGTTGCCCGTCCACCCAGGCCGCTTCCGCTAGTGCGTAAGTGCGTCCCGGACTGGCCCGATGCTCGTCAAAATCTGCGCTTTCTCCTGCCTTGAGCAGCACCGGATTGCCGATGGGTTCCTTGGGCAGAAGGCTGACCTGATCTTCCAGGACACCGACGCGAGTGGTGTTTTTCAGTTGTCGAACCGAAAACCGCGTGCCCAACGCCTGAACACGGCCCTGGCGGGTTTCGACGAAAAACGGCCGGGTGTCACCGCGTTTGCCGGTCTGGATCAGGATTTCGCCTGCACGCAGGCGAATCAGGCGTTGCTGACCCTCAAACGCCACGTCGATAGCCGTGTCAGTGTTCAGCTCGATCAGGCTGCCATCGGCCAGTTCAATATGTTGCCGCTGGCCGACCGGCGTCCGGTAATCCGCCCAGACATTGCCCAGGCTGGTGTGCTGCTTGATATTCCAGCCCACGTAGCCAGCGCCGGCGATCACCAGCATCAGTTTGAGAACGTCCCGACGCTGGCGCGGCTCGGACAGCGCGCGCCGGCTCACATCGGCCGGTAATCCGCCGAGCCCGCGTTGCAATTGCTCCATCTGGTTCCACGCGGCCTGATGCGCCGGGTCGCTGTTCAGCCATTCCTGCCAGGCGTGTTGCTCGGCAGGCGTCGGCGGCTCCACCTGAAACTGCACGTACCAACTGGCCGCCGCCTGGAAAACCTTGCGATCCGGCACATTGATCATGCCAAACCCGCCAGCAGCATCGAGCATTCGGTGAACGCGCGAATCATGTGCTTCTTCACCGTCGTAAGGGAAACCTGCAACTGCTCGGCAATCTGTTGATAAGTCAGACCATCGATCTGCGACAGGATGAAGATGCGATGAACCCGCGGGCCTAGGCTCGCCAGAGTTTTATCCACAGCCACCAGCGTTTCGATGATCAGTGCCTTGTCCTCTTCGCTGATGACCGCAAGTTCAGGTCGCGCAGCCAGAGATTGCAGGTAAGCCTGCTCAATGGCCCGTCTTCGGTAGCGGTCAATAACCAACCCTCTGGCGATGGTCGCCAGGTAATCCCGCGGTTCACGGATCTGCGCCGCATTGGCCGAGCCGAGAATCCGCACGAACGTATCCTGAGCCAGATCGGCAGCATCACACGCGTTAGACAGCTTGCCCTGGAGCCAGCCATGCAACCACGAGTGATGCTGCTCATAAATGCGCTGGACTGCGGTCGTGTGGGATTGAGAAGGCATAGGCAAGGAGAGCGAGTTAATGATAATGCCTATTATTAGCTTTTGTTTCTGGAACTCACAAGAGCGCCGGTACCCGTGTTTTTCAGGATTTATTGACAGCCCTTAGTGAAAATCCCGCGTACCACGCGCTGGTTCAGACTGATTTTTCTGGTCAATCTCAAAGAATTTCACCGATAAGCCCTGTGCATAACGCACCTTTAGCTCGGTTGATAAGCGGGGGTTAAACCTGAGGAAAACACTGCCTGTGGAAAAGTACCCTTTTAATCCACAGGCTCAAGGCAGTTATCCCAACCCCTCATAGGCACATGACCACAGACTTTTGAATCCCTGTACACATTGATATATATAGCCTGTAGCAATCTATCCACAGAAAAGGTGCTCAGTAGAAATAAACATAAAAACAAAGATTCTATAAATCTTCTCTCTTTTAATTTATATATCTGAGAGTTTTCCACAGCTGGTTAAATTTTGTTCAACGGGTTCCTTTCAGGGGGGTGAAGTCCCTATACTTGTCAGCTATCCCAAATTCCCATCTACAACAGGCACGAGGTGCGTGGTGGATTTCCCTTCCCGTTTTGAAGTGATCGTCATCGGTGGCGGTCATGCCGGTACCGAGGCCGCACTGGCGTCGGCACGTATGGGTGCAAAAACCCTTCTGTTGACCCATAACGTGGAAACGCTGGGGCAAATGAGCTGCAACCCGGCGATCGGTGGCATCGGTAAAAGCCATCTGGTCAAGGAAATCGACGCCTTGGGCGGTGCCATGGCGATGGCTACTGACAAGGGCGGTATTCAGTTCCGCGTCTTGAACAGCCGCAAAGGCCCGGCAGTCCGGGCCACGCGTGCTCAAGCAGACCGCGTCCTGTACAAGGCGGCTATCCGCGAAGTCATTGAGAACCAGCCGAACCTGTGGATATTTCAACAGGCTTGTGACGACCTGATCGTCGAGCAGGATCAGGTACGTGGTGTCGTGACCCAAATGGGCCTGCGCATCATGGCTGACTCAGTTGTGTTGACCACTGGCACCTTCCTCGGTGGACTTATCCACATCGGAATGCAGAATTATTCGGGTGGTCGCGCCGGTGATCCGCCGTCAATTGCCCTGGCACAACGCTTACGTGAATTACCGCTGCGCGTCGGTCGCCTGAAAACCGGTACGCCGCCGCGCATCGACGGTCGTTCGGTAGATTTCTCGGTGATGACTGAGCAACCGGGCGATACGCCGATTCCGGTCATGTCGTTCATGGGTTCCATAGAACAACATCCGGCCCAAGTCAGCTGCTGGATTACCCATACCAACGCTCGCACCCACGAAATCATTGCAGCCAACCTTGATCGTTCGCCGATGTATTCGGGAATCATCGAAGGTGTCGGCCCGCGCTATTGCCCGTCGATCGAAGACAAGATCCACCGCTTTGCCGACAAGGAAAGCCATCAGGTCTTCATCGAACCCGAAGGCCTGACCACTCACGAGCTGTACCCAAATGGTATTTCCACATCGCTGCCGTTTGATGTTCAGCTGCAAGTGGTGCGTTCGATTCGCGGTATGGAAAACGCCCATATCGTTCGCCCGGGCTATGCCATCGAATACGACTATTTCGACCCACGGGACTTGAAATACAGCCTGGAAACCAAGGTCATCGCCGGCCTGTTCTTTGCCGGTCAGATCAATGGCACAACCGGTTACGAAGAGGCCGGAGCCCAGGGTTTGCTGGCCGGAGCCAACGCCGCGCTGCGTGCTCAAGGCAAGGAAAGCTGGTGTCCACGACGTGACGAAGCGTACATCGGCGTGCTGGTGGATGACCTGATTACCCTGGGCACCCAGGAACCGTATCGCATGTTTACGTCACGGGCCGAATACCGCCTGATCCTGCGCGAAGACAACGCTGATCTGCGCCTGACCGAAAAAGGTCGTGAACTGGGTCTGGTGGATGATCATCGTTGGGCTGCGTTCTGTACCAAGCGCGAAAGCATCGAGCGTGAAGAACAGCGTCTGAAAAGCACCTGGGTTCGTCCGGGCACCGAGCAGGGCGAAGCCATTGCCAGTCACTTCGGCACGCCGTTGACTCACGAATACAACCTGCTCAACCTGCTGACCCGGCCGGAAATCGACTACGCCAGCCTGGTTTCCATTACCGGAGCGGGCTGCACCGATCCACAAGTGGCCGAGCAGGTTGAAATCAAAGCCAAATACGCCGGTTACATTGATCGTCAGCAGGACGAAATCGCCCGACTCAGGGCCAGTGAAGACACCAAGCTGCCCGAAGACATCGACTACACCGGCATTTCCGGCCTGTCGAAGGAAATTCAGAGCAAGCTGGGGATAACGCGTCCGGAAACCCTTGGGCAGGCTTCGCGGATTCCGGGCGTTACGCCAGCGGCGATTTCCCTGTTGATGATTCATCTGAAAAAACGCGGCGCGGGCCGTCAGTTGGAGCAAAGCGCTTGAGTTCTATGGTCACCCCGCAACACGCCGAAGAGTTATCCCGTGGCGCCCAGCAGTTGGGTGTAAACCTCAGTGAAGGCCAGCATGCGCAGCTACTCGCGTATCTGGCACTGCTGATCAAGTGGAACAAGGCCTACAATCTCACCGCGGTACGCAATCCCGATGAGATGGTTTCCAGGCATTTGCTCGACAGCCTGAGCGTCGTGCCTTTCATCGAAGGGCCGCGCTGGCTCGATGTCGGCAGTGGCGGCGGTATGCCCGGTATTCCTTTGGCTATCCTGTTCCCGGAGATGAAAATCACCGTGCTGGACAGCAATGGCAAGAAAACTCGATTTCTGACCCAGGTTAAACTCGAGCTGAAACTCGATAACCTGGAAGTTATCCACAGCCGTGCAGAGTCTTATCAGCCCGCAGTACCGTTTACCGGGATTGTGTCCCGGGCGTTCAGCAGCCTTGAGGACTTTACCGGGTGGACCCGTCATATGGGTGACACCGATACGCGCTGGCTGGCAATGAAAGGGCTGCATCCTGCCGATGAGCTGGTAGCATTACCGGCAGATTTTTACCTCGATAGCGCACAAGCCTTGACCGTTCCAGGTTGCCAAGGCCAACGCCATCTGCTGATACTGCGCCGCACGGCATGACGGGGAACACAAGCAAGAATGGCTAAGGTATTCGCGATAGCGAACCAAAAGGGTGGTGTGGGCAAAACCACCACCTGCATCAACCTCGCAGCGTCATTGGTCGCGACCAAGCGCCGCGTTCTGTTGATCGATCTCGACCCGCAAGGCAACGCCACCATGGGTAGCGGTGTGGATAAGCACGGGCTGGAAAACTCCATCTACGATGTCCTGATTGGCGAATGCGACCTGGGACAGGCCATGCAGTTTTCCGAGCATGGCGGCTACCAGCTGCTGCCGGCCAACCGCGACCTCACGGCCGCAGAGGTCAATCTGCTGGAAATGCAGATGAAGGAGAGCCGCCTGCGCAATGCTTTGGCGCCGATCCGCGAGAATTACGATTACATCCTCATCGACTGTCCGCCGTCGCTGTCCATGCTCACGTTGAATGCGCTGGTTGCGGCCGACGGGGTCATTATCCCCATGCAATGTGAATACTTTGCCCTTGAAGGGCTCAGTGACCTTGTGGATAACATCAAGCGCATTGGGGAACTGCTCAATCCGCAGCTGAAAATCGAAGGCTTGCTGCGAACCATGTATGACCCTCGCCTGAGCCTGATCAACGATGTGTCCGCCCAGCTCAAGGAGCACTTTGGTGACCAGTTGTACGACACGGTGATCCCGCGCAACATCCGCCTGGCCGAGGCACCGAGTTTCGGCATGCCCGCCCTGGCGTATGACAAGTCATCGCGCGGTGCGCTGGCCTACCTGGCGCTCGCCGGGGAAATGGTTCGTCGTCAACGGCGCAATACGCGCACAGCTCAGCCAACTTAAGGGAATCCCATGGCCGTCAAGAAACGAGGTCTCGGACGTGGGCTGGACGCACTTCTGAGCAGTCCAACCGTCAGTTCGCTGGAAGAACAGGCCGTCAAGGCCGATCAGCGCGAATTACAGCACGTACCTTTGGACCTGATCCAGCGAGGCAAGTATCAGCCCCGTCGTGACATGGACCCGCAGGCCCTCGAAGAGCTGGCCCAGTCCATCAAGGCACAGGGCGTGATGCAGCCCATCGTGGTTCGCCCGATTGCCGATAACCGTTTTGAAATCATCGCTGGCGAGCGCCGCTGGCGTGCCAGCCAGCAGGCCGGGATGGAAACCATCCCCGCCATGGTGCGCGATGTGCCGGACGAAACGGCCATTGCCATGGCATTGATCGAAAACATCCAGCGTGAGGACCTCAATCCTGTCGAGGAAGCGGTGGCGTTGCAGCGTCTGCAGCAGGAATTTCAGCTGACCCAGCAACAAGTGGCCGATGCGGTGGGTAAATCCCGTGTCAGCGTCGCTAACCTGCTGCGTCTGATCGCGCTGCCTGAAGTCATCAAGACCATGCTTTCCCATGGCGACCTGGAAATGGGTCATGCCCGCGCCTTGCTCGGTTTACCCGAAGACAGACAGGTTGAAGGGGCGCGACACGTTGTCGCACGTGGCCTGACGGTGCGTCAGACAGAAGCGTTGGTTCGCCAATGGCTTAGCGGAAAACCGGCCGCTGCGGAACCGGTGAAAACCGATCCTGACATCAGCCGCCTGGAACAGCGATTGGCCGAGCGGCTGGGCTCGGCGGTGCAAATACGGCATGGTCAGAAGGGAAAAGGTCAGTTAGTGATCCGATATAACTCGCTGGATGAGCTTCAGGGCGTGCTCGCGCACATCCGCTGAAACAATTGCTGTGTAGCGTATAGTCGGAAATCACTACCTGACGGTTGAATAGGGGCTTAAGCGCCCCTATACTCTGCGCGCATTTTGTCGGCACAATTTATGCCAAGTTATTGATTTTGGCGGCCGACGCACGAGGAGCAGATGTGATGGAATCACGCATGCCAAACCGCTTGCCGTTCCATCGCCTTGCGGTTTTTCCGGTACTGCTGGCTCAATTTATTGTCTTGCTGCTGGCAGCCTTGGCGCTGTGGCAGTGGCACGGGGTCGTAGCGGGATATTCAGGACTCTGCGGAGGCCTGATAGCTTGGCTCCCCAATTTGTATTTCGCTCATAAGGCTTTCCGGTTCTCCGGGGCTAGAGCAGCGCAAGCCATTGTCCGGTCTTTTTATGCCGGCGAGGCGGGCAAACTGATTTTGACGGCAGTGCTGTTTGCACTTACGTTCGCAGGTGTGAAGCCATTGGCGCCGCTGGCTGTATTTGGCGTCTTCATGCTGACCCAACTGGTCAGCTGGTTCGCTCCCCTGCTGATGAGAACAAGACTTTCGAGACCTTAGGGCGTTTGAGGCAACCATGGCAGAGCAAACAGCTTCGGGCTATATCCAGCACCACTTGCAGAACCTGACGTTCGGTCAGCTACCAGAAGGCGGTTGGGGCTTTGCCCACGACGCCGCTGCGGCGAAGGAAATGGGCTTTTGGGCATTCCACGTCGATACACTCGGCTGGTCGGTCGCATTGGGTCTGATCTTCATCCTGATTTTCCGCATGGCGGCAAAAAAGGCGACTTCCGGTCAACCCGGTGCGCTGCAGAACTTCGTTGAAGTGCTCGTCGAGTTCGTCGACGGCAGCGTGAAGGACAGCTTCCACGGTCGTAGCCCGGTGATTGCACCGCTGGCACTGACCATTTTCGTCTGGGTTTTCCTGATGAACGCTGTCGACCTTATCCCGGTTGACTGGATTCCTCAGTTGGCGATCATGATCACCGGCGATTCGCACATTCCGTTCCGTGCCGTGTCGACGACTGACCCTAACGCCACCCTGGGCATGGCCCTGTCGGTGTTCGCGTTGATCATTTTCTACAGCATCAAGGTCAAAGGCATCGGTGGATTCATCGGTGAACTGACCCTTCACCCGTTCGGCAGCAAGAACATCCTTGTTCAAGCGCTGTTGATTCCGGTGAACTTCCTGCTTGAATTCGTGACACTGATTGCCAAGCCTATTTCGTTGGCACTGCGTCTTTTCGGCAACATGTACGCTGGCGAACTGGTCTTTATCCTGATCGCCGTCATGTTCGGCAGCGGCCTGCTCTGGCTCAGCGGCCTGGGCGTGGTTCTGCAATGGGCGTGGGCTGTATTCCACATCCTGATCATCACCTTGCAGGCGTTCATCTTCATGATGCTGACCATCGTTTACCTGTCGATGGCTCACGAAGACAACCATTAAGACTCGCCTGGCGCGTCTGGATGTACCTCTCGCTTCGGCGGGAGGAGCCGCACGCGGGGAACCGCAAAGGCTGATGCTGGAAACGATTTGTTTTACCGCTTTAATCTAAAAAACCTAACCAATACGACGTAAAAGTCGGGAGGAAAGATGGAAACTGTAGTTGGTCTAACTGCTATCGCTGTTGCACTGTTGATCGGCCTGGGCGCACTGGGTACTGCAATTGGTTTCGGCCTGCTGGGCGGCAAGTTCCTGGAAGGCGCTGCTCGCCAACCGGAAATGGTTCCAATGCTGCAGGTCAAAATGTTCATCGTCGCCGGTCTGCTCGACGCCGTGACCATGATCGGTGTTGGTATCGCTCTGTTCTTCACCTTTGCGAACCCCTTCGTTGGTCAACTCGCTGGCTAATCTCTCGACTATTCGAGGTGATTGGTGTGATGGACAACGAACGAGCGAGGTGTTGGCGTGAACATTAATGCAACCCTGATTGGCCAGTCCGTTGCGTTCTTCATTTTTGTGCTGTTCTGCATGAAGTACGTTTGGCCTCCGGTCATAACGGCTTTGCACGAACGTCAGAAGAAGATCGCGGATGGACTGGACGCTGCCAGCCGAGCAGCTCGCGACCTGGAGCTGGCCCAAGATAAAGTGGGTCAGCAACTGCGCGAAGCAAAAGCTCAGGCAGCTGAAATCATTGAGCAAGCCAAGAAACGCGGTACTCAGATTGTCGACGAAGCCCGTGAACAGGCCCGTATCGAAGCTGAACGTGTCAAGGCTCAGGCTCAGGCCGAGATCGAGCAGGAACTGAACAGCGTCAAAGACGCGCTGCGCGCCCAATTGGGTAGCCTGGCCGTCGGCGGTGCCGAGAAGATCCTGGGTGCCACAATCGATCAAAACGCGCACGCGGAGCTGGTTAATAAACTGGCTGCTGAAATTTAAGCGAGGGCGATCATGGCAGAACTGACCACGTTGGCCCGACCTTACGCTAAGGCAGCCTTCGAGCACGCCCAGGCCCACCAGCAACTGGCCAATTGGTCAGCCATGCTCGGCCTGGCTGCAGCGGTGTCGCAAGACGACACCATGCAGCGCGTACTCAAGGCCCCGCGACTGACGAGCGCAGACAAGGCCACCACTTTTATTGAAGTGTGTGGCGACAAGTTCGATGCCAAGGCACAGAATTTCATCCACGTCGTTGCTGAAAACGACCGTCTCCCGCTTTTGCCGGAGATTTCCGAACTGTTCGACCTGTACAAGGCTGAGCAGGAAAAATCGGTCGATGTGGATGTCACCAGTGCTTTTGCATTGAACCAAGAACAGCAAGACAAACTCGCCAAGGTTCTCAGTGCACGGCTCGGCCGGGAAGTGCGCCTGCACGCTGCGGAGGACGCCAGCCTTATCGGTGGTGTCGTAATCCGCGCCGGCGACCTGGTTATCGATGGCTCAGTTCGCGGCAAACTCGCGCAACTAGCCGAAGCATTGAAATCTTGAGTTTGAAGGGGCAGCAGAGCAATGCAGCAACTCAATCCTTCCGAAATAAGTGAAATCATCAAGGGTCGCATCGACAAGCTCGATGTAACCTCCCAAGCCCGTAACGAAGGCACAGTCGTCAGCGTATCTGACGGCATCGTGCGGATTCACGGTCTGGCCGACGTAATGTACGGCGAGATGATCGAGTTTCCGGGCGGCGTCTACGGTATGGCGCTGAACCTTGAGCAAGACTCTGTAGGTGCCGTGGTACTGGGCGCCTACACGACTCTGGCTGAAGGCATGAGCGCCAAGTGCACTGGCCGCATCCTTGAAGTTCCGGTTGGTCCGGAATTGCTGGGACGCGTAGTCGATGCACTGGGTAACCCAGTTGACGGCAAAGGCCCTCTGAACAACGTCATCACTGACGCTGTCGAGAAGGTTGCACCGGGCGTGATCTGGCGTAAGTCGGTCGACCAGCCTGTGCAAACCGGCTACAAAGCCGTCGATGCCATGATTCCAGTCGGCCGTGGCCAGCGTGAGCTGATCATCGGTGACCGTCAGATCGGTAAAACCGCTCTGGCCATCGACGCAATCATCAACCAGAAAGACAGCGGCATCTTCTGCGTCTACGTAGCGATCGGTCAGAAACAATCGACCATCGCCAACGTGGTTCGCAAACTCGAAGAAAACGGCGCGTTGGCTAACACCATCGTCGTGGCTGCCAGTGCTTCCGAATCCGCTGCGTTGCAGTTCCTTGCACCGTACTCGGGTTGCACCATGGGCGAGTACTTCCGCGACCGCGGTGAAGACGCGCTGATCGTTTATGACGATCTGTCCAAGCAAGCAGTGGCTTACCGCCAGATTTCCCTGCTGCTGCGCCGTCCACCAGGCCGTGAAGCTTACCCAGGCGACGTGTTCTATCTCCACTCCCGTCTGCTGGAGCGCGCATCGCGTGTTTCCGAAGAGTACGTAGAGAAGTTCACCAACGGCGCAGTGACCGGCAAAACCGGTTCCCTGACCGCGTTGCCGATCATCGAAACCCAGGCTGGCGACGTTTCCGCGTTCGTTCCGACCAACGTGATTTCCATCACTGACGGTCAGATCTTCCTGGAATCGGCCATGTTCAACTCCGGCATCCGTCCGGCTGTGAACGCCGGTGTTTCGGTATCCCGTGTGGGTGGTGCCGCGCAGACCAAGATCATCAAGAAGCTCTCCGGTGGTATCCGTACCGCTCTGGCTCAGTACCGTGAACTGGCGGCATTCGCCCAGTTCGCTTCTGACCTGGACGAAGCGACCCGTAAGCAACTTGAGCATGGTCAGCGCGTTACCGAGCTGATGAAGCAGAAGCAATATGCACCAATGTCGATTGCTGACATGGCGCTGTCGCTGTATGCCGCTGAGCGTGGGTTCCTGATCGACATCGAAATCGCCAAGATTGGCAGCTTTGAACAAGCGCTGATTGCTTACTTCAACCGCGATCACGCCGATTTGATGGCGAAGATCAACGTGAAGGGTGACTTCAATGACGAAATCGACGCTGGCATGAAAGCCGGTATCGAGAAGTTCAAGGCCACCCAAACCTGGTAAGCCGCAGCGGGGGCCGCAAGGCTCCCGCTTGCTAACCTGATAGGTGTTACATGGCAGGCGCAAAAGAGATTCGCAGCAAGATTGCGAGCATCAAAAGCACGCAAAAGATCACCAGCGCCATGGAAAAAGTGGCGGTCAGTAAAATGCGCAAGGCTCAAATGCGCATGTCTGCTAGCCGTCCTTACGCGGAGCGCATCCGCCAGGTGATTGGTCATCTGGCCAACGCCAACCCGGAATACCGCCACCCGTTCATGATCGAGCGCGAAGTAAAGCGCATCGGTTATGTCGTCGTGAGCAGTGACCGTGGCTTGTGCGGTGGCTTGAATACCAACCTGTTCAAGGCTTTGGTCAAGGACATGGCGGTAAACCGTGAGAACGGCGTAGAGATCGATCTGTGCGTGGTTGGCAGCAAAGGTGCGGCATTCTTCCGCAACTTCGGCGGTAACGTCGTCGCTGCGATCAGCCACTTGGGCGAAGAGCCGTCGATCAATGATTTGATCGGCAGCGTCAAGGTGATGCTGGATGCCTACCTGGATGGCCGTATTGATCGCCTGTCCGTGGTATCCAACAAGTTCATCAACACCATGACCCAGCAGCCAACGGTGGAACAATTGATTCCGCTGGTGGCAACCCCGGATCAGAAACTCAAGCACCACTGGGACTATCTCTACGAACCCGACGCCAAAGAGCTGCTGGATGGCTTGATGGTTCGCTACGTTGAGTCGCAGGTGTACCAGGCGGTGGTCGAGAACAACGCAGCTGAACAAGCAGCGCGGATGATCGCGATGAAGAACGCCACAGACAACGCCGGTGATTTGATCAGCGATTTGCAGCTGATCTACAACAAGGCGCGTCAGGCAGCGATCACCCAAGAGATCTCGGAAATCGTCGGCGGCGCTGCCGCGGTTTAACGGTTCAAATATTAGAGGAACCAGCTAATGAGTAGCGGACGTATCGTTCAAATCATCGGCGCCGTGATCGACGTGGAATTCCCACGCGATAGCGTACCGAGTATCTACAACGCGCTGTTGGTTCAAAGCGCGGCAGGGACCACTCTGGAAGTTCAGCAGCAGCTGGGCGACGGCGTGGTCCGCACCATTGCGATGGGCTCCACCGAGGGCTTGAAGCGTGGTCTGGAAGTAACAGACTCTGGCGCAGCCATCTCCGTACCGGTCGGTAAAGCGACTCTGGGCCGGATCATGGACGTGCTGGGCAACCCGATCGACGAAGCCGGTCCAATCGCCACCGAAGAACGCTGGGGCATTCACCGTCCTGCGCCAACCTTCGCTGAGCAAGCGGGTGGCAACGATCTGCTGGAAACAGGCATCAAGGTTATCGACCTGGTTTGCCCGTTCGCCAAAGGCGGTAAAGTCGGTCTGTTCGGTGGTGCCGGTGTAGGCAAGACCGTAAACATGATGGAACTGATCCGTAACATCGCCATCGAGCACAGCGGTTATTCCGTGTTCGCCGGTGTGGGGGAGCGTACTCGTGAGGGTAACGACTTCTACCACGAGATGAAGGACTCCAACGTTCTGGACAAAGTGGCACTGGTTTACGGTCAGATGAACGAGCCGCCGGGTAACCGTCTGCGCGTAGCACTGACTGGCCTGACCATGGCCGAGAAATTCCGTGACGAAGGTAACGACGTTCTGCTGTTCGTCGACAACATCTATCGTTACACGCTGGCCGGTACTGAAGTATCCGCACTGCTGGGCCGTATGCCTTCTGCAGTAGGTTACCAGCCGACCCTGGCTGAAGAGATGGGTACTCTGCAAGAGCGCATCACTTCCACCAAAAACGGTTCGATCACTTCCATCCAGGCGGTATACGTACCTGCGGATGACTTGACTGACCCGTCGCCAGCGACCACGTTTGCTCACTTGGATGCAACCGTCGTACTGTCCCGTGACATCGCTTCCCTGGGTATCTACCCGGCGGTAGACCCACTGGATTCGACCTCGCGCCAGCTGGACCCGAACGTTATCGGCCAGGAACACTACGACACCGCTCGCGGCGTTCAGTACGTGTTGCAGCGCTACAAAGAACTGAAGGACATTATTGCGATTCTGGGTATGGACGAGCTGTCGGAGGCCGACAAACAGTTGGTTAACCGTGCTCGTAAGATCCAGCGCTTCCTGTCACAACCGTTCTTCGTGGCTGAAGTCTTCACCGGTGCATCGGGTAAATACGTTTCCCTGAAAGACACCATTGCTGGCTTCAAAGGCATCCTCAACGGTGACTACGACCACCTGCCAGAACAAGCGTTCTACATGGTCGGCGGCATCGAAGAAGCGATCGAGAAAGCCAAGAAACTGTAATCCCAGCGCCCGGCAACGGGCGCTAATCAGGTCGAGGCAAGCAAATGGCTATGACAGTCCATTGCGATATCGTCAGCGCGGAAGGGGAAATTTTCTCCGGTCTGGTCGAGATGGTGATTGCGCACGGCAACCTGGGTGATATCGGTATCGCTCCAGGTCACGCGCCGCTGATCACTGATCTGAAACCAGGTCCGATCCGCTTGATCAAGCAGGGCGGAGAAGCCGAGGTGTATTACATCTCCGGTGGTTTCCTTGAGGTTCAGCCGAACATGGTCAAGGTGCTTGCCGACACTGTGCAACGTGCCGCTGACCTGGACGAAGCCTCTGCTCAGGCAGCCGTAAAGGCAGCCGAGAAAGCTCTGAACGAGAAGGGCGCGGATTTCGATTACGGATCTGCAACCGCTCGTCTGGCCGAGGCCGCAGCTCAGCTGCGTACCGTTCAGCAAATTCGCAAGAAGTTCGGCGGCTAACCCCGTCGTCATTCTGCGCGATTGAGTAAAAGGGTAGCCTCGGCTACCCTTTTTCTTTTTTCAGGATAAGCCCAGCCCGGTCTTTCGGGCGCGCGGCTCGCTCAGTTGGAAGCCCTCATGTCTCTCGATATCGTTATTCTCGCCGCAGGCCAAGGCACTCGCATGCGTTCGGCCCTTCCCAAGGTTCTGCATCCGGTCGCAGGCGACTCAATGCTTGGGCATGTTATCCACAGCGCGCGCCAGCTAGCGCCCCAACGCATCCATGTGGTGATCGGGCATGGCGCGGACATCGTGCGCGAGCGCCTGGCTGCGGACGACCTGAATTTCGTCATGCAGGACAAGCAACTGGGGACTGGCCATGCGGTCGCGCAAGCATTGCCGGAATTGACCGCCGAGAACGTACTGATCCTTTATGGCGATGTTCCCCTGATCGAAGTCGAGACCCTTCAACGTCTGCTGAAACAGGTCAATGCCGGGCAACTGGGTTTGCTGACGGTCAATCTCGCTGATCCGACGGGCTATGGCCGCATTGTTCGCGATGAGCAGAACCGCGTCTGCGCCATCGTCGAACACAAAGACGCCACCGAGGCGCAAAAAGCGATTACCGAAGGTAATACCGGGATTCTTGCCGTACCGGGCAAGCGTCTGGCTGACTGGCTGGGGCGGCTGTCCAATAACAACGCCCAGGGCGAGTATTACCTGACGGACGTGATCGCCATGGCGGTCGGCGACGGTCTGGTGGTGGCCACCGAGCAGCCTCACGACGCCATGGAAGTGCAGGGCGCCAATGATCGCAAGCAACTGGCTGAGCTGGAGCGTCACTATCAATGGCGTGAAGCCCGTCGATTGATGGCTCAGGGCGTGACCTTGCGTGATCCGGCGCGCTTCGATGTGCGTGGTGAGGTGACCGTGGGGCGCGATGTGCTGATCGATATCAACGTGATCCTCGAAGGCCGCGTGGTGATCGAAGACGACGTGGTGATCGGGCCAAACTGCGTGATCAAGGACAGTACCCTGCGCAAAGGCGTTGTCATCAAAGCCAACAGCCATATCGACGGCGCGATCATGGGGGAGGGCAGCGATGCTGGCCCGTTTGCACGCCTGCGTCCGGGAAGTGTGCTCGAAGCGAAGGCGCATGTGGGTAACTTTGTTGAACTCAAGAATGCCCATCTGGGCGAAGGCGTGAAAGCCGGCCATCTGACCTATCTGGGTGATACCGTGATTGGCGCACGCACCAACATCGGGGCCGGGACCATCACGGTTAACTACGATGGGGCCAACAAGCACAAAACCCTGATTGGCGAAGATGTGTTTATCGGCTCCAACAATTCATTGATTGCGCCTGTGAGTATCGGCAACGGCTCGAACACCGCCGCTGGCTCGACCATCACGCAGGATGTGGATAAGTCGCAACTTGCCGTCGCCCGCGCCCGCCAGCGCAACATCGAAGGCTGGAAGCGTCCGGTGAAGATCAAGAAGGACTGAAGTTATCCACAGCTGGCATTAGTCCCCATGTGTAGGAGCTCACGAGCAACGCGAGGCAGCGATAGCGGTCTGCCTGACACACCGCATTGCGGGCGTCGTAACCTCCGTGCGCTCCTACAACGCGTGTCGCTCGCGTTGAGGAGTTATCCACAGTTGGTCCCTGAAACCCGATTCGTTAGAGCGAGGCTTGCCCGCGAAGAACGATAACGCGGTGGATCTGATCCACCGCGGCGCTTGGTTCGCGGGCAAGCCTCGCTCCTACGGGGTCTGTGTTTGCAGGGCAACAGCGCGTATCGCCTGAACAATGACGAATAAGTCCCCATTTGTAGGAGCTCACGAGCAACGCGAGGCAGCGATAGCGGTCTGCCTGACACACCGCATCGCGGGCGTCGTAACCTCCGGGCGCTCCTACAATGCGTTTCGCTCGCGTTGAATAGTTATCCACAGTTGGTCCCTGAAACCCGATTCGTTAGAGCGAGGCTTGCCCGCGAAGAACGATAACGCGGTGGATCTGGCCCACCGCGGCGTCTGGTTCGCGGGCAAGCCTCGCTCCAACGGGCCCGTGTTTGCAGGGCAACAGCGCGTATCGCCTGAACAATGGTGGATATCCGGCCTTTCAAATCGCTTGACCATCGTCACACAATAGGTTTTGATTGCCTTCGTTATCTTTCGAAACGAAACAAGACCGTGTCCATATCGAAGCGCAACACGCCTCAGCGTCGTCACAACATCCTCGCTTTGCTCAGTGAGCAGGGCGAAGTCAGTGTGGACGAGCTGGCAAAACGCTTTGAAACGTCTGAAGTTACGATTCGAAAGGATCTGTCGGCACTCGAAACCAACGGGCTGCTGTTACGGCGGTACGGCGGGGCCGTGCCGCTGCCTCAGGAACTCATCACCGAAAGCAGCCAGCCGGTCTCGAAATACAAGCAAGCTATCGCCCGTGCTGCTGTCGCCAGGATTCGGGAGCACGCGCGCATCATCGTCGACAGCGGCAGCACCACGGCGGCGATGATTCGGGAGTTGGGCGGCCAGCCCGGATTGGTGGTGATGACCAACTCCCTGCATGTTGCCAGCGCCCTGACCGAACTTGAGCACGAGCCTGTGCTGCTGATGACCGGCGGAACCTGGGACCCGCATTCCGAATCGTTTCAGGGGCAGGTCGCCGAGCAAGTGTTGCGTTCCTATGACTTCGATCAGTTGTTCATTGGCGCTGACGGGATCGACCTGAACCGCGGTACCACCACGTTCAACGAATTACTGGGCTTGAGCCGAGTCATGGCTGAAGTTGCCCGTGAGGTGGTGGTGATGGTCGAAGCCGACAAGGTCGGACGCAAGATTCCCAACCTGGAACTGCCCTGGAGCAGTATCCACACCCTTATTACCGATGATCGCCTGCCCCCTGAGGCGCGCGAACAGATTGAAGCCCGCGGCATTGCGCTGATTTGCGCCGCTGTCAGCTAGGAGAAAACGTATGTGTGGAATCGTAGGCGCTGTTGCAGAGCGTAATATCACCGCCATTTTGCTCGAAGGCCTCAAGCGCCTTGAATACCGTGGCTACGACAGCGCGGGCGTCGCTGTTTTCAGCAATGAGGGCGTCCTCGAGCGTCGTCGCCGCTCGGGCAAGGTGAGCGAACTGGAACAGGCACTGGCCGGTGAACCGTTGGCAGGCCGCCTGGGAATTGCGCACACCCGTTGGGCCACTCACGGTGCGCCCTGTGAGCGTAACGCCCACCCGCATTTCTCTGGCGGTGACCTGGCCGTTGTCCACAACGGCATCATCGAAAACCATGAAGCCCTGCGTGAGCGCCTGAAAGGGCTCGGCTACGTTTTCACCTCCGACACCGACACCGAAGTCATCGTCCATTTGCTGCACCACAAGCTCAAGGACACGCCGGACCTGACCGTCGCCTTGAAAGCTGCAGTCAAGGAATTGCATGGCGCGTACGGGCTGGCCGTGATCAGCGCCCTTCAACCGGATCGCCTGGTAGCCGCCCGCAGCGGCAGCCCGCTGGTGATCGGCCTGGGCCTGGGGGAAAACTTCCTCGCGTCGGATCAACTGGCACTGCGTCAGGTCACCGACCGCTTCATGTACCTGGAAGAAGGCGACATCGCCGAGATTCGCCGGGACAGCGTGCAAATCTGGTCGGTGGACGGCCTGCCGGTAGAACGTGAATCAGTCCAGTACCGCGAAGGTGCGGAAGCCGCCGACAAAGGTGCGTTCCGCCACTTCATGCTCAAGGAAATCCACGAGCAACCCAAGGTCGTACAGCGCACCCTCGAAGGCCGCCTCGGCCAGCAACAGGTACTGGTTCAGGCATTCGGGCCGCAGGCTGCCGAGCTATTCGCCAACGTCCGGAATGTGCAGATCGTCGCGTGTGGCACCAGTTACCACGCGGGCATGGTTGCGCGTTACTGGCTGGAAGGTCTGGCGGGTATTCCGTGTCAGGTCGAAGTCGCCAGCGAGTTCCGCTATCGCAAGGTCGTGGTGCAGCCGAACACGCTGTTCGTGTCGATTTCCCAGTCCGGCGAAACCGCCGACACGCTGGCGGCGCTGCGCAATGCCAAGGAGCTGGGCTTCCTGGCGAGTCTGGCCATCTGCAACGTCAGCATCAGCTCCCTGGTGCGCGAGTCGGATCTGACCCTGCTGACCCAGGCCGGCCCGGAAATCGGCGTTGCTTCCACAAAAGCGTTCACCACGCAGTTGGTGGCATTGCTGCTGCTGACCCTGTCGTTGGGCCAGGTTCAAGGTACGTTGGCTGAAGGTGTTGAAGCCGAGCTGGTGGAAGAACTGCGCCGATTGCCGACTCGTCTGGGCGAAGCGTTGGCAATGGACGGCACCATTGAAAAAGTCGCCGAACTGTTCGCCGAGAAGAACCACACGCTGTTTCTGGGTCGTGGCGCACAATTCCCGGTCGCGATGGAAGGCGCGCTCAAGCTCAAAGAGATTTCCTACATTCACGCCGAAGCCTATCCGGCGGGCGAGCTCAAGCATGGGCCTCTGGCGCTGGTGGACAGTGACATGCCGGTGGTGACGGTTGCGCCCAACAACGAATTGCTGGAAAAACTCAAATCCAACCTTCAGGAAGTCCGCGCCCGAGGCGGTGAGTTGATCGTGTTCGCGGATGAACAGGCCGGCATGACCAACGGCGAAGGCACACACGTCATCGCCATGCCCCACATCATCGATGCACTGGCGCCGATCCTCTACACCATTCCGCTGCAACTGCTTTCGTATTACGTGGCAGTGCTCAAGGGGACGGACGTCGATCAGCCACGCAACCTGGCTAAATCGGTGACTGTGGAATAGTTATCCACAGGGGGGTTGATTGTGTTGTAACGGAACAAAAAATGTTGTCACAGGCCTCTGCCCCGACCGTACATCGGGGCAGATGTACTGGCTGAACCCGCTCCTGACATTCTCCACGCGTTCCGATCGAAATGATGGGCGACACGACACGACATCTGTTCCCGCTGCACCGGCTAAGCCTGCAGGGCTTTGTGTTTGGACAGGCTCAATCATGAGTGCGTGCCGCACTCAAGCCGTATCTGCACCAGCGTCATCAAACGTCTGCCTGTCGAGATTCAAGACCTTGTCCATCACGTCCTGTGCACTGCCCGTACCTTCCGCAGTATGTGTCTTGTAGTTGAAATCCAGTGCTATCCAATCCTGCAACTTTGCCTCATAACTATCAGGGTACTGAGCCTGCTCAATAGCGGGCAAATCCTTGTAGTGTTCAAGCGCTGCAGTAAAGAATTTCGTCAGCTTCCCGGTTCCGTTATATTCCGCAATTGAATTGGCAACAACTTTCTGCCGCCAAGCAGATTCCTGATCGAATGACTCACTCCACGCGGCGCGGCGCTCATTAGTCGTAAAACTCCCACTGTCATCATAGATAATCAATGAGAGCTGATCGCTCGACATACCCGCAAATGGGTTTTTACCACTGCCATTTACAAACTGCGCTGCATTGTCCGCACGTGCCAATAACCCAGGGTCCTGAGTATCAGGCACTTCAGCATCATTGGCTTTTTTGTTGGCAAAATAACCATCGCCGGAAATCTCGCTTAAAAGCTCACTCGCTTTCGCGCCAAGCTCTTTCCTGCTCAAACTCGAATCCCTTGCCGCCGCACGCGCGGCACTCTCACTCAACTGCAGAGAGAGTGAAGAAAGGCTACTGTTATCTTTCTGACTGCCAACATCAGCGTTTTCCGCTGCCACCTGACTTTTTATCAGCGATTCATTTTGGCTCGCCTTCACATTGGAAACCTGCGAGCCAGAAAATGCATTCGAGTTAATTGAAACGACCAAGATAATTCCCTCCCTGTTATCAGCCATTCCTGAATACCTGGCTAGGAAATTTATCGGCAGTACTCAAAAAAACTGTAATGCTTCACTGTGAATGGACGAACAGAACCGGCACAGGCAGCCTCTGCGCAAGCAGCCACACCGCTAGGCCCGACTTGGGCCTTACTTCATGGTAAATTCAACAGACTAGGCGTATGTGGAGGTATTGGTCGACGTTACTTTCGCCGTACACACTGAGCGGTTCGTATGTGTGACGAAAATGCGAGAAAAATTTTGAGTGGTGCTTGTGGGGCTGCCGCTTCATTCGCTCTTTGGGCATAGGCCAAACGGCGTTGTAAAAATAGATTTCATCCTATGTCGCATCTTGTAGTTTACTTTTCCTCACCATCGTCAAGAGGAACAGCTTCATTCCCAGTCGGATCGTCGGCACGTGCCCTGGCCAAGCATGCTGCGAACGTCCGAATTAAGGGGCCGCCTTATCAAACGGTCGATGCCCGCCGAGGAACATGGTGATGCCGCCGATGAGGGCCGCGAGAGAGCAATACCCGATGACGGCATATATTCCGAGCCCATTGACCAGGAGCCCACCGATGACTGCGCCAACAGCGATGGCCCCCTGGGTTGTAGTCACCAGCAAAGCACCGGCACTCTCTGCATGATCGGCTCCTGACTGCGTCGTCCAAATCTGCGTACCGACAGGCAATGCCCCAAAGGCGATGCCCCAAAGCCCGACAGCAATAAAAACGATAGGGGTTAATGATCCATAAGGAAGCAATGTAAACGTAGAAAGTGACAACAGTATCGATGACAGAAAAATAGACATTCTGACGCTACGTTCCGCGATAAATCCTCCCGCAAAGTTGCCTAGCAGCCCTCCAACACCAAACACCAGCAGCACCAGAGAAAGTTCTTTAATTTCCAGCCGCGGCACTTGCTCCAGGTATAACCGCAAATACGTAAACCCGGCAAAATGCCCAGAGAAGACAAGCAATACGGTGATGAATCCAATCTGGATGTCGCGTCGACGTAGGAGCACCCCAAAAGTTCTGAAGCCTGCGGATGGTTGGGGGTCCATGGAAGGCATTGCAAATAGTTGAATGACTAGCGCAAGAAGGCCCAGACATGTCACCAGTAGAAAAGCGGCTCGCCAACCCCATAGGTCTCCTAAATAGGCACCCAATGATGGCGCGCAAACCGTTGCGGCGGCAATGCCACCAAATACAAGAGCGGTCGCCCTGGGAAGCAGGTGCGGGGGGACCAGTCGCATGACCAATGCGGCAGCCAAGGCCCATGTACCACCAAGCGAGATTCCCATTCCCACTCTGGCTAACAACAGCACTCCTACATTGGGAGCCACTGCTGCCAACAGGTTTGCTAGCACGATCAGCAACGTTAGCCCCCAAACAACAACGCGTCGGTTGAATCTGGCCGTCATTAGGACGATCAGCGGAGCCGCCAACGCGGCGACGAGGGCAGTGACAGTCACCGTCTGTCCCGCCACACCGGCGGAAATTCCCAGGTCGCGGGCGATGGGTGTCAAAAGACTCGCGGGCAGAAATTCAGATGTCACCATACTGAAGACACCCAGGGCCAACGAGCCAACAGCAGCCCAAGCAGCCCAAGCAGGAGAAGCGCTCGTGTCTTCACCTTCTGATGGCGCTCGCGCGGAGCCGGCGGAGTTATTTGAACAGTGCGACATGATTAAGTCCCAGAAGAGTAGTAGCTGATCACGACGGTGGTCCCAACGTCAGCTAGTCAGCGGAACTATACTTATGGAACGCAATAAGGAAAATGCGGTATAAATTGATCGTAGCGTTCTATAAAAGGAACGCAAAGCTGCGAGTTTGTGTTGTGGACGATCTCAACGATTACTTTTACTTCACCCAGGTCGTGGCGCACGGCGGCTATGCTGCCGCTGGCCGCGCCTTGCAGATCCCAAAGTCAAAGTTGAGCCGCCGCGTTGCTCGGCTGGAAGAGCTATTAGGTGTACGCCTCATTGAGCGCACGTCGCACCGGTTTCAAGTTACTGAACTAGGCAAGGCATTCTACGATCGCTGTCGGATCATGTTGCTGGAGGCAGAAAATGCGAAGGGGATCGTCTGCAAGGCGAAATCTGTACCAGAAGGCACCGTTCGCCTGAGCTGCCCCACCGGCCTACTGGATGTCTCCATAGGTGCTTTGCTACCCGAGTTCCTCGCGCGGTATCCGCTGGTACGACTTCATGTGCTCGCGACCAATCGTCGTGTCGACCTGGTTGACGAGCACGTTCATGTGGCGATACGTTCGCGCAGCCGCCTAGAAGACGAGACAGAGACTGGCCTGAAAATCCGGATGCTAGGAAAGACCCGGAAAATCATCGTAGCCAGCCCGTCATTGGCTGCCACACTGGGTGTGAAGCGCGATATCAAATCGCTTGAGCAGGCGCCAACCATTGCTATGGCGGATCCGCTGGTAGCATGGGTATCACACAAGACCTGGAAATTTACCGGTCCTGGGAATACCGCGTTTTCTTTAGAGCATGAGCCCAGGCTGATATGTCGCAGTGTTCCCGCATTACTCGCCGCTGCACGCAGCGGCATCGGCGTTGCTGTGTTGCTGGAACAGCTGTGTGAATCGGACCTTAAGTCAGGAGAGCTGGTCCAACTTTGGCCAGACTGGCAGGTGTCCGAAGAGATTATCTACTTAGCTTTCACTGCGTCACGAGGTCTTCTTCCTGCCGTGAGGTCGCTCATCGACTTCTTGGTCGAACGGCTGGGTAGAGGTGTACAAAATGGAAGCGTTGTGAGCACGTCGTCCTCTCTGTCGCAAACGGATACGGACATCGCCTCAGGCATACGCCGCAACAGATAAAGCCCTTAAGCAAGTTTAAGGTTCGCCGGAAGGCCCTCAGTCCAACGTTACGCCAGGTATCGTTCCACCAAGCGTGCCCAGTAGGCAGCCCCTATTGGCAAATTTTTGTCATTGAAATCGTACTCCGGGTTATGGACCATACACCCGTCTTCGCCAATGCCGTTGCCCAAGCGTAAGAAGCAGCCGGGCCGCTGTTCGAGCATGTAAGCGAAGTCTTCGCTGGACATGAGCTGATCGGCGTGGGCAATGACATGCTCGTCACCGACCAGTTCACGGGCCACCTGTAGAGCGAATTCAGTTTGGGCATGATCGTTATCGATGACCGGGTAGCCCTCCATGTAGTCGATGGTCACCGTTGCTCCGTAACTTTCAGCCTGGGCGTTGGCCAAGGCCTGGACACGCTCCTTCAACAAACTGCGCACCGGCTTACTGAACGAGCGGATACTCAGCTCAAGGTAGGCGCTGTTGGAAATCACATTGTTGGCAACGCCTGCATGAAGTAAACCAACGGTAACAACGGCCGGTTCAACAGGGTTGACGTTGCGCGAGACGACACTCTGCAACGACATGACAATGCTGGAGGCCACCACCACCGGGTCCACAGTCAGATGCGGACGAGCCGCATGGCCTCCCAGACCGTGGATGGTGATCGAGACTTTATCACTGGCAGACATGAACGGCCCGCGGCGAAACAGGAAGGTGCCGGGCGCTTCCCCAGGATGGTTATGCATTCCGAACACGGCATCACACGGAAACCGCTCGAACAACCTGTCATTCACCATGCGCTGTGCGCCGCTGTCGAAACCTTTCTCCTCGGCGGGTTGAAAATAGAGATGAACCGTTCCATTGAAGTTTCGGGTTCTGCCCAGGTATTCAGCAGCCCCCAGCAACATGGTGGTATGGCCGTCGTGACCGCAGGCGTGCATTTTTCCCGCACGAACACTGGCGTAAGGCAGGCCGGTTTGCTCCGTCAATGGCAAAGCATCCATATCTGCGCGGATACCGATACGTTTGCCGGCCCCTACCGTCAAGGTGCCTACCACCCCCGTTTCCCCGACACCTTCAGTTACCTCAAATCCCCATTGGCGTAGCCTCTGCGCCACGAGCGCGGCGGTTTCGAACTCCTCAAAAGCCATTTCAGGATGTTGGTGAATATGGTGACGGATTCGGGTCAGCTCCTCTGTCTGTGGACGTATGTCATCGATTTCGCAATAGTGGGGTTTAGTCTTTATCACGGTGTATGCCTGTCAGTAAAAACGAAAGTGCTCGAATGCAGCCAGTCAAATGGGGACAGCTGCTCAGGAGTGAGACTGGGCCGGTAAGCGCAACGCTAGCGTGCAGAACCCCCCGATGACCAGCAGCGCTGCCATCGCCGCCATTCCTGTGGCGAACGAACCCGTGAACGTCTTCAAGAAGCCGATAATGGACGGGCTGAAAAAGCCGCCGAAAGCACCGATGCTATTGATCAAAGCAATGCCACCCGCTGCGGCAGTGCCTTTAAGATAGATAGAAGGCCTTGCCCAGAACACTGCGTAGGCGGCATAGGTAGAAGAAGTTGCCAAGGTGATACTGCACAGTGCCAGGGTGAGATTGCCCGTATTCAAACCCGTCAATACCAAGCCTATGGCACCTAGGAAGGCGGGTACCGCGCCGTGCCAGCGGCGCTCGGCAAAACGATCCGAGCTGCGAGCATTGATCGTCATCGCAACGATGGCAGCGACGTACGGGATAACCGAATACAGCCCGATCTCGAAAATACTTTTTACGCCAGCATCCCGAAGCAAAGTGGGTAGCCAGAAGCTGACGGTGTACAGGCCGCAGATCAGGCAGAAGTAAATCAGCGCCATCATGTAGATCCGCCAGTCCTTCAAAGCAGCTGCAAACGTATGTTGCTTTGTCGCCTGTAACGGCTCCAGATCATTGGCCAGTAGCTGCTTTTCTTCCGCGCTCAGCCAACTGGCCTGGGCGGGTGAGTCACTCAGATAGAAATACGCGACGATACCAAGAACAATACAAGGAGCACCTTCGAGGATGAACATCCACTGCCAGCCTTTCAGGCCCTGAAAGCCGGCGAAAGCTCCCATGATCCAGGTCGACAAGGGTCCACCGATAATATTCGAGACTGGCCCCGCCAACAGCACGCAGGCCATTACTTGGGCGCGGCGTTTACCGGAAAACCATAAGGTCAGATAGAGGATCATGCCTGGCGCGAACCCGGCCTCAAATACCCCCAGGAAAAAACGCAGTATGTAAAACGTAGTGTTGTCGTGGACAAACAGCATTGAGGTTGACGCCAGTCCCCACAAGAACATGATGCGACCGAGTGTCTTGCGTATCCCCACCCGCGCAAGCCAGAGATTGCTCGGTACTTCAAACATTACATACCCGATGAAGAATATGCCTGCCGCCAGTCCATAAGCGGCATCCGTCAGGCCGAATTCCTGCTGCATCGCAATCTTGGCATAACTGATATTGACCCGATCCAGATATGCCAGCGCATAGCACAGCAGTAGAAACGGCAACAGGCGCCAGCTGATCTTGCGATACATCTTGTTTAGGGCCATGTCATCCGGGTGAATCGATCTGATAAGTGCTGCTTGGGCCACGGTGATGTCCTCAAAAACTCTGTGTTGTTTTTATTATTTGGATTGAATGAGCTTGGCATCGCTCAATTGACACAAAGTATGGTGAGGGGGAAGATTGCGAACAATAGCAATAATTGCTATCAAGCGTTGACCTGTAGTCAACAGACAGGAGACGCCAGCTTTGCAGAGAATCGGCCTTAGCGAGCGGCGCTTGCACTACTTTCTGTCAGTTGCGGAAACCGGTTCGATCCGTGGGGCCGCAGATCGTTTGAATGTCGAGCCATCGGTAGTTAGCCGACAGATCCAACAACTGGAAAGTGAGTTGGGCGTGAAACTCCTCCAGCGTCATGGCAGAGGGGTCATTCCCACGGAGGCCGCAGAGTTTGTGCTCAACCATTGTCGTGAGAGGCGCTCAAGCGAGGCATTGCTACTGACCCATCTCTCCGAATTGAAAGGGCTAGAAAGAGGCGAGATCCACATCGTCGCAGGCGAAGGCTTTCGCGAAGAATTGGTGCGCTGGGTGCTTCAGGACTTTTGCCAGATATACCCCAAGCTAATGGTGACTCTGGAGTTCGCCAACGCCGTTGACACCGTAAGGATGCTGGCAAACGATCAGGCTCACATTGGCCTGGCATACCGTCCGCCCATTGATCCCGCGGTGCGTACGGTCATGTTACGCAAACAGCCAATGTGCGTCATCACCTGGCCTGGCCATCCACTCACCAAGAAGAAGCAGCCGCTGGAGTTGGGTGATGTTTGTCCTTACCCGGTGGGCTTGATGTCCAACGGCTTTGGCTTAAGCAATCTGGTTAAGCTGGCGCAATACCACGATCGCCTTCAATTCGAATCCAATCTGGTCACCAACTCAATCACCACCCTCAAGAGTTATGTAAAAGCCCAACTCGGAGTGACCTTTCTTTCTTCACACGCGGTGGCCAATGAGGTAGCGGAAGGCACACTTGTCGCGCTTAGGACTCGCAGCGAAGTATTCGAAAGTGCTGAGGCGCACCTAATGGTTCGGGCAGGGCGCCAGCTGTCAGTTGCGGCTGAACGGTTGTTGACCATGCTGAGACAGAAGGCCGTTTTTGAGGGATCATAAATTCTTGATCCAGCTGTCCTGACAAACCGATGCATGAGTTTAAAAATGGAAAACCCTAGTCTTCAGCTACATGGCTGATCAAAAGGGTCGAGACATTGCCAGAGCAACGCGACCTGAGGCTCTTGGCCGAAAACCGGATGTTGGACGCAGCTCCGGTTCCTTATCACCAACGCGATTTTAATCAGACGTATCTGGCGTTGCTATTCATGTGGGGCGAGCTAATTGACGCCTCAGCCACCGCAGAGTCGGTACCGTCGAGCCTATCCGCACGCTCGTCAAGGAACGCCTGGACCGCGCCGAAAATCTGCCAGCGGTTCTTCTCCATGAATGCCGAGTGAGTGCCTTCGCCGATCTCTACCCAGCGCCGATAAGGCGCGCCGGTGAGCAGGGCGAATACCGCACGGGACAACTCCAGCGGGCAGTCCTGATCCCAGTCAGCGTGCACGATCAGCACCGGTACTCTGATCTGAGACGGCTCGTACAGCGGCTTGCCTGCAGACCAGAAATCGCGACTGTCCTGCACGGTGCCGTTGGGTGCCTTGATGCAGGCGTCGGGGGCGGTGCCGAAAGTTGCGTCGGCCCATGCGTCGAACCACGCCGGAGGCAGCAGCTTATCGCGTGCGTCCTCGGGCACGCCGTTCAGCCAACGTTTTTTTGCCACCGCGCGTTTGACTACCCGATAGGCACCGAGTGCGCCGCCTGCGTCGGATGCGCTGGGGGTCTCGCGGGTCCACTGCGGAGCCACCAGCACGAGTTTATGCACCGCGTCGTTATGGCTTGCGGTGTAGCTGCCCATGAGCGCTGCGCCCCATGACCAGCCAATCAAGTTGATCGCTGCCCCGGCGACGCGCTCGCGCACAAAAGCCACGGCGCTGGCTACGTCGTTGACGGCTACCGGCGTACGCACCACGGGCGGGTTCTGCTCAGGAGGCTGGGCCATTTCCGGTGGCTGGGTGGAGCGCCCATAACCGCGCACATCGACCAGCCAGGTGTTGTAGCCGGCGAGTGCCAGTTGGTCCATCCACGATATGCCTTCGAGCTCTAGGTCGAACGAGGCCGAGGCGGGGTAGGTGGATCCGGCGACAAACAGCAGCGTGCGCTCGCCGCTGAATTCAGGGATATCGGCGCGGCGTTTGTTGCGCATATACAACTCGATGCCCGCGGTGTTGCTCGGGATCCTGAATTCGTTCTGCGCTATTGCGTACGGGATCGTGCTGCTCATGCTTGTTCCTCGTGTTGAATAAACTGCCAGTCAAAACGATCTCCGGTGCGCGTCACCCGGCCGGCTGAGGTGTTGGCGAAATGTGCGGTGAACACGGTGCTACGGTGCTCGGCGGCATATTCCAGTAGCCATCGGCGCGAGGCGGCGGCCTGTTGCGGGGCGGCGCAGAAGCAGCTGTTCCACTCCGGTTTGAACACTTGCAACGGCTGGTGCATCGTGTCGCCGCTGAACAGGGCGCCTCCGCTGCTGCGCCCGTTATTAAGCAGTTCGAAGGTGATGTGCCCTGGGCTGTGGCCGGAGGTGGAATGAATCAGCAAGGCATCGGCGATCGCCTCGGTACCTTCAACCACCAGCGCCTGGCCGTGTTCAATTACCGGCAGCACACTGTCTTCGAACACGTTGGCGTTGAAGCCGTCCTGACCGATCTGGCTCAGCCAGTAGTCATATTCGGCACGCGAAAAAACATACTTTGCATTCGGGAAGGTCGGCACCCACCGGCCATTTACCAAGTGGGTGTTCCAGCCGCAATGGTCGGCGTGCAGGTGCGTGCACATCACGTAGTCGACGCTTTCCGGCGTGATCCCGGCCTGCGCCAGCCTGGCCAGGAAGGGCAGGTTGAGTTGATGGAAGCGCGACAACGAGCGGGTCTTGTGATTGCCCACGCAGGTGTCAATCAGGATCGTATAATGGCGCGTGCGGACCACCCAGGTATGAATGCTCGAAATGAAACGCTGTGAAACTACATCGAAGCAGTCGGGGATCATCAGCGCGCGGTGCGCTTCGAGCACGCCCGGGTCCCAGTCGGGATAGAGCAATTCGGGCGTGTAGCCTAGACCCCGCTGCTCGATTACCTGGGTGATCGTACTGTCGCGCAAGTGGAAAACTGACATGTGAAACTCCGGGAAAACGCAAGGTCAGCATGATGTGGCAGTGGGCCAAGCCGTGTGAAATCGAACGTCAATATACGAGGGATAAGCTGCATGAATCTGTCCGGGCACAACCTTGCGCTGCTGGTTTCGCTGAATGCGATGCTCGAGGAGTGCAACATCACCCGTGCAGCGAATCGGTTGCATTTGAGCCAGCCGGCGTTGTCGGCGCAGCTCTCCAGGTTGCGCGAGTTGTTTAATGACCCACTGTTGATCCCGGCGCAATCGGGCCGAGGCATGGTGCTGACGCCGCTGTCCGAGCATTTGCGCGAACCTTTGCGGCGTGCCCTGCAGGTGCTTGAAGACACTGTCAGCCGACCACCGGTTTTTGACCCGGTGTCGGCGGACTGCACGTTCACCCTAGGTTCGAATGACAACGCCGCAGCAATAGTCGCCCCACGGCTTGTGCAACTGACGCGCAATGCCGGTTTCAACGGTATTCGATTTGTCTTTCGCACCCTGGATTTCAGCTTGCTGCGCGGCCAGTTGGAAAGCGGTGAAATCGACCTTGCGCTGACCTCGCGCGATGCCGTGCCGGGTGCATCCCAGATACTGCTGCTGGAGGAGACTTTTAGCATGGCCCAGCGCATGGACCACCCGCGTGGCGTCGGGCCCGTCACGCTGGATGAGTATGTGGCACTAGAGCACGTGATCGTGTCCGGGCGGGGCGGTGGTTTTAGCAGCAGTATCGATGAACTGCTGACCCAACGCAGCCTGACGCGAAAGGTCGGTGTGTCGGTGCAGTCTTACAGTCTGGTGCCGCTGATCTTGCAGAACAGTGAGCTGGTGTGCACGTTGCCGGCGCGCTTTTTGAACCGTTACAAAAATGTACTCGACGCCTACGCGCTGCCGTTCGAGACAGACAGCTTCAGTCTGTATGCCACCTGGCACGCACGCTTTGACAGAGACTCCAGCCACCTCTGGCTGCGCAAGCAATTACGCGCTTGCCTGTGATGCGTAATTGCATGGACTTGACCCCTCATTTGCATGCGACTTGAACACTTGTTTGCATAGGACATTGACCAGCAATGTATTGGAACGTCGACTTAGGTTCCGGTAATGACTTTTTCGCGCAGTTTGGATCACATGACCCCCTATCGACTGCTTACATTCGCTGTGCGGTTGTTGTCGCAGGTCGACACGATGTTCAGGAAGATCCATCGGATAGAAATAGTCATGAACAGCCCAGCGTCGAAACTGCCATGTTCAGAGGGACTGAACTTGTTTTCAGCGCGAGCGGATACAGCCCTTTTCAGCAATTTGTCGAAGAACTATGGTTCTGGCAACAGTGGTGGTTGCGTAGGGTGGTCGCGATCCAGTGCCGCCGGCCCGAATGAGTGACCAAGCATTCGCTATGTGCCGTTCGGTACAGTTTAGTTTAGACCGTGTTGACGGGGATGCGCCGGATCTGAGAGCCGGTCTTGTTCTGTTCAAAGCCTGCGCTCAAAATAGAAACTGTGCACGGCCGGTCGGTGCGAGCCTGTGAGCAGCACCACCGTTTAGCAGTTCGCGGCACATGCGAGTTCCACAGCTTTAGTCAGGATGGCCTTGCCATGTCCCGCATTGCGCTGGCCTGGATGAGTTATCACGTTCTCGATCAGAGCATTAGGCATGCCCGCGCGGGTAGGGTTGGGGATGATCACTAGCGTGCAGGTAGCGATTAGTTGCTGGCCCAGCCAACCGGCGAGAATCTAACTGCCAAGGCGATCGGCTGGAGAACGCGTTTCGCACCGGGCCGCTCAGTTGCCCTATGGCTGCTGCCCGACAGCCTGCGTTTGTAACTGGCCGTTTTCGGTCGATTCTGTTGAAAAAGTCAGTTCTTTCAGACTGCCGGCATACTGACCGCTGAAGACGCCTTTCTTGCGCACTGCTACGCGAAATCTGAGCCCGGAACCTTCTGCCCAAAAGTGAAGAACTCAATCTCAAACGCGTACTTTTTTGCCGTAGAAACCATGGCCGACTGTTTTCAGCAGAATCGGCCAAAAGCGGTCAGTCACGAGTGTTTGCTCTGCTGCTCGGCCGATGCAAATAGCAGCGCAGCGGAGCATTCACTGATGCACACGCGATTACCCCAATGGGCAGACTATCAACTCGTAGAGCATGAATGGAGTCAGCTCCGCGCCGTATGAAAAGTGATCACATAGCCATCAGGATCACTGGTAGCAAAGAAACGGCCGAAAGGTCCATCGGCGAGCGGGCTGAGCATCACGCCGCCTCGCTGAATAATGAGGGTGTGCAGTGCATCAGCGTCGGGACACGCGACCCATAGCACCATGCCTACACCGAGCGGCCCCACTTCCGGAAGTGCATGCAGTGGCTCTCGCAGCGCCAACGGAATTGGCTCGGTCTGAAAAATGGTTGCTCCGGGTGGACAGTGCGCCGAAACCTCGAAACCAAAAACCTCCATGTAAAACTTGCGGGATGCGGCGAGGTTACGCACTTGCAAGGCGATGAAGTCCGGCCCGAGTGGAGTTGTCATATTAGCTCCGATCAATCAATATAAGGGACCTGACAATATTATAAGGACCCTGACATGTCAACGCCGAAGCTCGCACCTCGAAGCGGAGTCGACTGGATTGGCTACAACCTGAAAATCGCACAACATCGACTGAGGCAGCGTCTGGATGCCGAGCTCGCGCAGATCGGCATAACGGCGCCTCAGAACGCAGTCCTACTTGCTGTTGCTGGCAATCCGCAAATCTCGAATGCCGAGTTGGCTCGTGCGGCCTTCGTGACGCCACAGACCATGCAGGGGATTCTCGTCAATCTCGAACGTGGAGGACTGATTGTGCGTAGCCCGCACCCGAAGCATGGACGCGTCATCATGACCGATCTGACGAAAGCCGGTCAGAAGGCCGCCACCGATGGAGCGAAAGCTGCTGACGCAGTGGAACGGCAGATGCTCTCCATGCTGTCAGCAGAAGAGGCCAGGCTTCTAGGCGAGTTGCTTAAACGTTGTGCCGCTGCGTTGGACGATTAATCGTCCAACGTCTGATAGCAGGGAACTTGCCATCGTTGAATGTCTACTTGGGCCGATTCTGTTGAAAAAGTCGGTTCTTCCAGACGGGTCGACGTTACTTCCGTCGTCCCCCTGACTCCATCGGATCGTCGTTGTGACAACCTTTATTCACTGGAATCGTCCGTCATATTTTGAAACGGCTGGTCGTGTGACAGCCTTTTTTTCTCTCTGGATGACCTCTTGCTGGGGACCTCCAAAGTCAAGGGGGCGTGTGACACACTTTATTATCTGGACACAATTGCTGTTGTGCAGGAATAAAAACTGTTGAGAGAGAGGAGTGGTAGTTCCCCTCTCCGAGTTAGATTTGCTCAGGTAACAGCTCCACTCTATACAGATGCTACTCATCTGAGTCGTTGCCACTGGGCATGAGCCCCCTGATTGAGTCATCGCGTGAACCAAAATTTGGACACAACAAGTTCGGCTTTCCCGATTTTTCATCTGGATAACTACGACCTGCGGAAAATCCAGGCCAAAGACATTCACACTATTTTCGCAGGCCTCTCCCATCCCGATGTTATCGCCCACTACGGTGTCTCCTATCAGAGCCTTGAAGCGACGCAAGAGCAGATGCATTGGTACGAGCAGCTCCTGCTCGAACGCAAGGGCATCTGGTGGGGTATTGCCCGACGTGACAATGATGAACTGGTCGGGGCGTGTGGATTAAACGACTGGCGACCTGACGATCATAGAATCGATCTGGGTTACTGGCTTCTGCCAGACTACTGGCGGCGCGGAATCATGCAGCGGGGACTGCCGCACATTCTTCGGTACGCCTTTGTGCACATGAACATTCATCGGGTGCATGCGGATGTTGAGCCCGAAAATCTTGCGAGCTTCCAGCTGCTTCGCAAACTCGGATTTGTTCATGAGGGAACGCTGCGGGACGTCGAGTACAAGGGTGGACGGTATCTCAGCCTCCATCAGTTGAGCCTCATTAAAACCGATCCAGGCGTCGTAGCCCTGGTCCAAGGGGCCATTTAGTGGCCAACTGACCCCGGGCAGGACGTTAAGTTTTTTCTCGGACTGACCTGGTGCCAGTCCGCTATTGAACCGGTGTGTCTGAACCCGGTTGCAGTGATGCCCGCGGTCGGTATCCACGCCGCCGCGTTATCCCAGCCGATCCGAACTGGCCCGATGGCTGGGCGTGACCGAGTCTGCCGAAGTCAAACCACAAAGCACATGCTGCTCCGGTGGCCGCTGCTGCTGAGCTCAGGAGAGCCCTCCATGCAATTTCTCGATCAAGCGCCACGTTTTCTGTTCTTCACGGGCAAGGGCGGTGTGGGCAAAACCTCTATTGCCTGCGCCACCGCCGTGCGTCTCGCCGCCGAGGGCAAGTCCGTGCTGTTGGTGAGCACCGATCCGGCCTCCAATGTCGGCCAGGTATTCGGCATCAGCATCGGCAATCGAATCACCCGGATTCCTGCGGTGGCGAATTTGTCGGCACTGGAAATCGACCCGCAGGCGGCCGCTCAGTTGTATCGCGACCGCATTGTCGGCCCGGTGCGTGGCGTGCTGCCCGAGGCGGTGGTGAAGGGCATTGAGGAGCAGCTTTCGGGTGCCTGCACCACGGAAATCGCTGCGTTCGATGAGTTCACCGCGTTGCTGATCGATTCGGCGCTGACCCAGGACTATCAGCACATCATTTTCGACACCGCGCCCACCGGGCACACGATTCGCCTGCTGCAACTGCCCGGCGCGTGGAGTGGCTTTCTGGAAGACGGCAAGGGCGATGCCTCCTGCCTTGGCCCGCTGGCCGGCCTGGAAAAGCAGCGCAGCCAGTATCAGGCTGCGGTGGATGCCTTGGCTGATCCGCTGCGTACCCGTCTGGTACTGGTTGCCCGCGCACAGGCATCGACCCTGCGTGAAGCCGCGCGTACCCATGGGGAATTGGCCGCGATTGGCTTGCGTCAGCAGTACCTGGTGATCAATGGCGTGCTACCCGCCGCCGAAGCGGCAGGGGACGAACTGGCCGCGGCGATTTTCGCTCGCGAACAGGCCGCCGTAGCGGCGATTCCTGCCGAACTGATGGCGCTGCCCCGCGACCAGATCCCGCTCAAGGCATTCAATCTGGTGGGGCTCGACGCGTTGCAGCACCTGCTCGACAGCGACGAACCGCAGATCGCCGCTGTCCCTCTGGAATCACCCCCAGCGCTGGATGCGCCCACGCTCGCGGCGATGGTGGATGAAATTGCCGCCAATGGTCATGGCCTGATCATGGTGATGGGCAAGGGCGGCGTGGGTAAAACCACGTTGGCCGCAGCTGTGGCGGTCGAGCTTGCGCAGCGAGGGCTGCCGGTGCACCTCACCACTTCGGATCCGGCGGCGCACCTGAGCGAAACCCTGAGTGAGGCCCTGGACAACCTGCGGGTCAGTCGCATCGATCCCCACGCCGAAACCGAGCGCTACCGTCAGCAGGTGCTGCAGAGCAAAGGTGCCAAGCTCGACGCTCAGGGCCGGGCCATGCTCGAAGAGGATCTACGCTCGCCCTGCACCGAAGAGATCGCCGTATTCCAGGCCTTCTCGCGGATCATTCGCGAAGGCGGCAAGCAGTTCGTGGTGATGGATACCGCGCCGACGGGCCATACCCTGCTGTTGCTCGATGCAACCGGCGCCTATCACCGGGATATCGCCCGGCAGATGGGCGACAAAGGTGTGCATTTCACCACGCCGATGATGCAGTTGCAGGACCCCAGACAGACCAAGGTGCTGCTGGTGACCCTGGCCGAAACCACACCGGTGCTGGAGGCGGCCGGTCTGCAGGATGATCTGCGCCGCGCCGGTATCGAACCCTGGGCCTGGGTCATCAACAACAGCATCGCGGCAGCCAGCACTCATTCCCCGCTGTTGCTGCAACGCGCCGCCAACGAGCGCCGCGAGATTGCCGCCGTCGCCACTGTGCACGCCCGTCGTTACGCGTTGGTGCCGCTGCTTAAGCATGAACCGGTGGGCATCCAGAACCTGCGGGCGCTGGCGCACAGAGAAGAGGTGTGAGGATGAGTGCCGCCCAGCCGGTTGGCATTTTCGAGCGCTACCTGTCGGTTTGGGTAGCACCCTGTATCGCGTGGATCACCGCGAAGGTTGCAATGGCTGAAACTCGCCGCGCTCCAGGGACTGGACCTGATTGCCCATGGCATCCGTGGCGTTCAGGTCTGCGCCTTTAGCGGCGAGGGCGTCGAGCACGTCTTTGCGGTGAAACAACGCTGCGTACATCGCGGCGGTTTGCCCGGCATTGTTACGCTGGTCCGGCGCGCAATCGGCGGCCACCAGTTGGTTAGCGATGCTCAGTTCGCCCTTGAAGATCGCGCCCATCAGGGCGGTGTTGCCTCTGAGGTCTTTGGCGCAGGGGTCGGCACCGGCATTGAGCAGTTGGGTCACAGCGCCTTGCTGGCCGTGATACGCCGCCAGAATCAGGGCTGTATAACCTTTGTCATCCTGAACGTTCAGGTCGAATCCGGCGTTGATGAATTCGGTCAACATGTCTTGGCGACCGTCTCGTGCCGCCTCAAAAAATAGAGCCCGCAACTGCCCTTGCGTATCGGCTGAAGGGTCGGCGGGCGGGTTGGCGTAAGCGACGCTGCTGGCGATGCAGAGCAGGGCGACACACATGAACTGGCGCATCTGGAATTCCTCTGGCACAACGGCCCGCGCCGGTCGCAGCACGGATGGCTGGAGCGGGCGGGCCGAGGTGGATGGTCAGTCCTTCAGTGCAGCGGCGAGCTGCTTGACCTTGGCCAGGTCACCTTTGGCGACCCGGGTGACGCCTTCGCCGTAGGCAGGGTCAGCCTTGTACAGGAACGACAGCATGATGTTCTTGCTCTCGTCGTCAGTGGTGGCCAGCGACTCGCCAAAACTCTGGATCAAGTCCTTCTGGTCTTTCTCGCTGTACGAGCGATACAGATCACCCGCCTGTTTGAAGTTCTGCTCACGCTGGGTCTTGGCCTGCTGGGTCGTACCAGACAACGGCAACTGGCTGTAACGCGCCTCTTCAACAGCCGGACGCGGGTTGAGGCGGCTTGGCTCGTAGTTCACGCCCGTCGTGGTATGACCGGTGTTCAGCGCGCCATCCTGGTTGCCGTTGTTAACCTTAACGCGCGGGGCGTTGATCGGCAGGCTCAGGACGTTGGTGCCAACGCGATACAGCTGGGTGTCGGCGTAGGAGAACACGCGACCTTGCAGCAGGCGGTCTTCAGACGGCTCGATGCCCGGTACGACGTTGGCCGGGGCCATGGCGACCTGTTCCGTTTCCTGGAAGAAGTTATCCACATTCTTGTTCAACACCATCTGCCCGATCTTGCGCTCGGGAATGCCCGGCCAGATTTTCGTGGCGTCCAGCGGGTCGAATTCGAACTTGGCCAGGTCAGCCGGTTTGACCACCTGCACGTATAGATCCCATTTTGGGAAGTCGCCCTTGTTGATGGCGGCCACCAGATCGTTGGTCAGGTGGCTGTAGTCTTTGGACTGGACTTCTGCGACCTGTTTCGGATCAAGGTTCTTCAAGCCTTGCAGGCTTTTCCAGTGGAACTTCACATAGCTGACTTCACCCTTGGCGTTCACCAGCTTGTAGGCGTGTACGCCGTTGCCATCCATGGTGCGATAGCTGGCCGGGGTGCCTTCGTTGGAGTACAGCAGCGTGAGGGTGCGGGTCGCTTCCGGGACGTGGGAGAAGAAATCGAAGCGGCGTGAGTCGTCATCCAGATTGGTGCGTGGGTCGGGTTTGAACGCATGCACCATGTCCGGGAACTTGATGGCGTCGCGGATGAAGAAGGTGGGGAAGTTGTTGCCCACCAGATCCCAGTTGCCATCAGCCGTGTAGAACTTGGTGGCGAAACCCCGTGGGTCGCGCAGGGTTTCCGGCGAGTGATTGCCGTGAACGACGGCAGAAAACCTCACGAACACAGGCGTATGTTCGCCTGCCTGAAATACTTTGGCCTTGCTCAGATCCGACGCATCGCCGGAGGCCACGAATTCACCATGCACACCGGTGCCCCGTGCGTGCACAACGCGCTCGGGGATGCGTTCGCGATCAAAGCGCTGGAGTTTCTGCAGCAACTGCACGTCTTGCAGCAACACCGGGCCGGTCGGGCCTGCGGTCTGGGAGTTCTGGTTGTCGCCAACGGCAGCGCCGTTGTCGCGGGTCAGGGTGTCGGCGAAGACGGGCGAGCTGGCGATCAGGCTCGCTCCAATCACGCTTGCGGTCAGTCGGGCGTAGGGTGAGAACATTTCGTCTCTCTCTGTTTTAGTTTTATGAGATCGGAAGACTAATAAGTGAGGCGGCGATTACTTGAATCAATTGTCACTATTATCTCGATAGCTTTCTCGTTTTGAACTTTTGCGCGTCCCCGGCTTGAACGAAAAAAGCCCGCGATGGCGGGGCCATGCGGGCTGGGGTGGGTATCAGATCAGCTAGTTTTTGCTGATGGTGCTCAGTTCGGGCATCACAAAGTTCTTCACGATATACAGCGAGCCTTTTTCGCTCAGGTGCCCGGAATCGATTTGCAGCAGGGAGTTGTCCTGCAACCGGACCAGACAGGAATTGGCCACACACAGCCGGTCAATCAGTGAGACGTAATCCACCGCCCGGGGATCAATCTGGCTGCGGATCGCTTTGTCGGCGGCCATGACGCTTTGATCCAGCGCGTTGTCGGTAATGTGCGATTGATTCAGGCCCCAATGCCGGTTGGCGATCACGCTGGGCAGTGACGGATTCCACTGGGGCAGGGGGCCCAACAACACGATGTGTTTGACGCCATAGCTTTTGAGCCGTGCGGCGATGTCACCCCAGTGGGTTTTGTCGTGTTTGTCCTTTTGCGCGATGACCACCACGTCCGGGCGCAGCGTCTGAATGCTTTCAAGCGCCTTTTGATTGGAGTAGTTGCAAGTGATGCGGGTCGATGTGGCGCGGCCGTTGTCCGGGGTCAGGCTGGGCCGACAGCTGGCCGAAGCCACTTGATAGAACGGCGTGCCTGCCGGTAACGACGTCCTCAGGCCCAAGGAAAGCGCCTGGGCGTGGGAGTCGCCCCACAAAAACACACCGCCTTCGCCTTGCTTGTGGGTACAGGATTCATCAATGCCCGACAAACCACGCTGGGTGAATGCCGAAAAGGCATCGCACTTGAGCCAATACAGCTCGTACAGGTTCTTCTGACGGTCGGCATAGTCCTGAACGAAGCGCGCTTTGTCCGAGACGCTCACGGTCCGCAGTGGCGAAATCGCCCCTTCTGTGGCGCTCACGGCGGTGGCGGCGGCGAAGACCATGGTGATCAACCCGCTGACGGTCGCGAATTTCCAGCGGCGTTTGGGTGTGACGGCCTTTGGCGATTTTTCGATCCATTGATAGGACGCCAGGCCCAGCGCGAAGGCGCAGGCGATGCCGACGAGGGCATGGAGTGTGTCGCCCAGGAGCCCGGCGTAACTCATGAAGACCACGACTGGCCAATGCCACAGGTATAGCGAGTAGGAAAGCTTCCCGGTCCATTGTGAGAACGGGTTGCTGGTCATGAATGAATCCTGGCGCGCGGCGACGATCACCGCCAGGGTTCCCAGGACTGGCAGTAACGAGAGGTAACCGGGCCAGACGTCTTTATCGGTCAGCAGCACAAAGCTGGCGAGCATCAGGCTCAGGCCCGTGGTCTCCAGCAGACGCTGATGCAGGGCTCGCAGCGTGATGGGGAACACGCAAGCGACGCCACCCACCAACAATTCCCAGGCCCGGGTTGGCAGCAGGTAGAACGACGGTTCCGGCCACAGGAACGATGCAAACACGCAGAAGCCGAAACCGGACAGGCATGCGGCCAGGATCCACCAGCGCAGATTTCGCTGGGCGATGAATCGACTCAACGCCAATAGCGCCAGGGGATAGATCATGTAGAACTGCCATTCCACCGACAGTGACCAGGTGTGCAGCAGCCATTTTTCGTGAGCACCCGCCGTGAAGTATCCGGCCTCGGACCAATAGACGAAGTTGGACACAAACCCCAGGCTGCCAGCGATGTGCTTGCCCAGCTCGCTGTATTCCAGCGGCAGCAAATAAAACCAGCCCGCCAGTAGCAGGATAAAGCACAGCGCGGCCAGCGCCGGGATGATCCGTCTGGCCCGGGATCTATAGAACCCGATCAGGCTGAAATCACCCTTTTGCAGGCTGCGCATGATAATCCCGGTGATCAGGTAACCGGAGATCACGAAGAATATATCGACACCCGCAAACCCGCCGGGCAACCACGCAGGATTGAAGTGGAACAGCAGCACCGCGATGACCGCAATGGCGCGTAGTCCGTTGATGTCTTTTCTGAAGTCCATGGCGTTTATTCACGGTATGGGCGAGGGAAGTCCGGGCGTGGCCACTGTCTGCGCGGGGCTCAGGGTGATGATCTTGGGGAACCCGGTGAGGGTCACGGATATCGAGCAGCGCTGATTCGCGCACCGCCAGGGCTCGCCGGGGAAACGGCCTTTTTCGGGGAGCGCGGTATCAATCAACGTCACCGGGCCCGACATGGGCGCTGCGCTGGTGATGTCTTGCTGACGGTGTGGGCCGGTGGTCCAGCCAACGGCCACGCGCTCGGGGCCTTTGTCGAAATACAGCAGGTACACACCGGCCGACTGGCGACTGGCCTGGGCGTCGTAGCTGAAGTCCTTGATGACCGGGGCGATGACTTTCATCACCTCATAGGCTGGCTTGGGGGAGAGGTCTTCGTTGAGTAGCCCGAAGTTGTGTTCCTGATCGGTCCGGTCGGGCCCGTCGTTGACCAGGTCGTACCACCACATGCCGTGAATATTGGGCAGGCTGCGAGCAAGGAATAAAATCCGCGCCATATAGGCGGCCTGTACCGCGGGCGTGAAGCCACAATTGCCTCGGTGACTGGGCCAGGCCATTTCCGTTACGTACAACGGCACGTCGCGACCGGCCTTGGCGCGGATGTGCGCCTCGTAATTGCGCAGCCACACGGCCCAGGCTTCGGGATTGGGGGCCACATCGGGCAGACAGTGGGCGTAGGGGTGAACAGACAGGCCGTCCACCAGGTCGAGCATGCCCGCGTCGATCAGGCGGTCAGCAAAACCGTAGTCCATGCCTTCGGGCGTGACGGCCCCGGCAAGGATTTTCGCGGGGGTGCCGCCGGTGGTCTGCGTGTTCCTGCGAATCAAGGGCACTGCATCACGGACCAGCGCGGCATAGTCAGCGCTCAGTTTCGGGTCCTTCGGCGCTTCGATATCCCACTCGTTCCAGATCTCGTAGAAGTTGACGCGATTGCCCAGTTGGC
This sequence comes from Pseudomonas sp. DWP3-1-2, assembly GCF_049896285.1. Lineage (NCBI taxonomy): Bacteria > Pseudomonadati > Pseudomonadota > Gammaproteobacteria > Pseudomonadales > Pseudomonadaceae > Pseudomonas > Pseudomonas sp. DWP3-1-2. The sequence goes on along the minus strand of NZ_JAFCTZ010000007.1, from coordinate 128,258 downwards.
GGCTGACGTAGTCGACGTATTCCAGATAATCCGCTCTGACCTTCCCGCTGCGGGGCTTGGCGTTGTCATGGAACCAGGTGCTGTAAGTGAGAATCGTCAGCCTGCTCAGGCCCAGGCTCTGGGCATTGTTCAGGTAACTGCGCCACGGCGGCACGATGCGCAACTGATTGGGGCCGGGCGAGGCGGTGGACCAGAACGCGTCATCCTTGACCGAAGAGATCCCTGCATCGGCAACCCGTTGCAGCGCGGGCCTGGAAGGTGCCGGGTAGTTCATCAGGTGCGTTCCGATACCCAGGATAAACGGCGGTTTCACGGGCTCCTGCGCCTGGACTGCGCCGCAGATCAACGCCACCGTGCACAGCAGACGTGTTGCAACAGGTAAGTGGGCGGCCATGTTCATCGACTCAGTTCAGGCGGGGAAGCGTGGAAAGCTTTAGGGGCTGCGGGCGAGTGGTTTTGCGGCTGTCCAGCAACTTGCCGGACAGCACATGCCCGATCGCCAGACCCAGGAAGAGGTTGACCACCGCGACTTCAAACATGTCCGTGGTCCAGCTGATCAGGCAGCAACAGAACGTGATCGCCAGCAATGCCCGGGCAACACGGGAATCTTTGTTGCTAAGGGCAAAAAACAACGGGATTTGCAGGGCGTACAACACGGGACCGAAGACCCCGAACATCCCCCACAGGTACATGAACGTACTGTCCGAGCCACCGAACAGTTCGGCACCGGGAACCGGAAAGATGATGACCGAGGCGCCAAATAACCCGAAGCCTGCGCCGGTGTAGCCGTAACCCGCTTTGGTCATGGCTTCGACCACATTCGGCCAGGTATTGATCAGCCGGTCATACAGCGACGACAGCGATGAACCGCCACTGCTCACGGTGCGCGCATCGAAGTCATGCAGCAGCCCCATCAGCGGGAGCACCATGCCGATGACCACGGCCAGGGTGCAGGCGATTCGAGTGGTCCAGCGCATGCGCGCGATCAACAAGAGGCCCATGGTCAGCAGATACCCACCGGCAGGCGCTTTACTGGTGGTCAGGACGATGCCGTACAGGGCAACGAGGCTCAACGCCAGGATCAGCAGCCGTGACCGCATGAACATCACCAGATACAGGCTGTAGATCGCAATCAGGATCGACAGCACGTTGGACACCCTGGCGAAACCGGCGCTTCGGTCCTCGTCTTCCGCGCTCCAGGAGGTGTTGGCGCTCAATTGCGTCTCACCAATGTTGTAGCTGTAGCCTTTCCATGGCACGGCGGTGATCTTGTCCAGGGCAAGACCGACCATGCACGCCACCAGACAAAGCCCGATGACCCACAGCAGCAGCCGACGGCGATGGATCAGGTGTTCGCTGCAGACCATCCCGAACAGCAGCGGGCTGAGCGCGAACAGGGTGAACGCGACGTTAGCCAGCGTGGCGCCATGCAGCATGGCCACCAACGCTGAAATCATCAGCAGCAACAGGGCCAACCACACCACGGGGCCTGCCCGGTAAGTGCGTAACTCCAGCAGCAATAAAATCAGGCAGCCGACTTTGGGCGCATACAGCACCGGCGACAGTCCGACCTGATCCAGGTAATAGCGCAGCGCGCCGGAAAAGGTCTCGATCACAATCAGGCTGATGGCCACCCACACCATGGCCGTCGACTTGTAGAAGGACAGTGTCGAAGCGTTATTGTCGTCCCTGTTCGCAGCGTTCAACATCATGTTTTCTGCCTCTGTAGCGCTGTAATCGGAAGTGGGAAATGCCGCCGAACCCTTGATGCCGCGCGTTTTCGCAGCCACGGGGGACCGTGAGCGGTTCGCCCGCAAAAGCGTCAGATCAGTCGATACGTTCGTCGTTTGGGATGTTCTGTCGCGGGCTAGCGCGCCCACATGAGGTTCAGGCAGCGAGGGTTGTGTGGTTTGAAGGGGCCATACAACCGCCAACGCTACCGCCCATCGGCCGTTGAAACGGTCAATAGAGGCATCCATCAAGAGGTAAGGGGCCGCAGAAGAGAGGGTGCGGCTTTCAGGTCGGGAGCGGACGCTCCCACTGCGTGACAAGGGCTATAACAGCTTGAGTTCGGGAGGCTGTCAATTAATTCGTCAAAATTAAAGCGATCGCCGACGAACGTTACAGTATGGATGTTGTAACTGATTGAATTTATTGGGCGTTGTTAATTTGACGTTTCACCGAATCCTGAAATTGGCGCTCCCATCACAACAAACGGCAAGTTCCGAGTCACCTCGAAACTTGCCGTTGAAGCTTACGGATATTTACGTTTGTCAGCGGCTGGCGGGAAATACTGATACAGCCAGGTTTCACTCAACGTGCGGTCCTGGGACTTGATGAACATGCGCATCTCGACCGGTTCAGCCCCATCGTTGGTCGGGTACCAGTCGAACGTTATGCGATAGCCCTGAATGTCCGGCAGGACCAGAATGTTGAAGTCCTGCACCTTGCCGTTGGAAACCGTGACGATCGGCTCGATGGCCGTGCCTTCCGGCAAGCGTTCCAGACCGCCGCCATTGAAATCCACGGCGAAGCGTCGCGCCCAGACTTTCGGGTAATGCTCGCCCGGCGCCCAGCCCTCGGTAAAGCCGCCCATGCCTGAGCGCGTGGCATGCACCTGCGCCAAAGGCGTGCTGACGGGTGGCAGAGGACTCCAGTACAGTCTGTAGCCAAAGTTAAGGGTATCGCCGGCTTTGACCGGTGTTTTAGGTGTCCAGAACACCACGATGTTATCCATCGTTTCGCCCGTGGTGACGATCTCCACCAGGTTCACCGAACCCTCGCCCCACGGCGTGGTGGGCTCAACCCAAAGGCTCGGCCTGCGGTGATACCAATCGACCGTGTCCTGATAGCTGGCGAAATTGTGATCGGTTTGCACCAGACCGAAACCTTTGGGGTCTGTGTCGGCGAAGGCGTTGAACTGCAGCTTTGGCGGGTTATTCAGCGGACGGCAGATCCATTCACCGTTGCCGCGCCACATGGACAGCCGGTCCGAGTCGTGAATTTCCGGGTGAATGGTGTCGCACATGCGGCGCTCATGGGTGCCGCAGCTGAACATGCTGGTCATGGGCGAGATGCCCAGTTGAGCGATGTCGGTGCGGGCATTGACGGTCGCATCAATGTTCATCACCACTTGCCCGGACTGACAGTCGATATCAAAACGATAAGCGCCGGTCGCGCTGGGCGAGTCGAGCAAGGCGTAGACCACGAAGCGGGTCGCGTTCTTGTCCGGTGTTTCGAACCAGAACTTGGTGAAATCCGGGAATTCTTCCTGACGCGTCGAGTACGTATCAATGGCGAGGCCGCGTGCCGAAAGGCCGTACTGCTTGTTGCTGTCCACGGCGCGGAAATAACTCGCGCCCAGGAACGACACCACGTCATTGATGGCAATTTCCGGGGCCTTGAACAGCTTGAACCCGGCGAAGCCCAGATCACCCTTGACCAGCGACTTGTCGATGCCGCTGGACTCGTAATTGAACAGTTCGTGGCGGAAGTGCACTTCCCGCGCCTGCTTGGTCGTCGGGTCCACGCTGTACATGCGTACGGGAGTCTTGAAGCCCATGCCGACGTGGAAGAAATGCACATCCAATTGGCCTTTGACGTCGTGCCACAACGAGTGACCGGCGTCATATTTGATCGCGTTGAATTGCTGCGGCGTCATGTTGGCCAGCACCGGTGGCAATACTTGTTTGTTGCTGACATAGCCACGGCCAGCCAGTTGTTTGGCGTGGGCCTTGAGCGTATCGAAGTCGAAACTCTCGATCTCGCCATCGGCGGCGGCGGCAAAAGCACGTGCAACATAAAGCCCCGAGGCTGGCACGGTGCTATACGCGGCCAACGCCATGGATGCTTTCAGGAGATTCCTGCGATTCATAAAGTGAAGCCTCTGACCAATGCTGTGCTTCCTGCACATGAAATTGCGCGCTACGACTCCTTGCTGAACGCCAAATTACCCACAACAGATAACAAACACAGCACCCGGTTCGAAAAAAACATAAATAATTACGATTTAGTTCCATCAGATTGTATGAACGGATGTCTGGGCGGGGCTTGTGGCGTTTTTCTCGAATGTTGCGATTTTCCGCCGCGACAAAATTTTCACAATCGCGCCGGTATAAAGCGCGCTCTCTTTGGGGAGTAGCCTGCTTCTTTTCGCTAAGAAGCGTCCGTATCAACATTCTCGGCAACCTGCCGTGGTGCGGACACCTTCTGGTTGGTGAGACCATCGACATTTTCGCGCCATAAGGTCGGGCGTGCGGGAGTGTCGTGGACTCAATGCCCGACCGGAAGAAAACAAACCGTGAATCCCATATCCCTCGTCATGCTCGCCCTGGCGATGTCGACAGACGCCTTTGCGGCGGCCATCGGCAAAGGCTCCAGCCTGCACAAACCTCGCTTCTCCGAAGCCCTGCGCATGGGCCTGATTTTCGGCATCGTCGAAACCATCACTCCGATTATCGGCTGGCTGATCGGCAATGCGGCGTCGAAGTTCGTCGAGAGCTGGGACCATTGGATCGCCTTCACGCTGCTGCTGGTGCTCGGTCTGCACATGATCTACAACGGCCTGAAAACCGCCGATGAAGAGGTGGAGAAAACCAGTCAACATGGCTTGCTCCTGCTGATCGTGACCGCCATCGCCACCAGCATCGACGCATTGGCAGTGGGCATCGGCCTAGCGTTTATTAACGTGAATATCTTCGTGGCAGCAGCGGCCATCGGCCTGGCCACCATGACCATGGTGACCATCGGCACCCTGCTCGGGCGGGCGTTGGGCACCCTCGTCGGTCAACGGGCGGAAATCGTCGGCGGCGTCGTGCTGATCATCGTGGGCTCGATGATTCTGTATGAGCATCTTTCGGCGGTTTGACAGAAATCCCGTTGGAGCGAGCGAACGGCGTTCCGGCTTGCCCGCGAAGGCAACATTTCAGGTGCAGAAAAGTCGATGAATGTACCGACCTCTTCGCGGGCAAGCCACGCTCCAACGAAGGAACGCTGTCGTGACAGAGATATAACGGTATTGAACGCAAAGCCCGTTGGAGCGCGGCTTGCCCGCGAAGAGGCCGGTGCACTCAACCGAAGTTGTGGGTCATGAATCCCTTCGCGGGCAAGCCAGGCTCCAACGAAGGAGCGCTGTCGTGGTAGAGATATAACGGTATTGAACGCAAAGCCCGTTGGAGCGCGGCTTGCCCGCGAAGAGGCAGGTACACTCAACCGAAGTGGCGGATCATGAATCCCTTCGCGGGCAAGCCAGGCTCCAACGAAGGAGCGCTGTCGTGGTAGAGATATAACGGTATTGAACGCAAAGCCCGTTGGAGCGCGGCTTGCCCGCGAAGACGCAGGTGCACTCAACCGAAGTTGCGGATCATGAATCCCTTCGCGGGCAACCCACGCTCCAACAGGGCCTGGCATTCAAGACTGCGTTGGCAACCCGATCACGCTCATTGCTGCCTGACGTAACGCTTCGGAGCGCGTGGGATGGGGGTGGCTGGTCAATGCCACGTCTTCGGAAGACGCCGCAAACTCCATCGCCACGCAGAATTCGCCGATCATTTCGCTGACACTGGGCCCCACCAGATGCACACCCAGGATTTCATCGGTGCGCTCGTCGGCCAGCACCTTGGCGAAGCCTTCGGTTTCATGATTGACCTTGGCGCGGCTGTTGGCGCTGAACGGAAACTTGCCGACTTTGTAGGCGCGGCCCTCGGCCTTGAGTTGTTCTTCGGTCTTGCCGACGCTGGCCAGTTCAGGACGGGTATAAATCACGTTCGGGATCAGGTTGTAGTCGATCTCGCCCGCCTTGCCGGCGATGCGTTCCACGCAAACCGAGGCTTCGTCCTCGGCCTTGTGCGCGAGCATCGGGCCGGAGGTGACGTCACCGATCACCCAAATGCCCTCGGCTGCGGTGCGATAATCCTTGTTTTCCAGCATGCCGCGCTTGTCCAGCGCCAGCCCGACGGTTTCCAGCCCCAGACCACGGGTAAAGGGGCGACGGCCAATGGACACCAACACATAATCAGCTTCGATCACCTCAGCCTGGCCGCCCGCAGCCGGTTCGACGCTCAGGCTGACGCCGGTTTCCGATGTGATGGCGGACGTCACCTTTGAGCTGAGCTTGAAGTTCATGCCCTGACGCGACAGTGAACGATGCAATGTTTTGCCGGCTTCCAGATCGCTGCCGTGGGCAACGTGATCCAGAAACTCCACGACGGTCACCTGCGCGCCCAGCCGTCGCCACACCGAGCCCAGCTCCAGGCCGATCACCCCGGCACCGATCACCACCAGATGCTTGGGCACCTGCGCCAGCGACAACGCGCCGGTGGAGTCCAGAATGCGTTTGTTATCAATCTCCACGCCCGGCAGGGGCGTTGGCTCGGAACCCGTGGCAATGATGATGTCCTTGGCCAGCAGCTCGGTTTCAACGCCGCTGGCATCGGTCACAATCACCGTGCCCGGCCCCGCGATACGCCCCCAGCCCTTGATCCATTCGACTTTGTACTTGCGAAACAGAAACTCGATGCCCTTGGTCAGGGCCATCACGCTTTCGTTTTTCTGTTTCATCATCTGATCGAGATTCAACGTGGGCGTGACTTCAATACCCAGTTTGGCGAACGCCTCCCCTGAGGCTGCTTCGTAGAGTTCCGAAGCGTGCAGCAGGGCTTTGGAAGGTATGCAGCCGACATTCAGGCACGTCCCGCCCAATGTCTCACGCCCCTCGACACAGGCAACACTCAGGCCCAACTGACCGGCGCGAATAGCTGCGTTATAACCGCCGGGGCCGCCACCAATAATGACAACGTCATAACTGCTCATGCCCATAGACTCCTGAATAGGAAATGGAGGGAAGCGTAGCTCGTGAATCCTGAAAGGGAGCGCGAGTGATTAGATGATGGTTGTAATGTTTTAGGCGGAAAGCGTCAAGCGACTCGCCTCAGGTGGAGGCGGGCGTGTTTTCTGTGGCAATTTTTAGTGCTCAGGATCAATCAGCTTGCAGGCTTCAATGAAGTTCATCTTCTTCTTGTCCATGGCGTGCTGGACAACGTGAGTGGCTTTTTGCAGGGCGGGGCTGGGTTTGGCCCATTGATCCGCGGGGATAGGTTGTGACCATTGCTGAACCCGCTCGGGCATCACTGGCGTGCCTGCCTTATGGCCCCATTCGGCGATCATGTAGGGCATTTTCCAGAAGCTTAGAACACGCCAAACGTACCACCAGCGCAGTGCCCAGTAATCACGAGGAAGAAAACCGTGCTTGGCCCGCTCATCATCGGTCATGTCGACATCGGGAAACCGGTCCTCGATTTTCATCAGCTTTTCAACTTCCCAAGTGTGCAATCCCTCGTAGGGCCGAAGCTCGTATTCCGTCAGTTCACGGCCTAACAACAGTCTCAACCACGCACCTGTTTTGTCAGCAGGGACACCCTGTTCCATATACAGCCGGATCGCCTCCCAAGTGCCGATGGCATGGGGCTGGCTGGGCTTGCCAATCAGGATCGGCTGCACCGTACCTTTCTCTTCGTTTTCCAGCGCCATGCCAAAGGTATAAAAAGTCGTTGCGCCGTATTGGGTGATCATCTGCCCCTGGGATACCCAAGCGGTGACCTTTTCCCAGGGCACAATCAGGATTTCATGAGTGTTGCTGTCGACAAAACAGACTTCCCGGCGTTGCCGATTGAAGCGTAGGGGGTATTGGCGGGCTTGTTCGCGGGTTTGGGAGATTAGGGTGTGGATGCAAATGGCTATTACCCACGCTGACACCCATGGACCAACGCTCCAGAAAAACTGAAAGGACAAACTTAAATCTTTACTAAATGTATTGTTGGTTCCTTCTGGCGTTATAAAAAACAATAGCGTGGCAATAATTAGTGGGCAAAAAAACAGTATAAAAATTACCAGCCAAATAACCCATGCCAGCATTTTTCCTTGCCAAACCATGCCGAAATTACTCCCCCCAACCTGCAAGTAGACATCATTAACCTCAGGAAAACCTTGCATGCTTACCGGCTGTTGGCCGGTATAAACCGGCAGGGGCGCAAGGTAGAGTGTTTCTTCTAATCCAGACTTCCGTACCTCTCCTGCCTTCGGGTTGTGGATATGTTGCGCCGCTGATTGCGGCGCCGGTTCTGCTTTGCGTTTGAAGAGTTTATTTAACATCAGGTGTGTCCAGATCCACTTCTCGCAACAGCCAGGGTGGCGTAGGCTTGAGTTGCATTGATTCTTCCGTCTCTGCTTTGTAAGCGAAGATGCCCTTACGCGGTTGCCAGCGGCCTTCGACCTGTTGGCGATGCAGGTCCAGGACATGGAACGTTGACCGGTGGTTGATATCGCGATGCTCTTCCAGGTTGTAACTGACCGCTATCGCGAGGCCAAAGTGATCGGAGATCAACGGGCGCAGATCGAGGCTCAATACCAAGGCACCCTCCCCAGGCCCCACGCGCTTGAGTTGCCCTGCGAGAGCTTCGCTACACACAGCCCAGTACACGGGGTTTTGCGATCCGTAAGAGCCGCTGTAATCCTTCTGACGCTGGAGCGCTTCGATCCATATTTTACGGCGTTCCATTTCGTCGCTGCGTACGCCGGGGAAAGTGATGCGCAATTCGGTGCTGTGGTCGGTACGGATCAGTTGGCAGACGGGTTGCTGGACGATGGAGGCGAGTTTGCGCCAGTCCTCTTCCAGGCTCAGGCCAAGCGACTGCCGGCCCCATGCGCTGTGCAACACCCACGTGTTCAGCGCATCGAGATTGAGGTAATTGAAGAAACCTTCACCAAGCAACTGCAGAGCGGTCGCTGCGATGCCGATCAGATTGGCTCTTGTCGCGATACCAACCAGTTGAGGGCTGCGTTCGGCCCAGGCAAGAGCACGCATATGTGCCGGCATACGCACGATTTCTTTAGTGATGGAATAGGTATGTTTGAAGGCCCAGCTGTGAGTGCCTAATAGGAAGGTGTCGCCGCTTATCTGTAAGGAGGTAGCGGCAAGCCTCTTGCTGTCGCCTTCTGACAATGCATTGGCCCACTGCTTTGAGTGTTTGCTCAGATCAATCGCTGCTGATACAGCCCCAAAAATGAACGTGCCTACCCCTGTAAAAGCAGACCATTTCCCCAGATAGCTCATGGTATTGAGCTTGCCACCTGCACTTTCCATTTCGCCAATATGGGCTTGCAGAATATTGATGGACAAGCCCTGAGCGGCTGCAAAGCCTGCAGAAAATGTCGTCATCAACGACTCGCCAATATCGAATACGTCTTTCCATCCGCGATCCTCTTTGGATGTGATTTTCGAAGCCACATCCAGAAACTTCATCGCCTGGAAATAAAACAGCACCACAGCAATTTGATCACCCCTGGAATGCAGCACTCCGCGTATCGGCCCTTTGAATGTCCCGGTGCTGCGGTAATCGTTCACCGTGCGGCGCATTTCCTCGTTGAGTTGCGGGTCCATATTACCCAGCACCAGACCAAACTGACCTGCGCCGCCGCCGGGTGTAAGGGCCAGGCTGAGGCGCTCTTCGATGGGGGCCAGTTGGTATTTAAGAAAGTTGATAGTGTCATTTAGCCGCTGTCGAGCACTTATCGGATCTGCGTCCGTCATCTGCCCCCTGAGTTTTTCGCGGCGCTCTTTGTAAAGCGCCCTGAGATCGGCACGCAGGGCAAGGGCCGCGCTGCGGTCGCGGTTGAATAGTTCGACTTCGGAGGCGGAGGCGACTCTAAGTTGCAAGCCACTGGATGCGTAGGCGCTCAGCAAGCGCAGTCGCGCGACGGGCCCAATGTTGCGGATGAAGTCGTTGGGATCAATCAATGCGCCCCGCTGAAAATCCACCTGCGCTTGGGCCAGACGCGCAGCCACCCGTAATTGCCGCGCCGGATCATAGGCGCTGCCCAGCATACTGTTGAGCCCACTGAATCGGGTATTCAGGTTGTCAAAGTTGGGCAGACTCTGGCGCATCAGGCTATTGAACTGGTTAGCCAGCACATCCATATCGCGCACTACGCCGGGAGCGTCAGCGAGCTTGATACTGAAGTCGCTGAGGGCGGCAAGTTTCTTGCGTATATCTGCTTGGTCGGCCAGGTTTAAAGTGTTCAGGCCAGGCACTTGCACCAGCGGATTTTTCTCCAGATAGGCTTGCAGTTGTTCCGTTGCCTGCTCATCGTCACAGATGGCTGCCACACAGTTGAATTCACGCTCCAGCCGGTGTTGAATCTGTTCGCTTTGCCGAAAATCGTAATACCACGCGGCGCGATGAAAATGCCCTTCGACGATCATTTTCAGCCGGTCGGCGCGGATCTTCTTGAGCTGGCTTCGCCAATGGCTCAGCAGCTTTTGGTGCTTGAGTACGAACGCTTCCATGGGCTCGCGATGAACCAGTTGATGGATGCCTCGTTCGCCGATTTCCTTGCCACTGAGCGCATACCAGGTCGCCAGTTCAAGGTCCGTGATGGTGGGACCGTGTTTATCCAAAAGCTGCGTGCCAAGGGCGTCACGTAATTCAACGGTGGCCTTGGCCAGTGGATTGTGGTGCGCCTGATTACGCCAGCTCTGCTCGTCGCCCAATAGGGTGGGTCCGCGATAATCGCGCTTGACGCGCAAGTACTCGAAAATTTTCTCTCGTTGATCCTCGTCGGTGTCATCAAGCAATGTCTGGTAGCGTTTGTCCTTGCTGGCCAATTGGTTGAGGCGCTTCTGGTTGACCTGATACATCGACTGGATGTACGCACCTGTCAGGTACTTGAGTTGGGTATCGTCATCGTTGCTCCAGCGTCCGATCCAGTCTGCGACTTTAACTTGCGCTGCAGCCAGATCGAGCATGACGCCAATGTCATCGCGCACCACTAGAAACAGAAAATCATGTTTATGGGCAGCGTTGACCTGGCTCGTCAGTTCCTCAATCCAGGCTTTGCGATAGAGCGGTTTGTGTTCCCAGTAATAGGGCTTGTTCTCCTCCGGGTCCGCGCCTTCAGGCAAGTTTCGGGCAAGCGGAGTTTCGGCTGTTTCGGCCAGCCAGTTTCGAGTCTGCTTTTCAGTCAGCAGGTGCGCGCCGACCTTTTTGCAATCGATCTCACTGAAGCTGATGAACTGCATGTACTGGTCACGCTCAGGCGGTTGACCAATCACCTGAGAGCATTTGTAGGCCGTCCATTGAAATTCGGAATACGCCACATGCAGCGCGCCATGCCGGGCGAAAACCAGATCTGGCTCACCAATGGCGTTGGTGCGGTTGTCGGCGCTGACCTGTGCACCTTTCCATAACAGTTTGCTTACCGAGCCTTGCTCAATACGGTACTCGTGCAGGTAACCGCTGGCGTTATCAATGATGTAGAGATAGCCGTCACGCAGCAGGCGCAAACCCATACTCCGGCTCTGCAGCTCATGGGGCATCGGAATATCGCGACCAGGTTGCAAGTTGTCCACAAGGCCATATCGCAGCGGCAGGAACTGAACGGTGCGCTTCATGAGTAGGCATGTGCCGCCAGCATCCAACTTTTTGGCACTGCGAGCCTTGCTCTTCAAGTTGGCCAAGTGGCCGCGAGGAGTGTCGTGTGCGGCGGTCATTGGCGGCTCCGTTGCGCGGCAAGTTCGCTTGCGCGATCAATCCGCTGGAAGGGTGTCAGGTCGGATTCGACGGTAAGCAATTCGAGGATGTCGGGATGCGACTGCACGCCCTGTTCACCCAGGAAGCCAAAAACATTGGCGTATAACCAGACTTCCTGTTCATCTTCAAAGCCGTGTTCGATAGCAGAATTTGCCAATTGATGGAGATGCTCCAGGCGTTGAGCGGGGTGAAGATCCGCTTTGTAGTCAGGAAAGAAGTACTGCATATGCAGATAGAGCTCCCCGATTGACTTGCGAAAGGCGGCGGCCTGCAATGCAGCCCACTGGGTTTCTGCGGGTACGAAGGGTGTGTGGTATTGAGGCTGCGGCCTTGCACCTGGGCGTTTGAATTGCTGCCAGCCATCAAGCGGTGTATTGGCTATAACGACTTGGGAGCAGGGGCCAAAAATCTCTGCACTGGGCAGCAGTTCGTCGGCGAACAGGGCATGGGCAACGACAGGGTCGGAAATGCGCAGGAACATCTCATCCATCTGCGCGGGCTGGATGCTGGTCAGCCAGCGCAGATGGTCCAGTAACTGCGCCCATGGCTCATCACTGAACAACAAATAGCCCCACTGACTCTTGGCGTTCGCCAAAAACTGCATCAGAACCGGATGTTCGGGATGGGTGATTTCGACCAGGCAGGGAGAGAGCCGGCTGATTTCGGCCCACTGGGTGCCATGGTAAAGAAGGTCCACGTGCGGCGCTTCTGACCACTCATAGAGACGCTTGATGAGGTCTTCCACCTGAAGCGCATCAAGCAATAACCCAGCGGTTTGGGTCCAGGGCAGATCAGCCGGTAACGGCTGAGTCTGGCTTGGCAATGGCGTACTCATAGCGGCTCTTTGTTGTTTTCTGCGCATTTCGGGCAGAACAACTCCCCGTTTTCTATGGCTTCAATTTGTTTGTGAGGCACCAGTGGCGGGCTGTTGGGAATCTCCGTTTTTGCCAGTGATTTCGATAATGAACGTGGCAACCCCGGCACCGCAGGCGTTCCCGGCATCGGTGCACCGCCCAGCAAAATCGGCACGCTGGTAAAGATTCCTGCAGGCGTGATGGATAACCAGTGGCCACCCGCCTTGATCGTGGTGGTGAGCGTTGCGTCGATGATCATGTGCTTGCCGGCAGCCATGTGGACTTCAAGAGCCGCACTCACCAAATGATTCGCCGCGCTGATGTGCTGGCTGCCTGCAACGGTCAATGAATCGTCCGCCAGGATCTGGGTCTTGCGCTCACCGTGGGTCAGGCGGTGTTCTTCGCCGTGCAGTTCGTGGCTTGACGGGCCGGTGACCTGCACGCTGCGGGCGTTGTCGACCTGGATCGACTGGTCGTTGAGCACGTGCTCGTGCCAGTCACGCTGGGCGCGGATGCAGATGGCTTCCTGGCCCTTGCGGTCTTCGATTTTCAGTTCGTTGTAACCACCGCCGCCGGGGCTGCTCTGGGTCTTGAGCAGGGTCTGGGTTTTCTGTGCGGGCAGGTCCAGCGGGACGCGGGTCGCGGCGTTGGGCAGGCAGGCTTGCACATAAGGCTGGTCGGGATCGGCTTCGAAGTAGCCGACCACCACTTCCATGCCGACCCGGGGGATCATCACCGCGCCGTATCGGTCGTGCGCCCAGCCGGTGGCGACCCGCAGCCAGCAACTGGCGTGTTCGTCGCGCCCGCCTTCGCGGTCCCAGTAGAACTTGACCTTGACCCGACCGTACTCGTCGCAATGCACCTCTTCACCCGCAGGGCCGGTGACGATGGCGTGCTGGCTGCCGAGAATTCGTGGCTTGGGGTGTCTGAGTGGCGGGCGAAACGGCACCAAACCGGGAATGGCTTCAAAATGGTTGCGGTAGCCCTGGGTGAACGCCCCCGGCTGGTCCGCGCTGGCGCTGTGTTCTTCCAGCACTTGCGGCTGTTTGCCTTGGTGCACGACGGCGGTGAGCAGCCATTGGGCGTTCCAGTCTTCCCGGGGATGCTCGCTGAGGGTCAGCAAATGGCCGCTGAGCAGCGCCGGTTGATTGCTGTGGCCTGTGGCGAGTTGATAGTCGCTGCGATGCCGCTCCAGGACGACTTGGGCCTGACGCGCCCCGATCTGCCGATCCTCAAAAGGGGCCGGATAAGCGTAATCCTCCAGATCCCGGTGGCCGTCCGGCTGTTGGGCGCTGCTGAGCAGGTCCAGCGTGGGCTTCTGAAAGTGGTAAGTCTGGCGGCTGACCTTGCCGGTACGGGTGGCCAGACGCACGCTGAACTGGCTGATCACCGGTTCCTCGGCCACCAGCCCGTTGCCTTGCAGGTAAGGCGTAGAACGCGCCAATACGGGCAGTGCGATGGGGTCGTCGGCAAACACCAGCAGGTGTTTGTCGCGCGCATGCTCAAAATGAAAACTTAATCCGCTTTCCTCACACAGCCTTCGGATGAAAAACAGGTCGCTCTCGTGATATTGCGTGCAGTAATCACGGGGTGGGCAGGTCTTGCGGTCCAGCCTGAAAACAAAGTCCCCGGCCAAAATGCCGTGATCCTTGAGCACCAGGGCGATGATGTCCGGCACGCTTTTGTTCTGGAAGATCCGGTGGTTGTGTCGATGCTCCAGGCGCAGCAGATTGGGCACCAGCCGGATGAAGTAGTGGGTGAACCGCTTGCCCGAATCCCCCTGCGCCACCTCGCCGATCTGCCCGTGCATGCCGTTGCCCTGGGCATCAAACCCCAGAAACGCCTGACGATGCAGCAAGTCTTCAAGCTTGACGTTGGCCCGCTCGCTGACCAGTTCGATACGCACACTGAACGGACGGCTGACGGCTTCCTTTGCGGTGAAACTCAGGACGCGCAGCGAATGCTCGACCTGCTCGATCTCCAGCGTGAACGCGGCTTGATTGGCGGGGTTGAGCATGGGCGAGTCCTTGGCCTGGGGGAAAGGCAGGACTTTGCAGGTAAGCAACTGGGCAGTAAGTCGGAAGCAAGCGAATTGATTTGTGGGAGGGTTCCGAAAGTTACCCTGAGACGTTTCATCAGGAGCGATTTTACAAACAAAAATTTCACCACTTCTGTTATATCGTAACGCCCCTGCGCAGCCGGTTTGAGCGCGAGGAATCCATGACAGCAACATTCAGTGAGTTTTGGGGTAGTGATGCGGGTTGATCTGGGTGTTGAGCACGACAGGCTGGATAGCCTGCCGAGGTTTCAAAGGGCAACGGTGCAGGCGGGGCGGTTGTTGCGGCTGACCTGGCTGGTGGGCGGGGTGGGCATCGCCGGGTTGGTGTTGTCGTTGTTCGTCGATCTGTTCTCCCCCAACTCCTTGTGGACAGCAGTGCTCACCACTGGCGCAGCGGCGTTGTTGCTGCTGGCGGCCGGGCTGCAATCGGCCCAAGGCGTTGCGTTGTGGCGCGCGCAAGTGTTGGGGAGCGTTGCTCCCGTCATCACGGCGCAAACCCCGACGGAAGAAGGCGGCTGGTATGAGCGTTTGCTGGCCCGCCTCAGCACCCGTGGTACGTCGTTGCTGGCGCAGATTGGCACGCCGACCTTGTGGCTCGGCGGCTGGGCGTTGCTGGCGCTGATCAGCCTTCAGATGATCTGGAACCTGTCGCTGCCGGGCACGCCTCTTTCGCAACTGGGCGATCTGGCGGGCGGTGCGATTCTGCTGCTGGCGTTTGGTTTGCTGGTGCTGGAGCGGCAGTTCAGCTCCGAGCACCACAGCGAATGGCCCGAAGCCGGGCAACTGGCGCAGTTGACCCGCGTGGCGATTGCCGTGTTGCTGGTGGGGGCGCTGTGTCTGTTTTTCTCCAGCGCCGAACGCGTCTGGCCAGCGCGTCTGGCGGTTTTGATCGGCGTTTTGCCTGGGCTTGTGGCCTGCGAATTCCTGCTGCGCGCCGTGCTGTCACTGTTCAGCCCGCGCAACGAGCGCCTTGAGCCACGTCTGACCGCCAGCAGCTTCGTCGCGGGGCTTTTACGCTGGCCGCCGCAACCGTTGTTGACGTTGCAACAGGAGCTGCACAACCGTTTTGGCATCGATCTGCGACAGGTCTGGGCGTTTACCTACATGCGCCGTGCCTTTTTGCCGGTGCTGGCGGTGGTTACGGCGCTGGGCTGGGTGTTGAGCGGCGTGCATGAGATCCCGATGCAAGGGCGAGGCATCTATGAACGTTTCGGCAAGCCGGTGCAGGTCTTCGGACCGGGGCTGCATGCCGGTTTGCCTTGGCCATTCGGTCGGGTGATTGCCGTGGAAAACGGCGTCGTGCATGAATTGGCCACCAGCGTTTCCGACTCCAGCGCGTTGGAGCAGGTGCTGGACCCCGCCGAAGGCCCGCCACCGCAGACCGCCAATCGCTTGTGGGACGCCAGCCACATCAACGAAAAATCCCAGGTGATCGCCAGCAGCGCCGGGGACAAGCAGGGCTTTCAGATCGTCAACATGGACGTGCGCTTCGTCTACCGCATCGGCCTGACCGATCAGGCCGCCATGGCCGCCACTTACAATGCCGCCGATATTCCGACCCTGATCCGCAGCACCGCCAGCCGGGTGCTGGTGCATGATTTTGCCACCCGAACCCTCGATGAACTGCTCGGCGAACAACGCGCCGGTCTGGCCGAAGACATCGGCAAGGCCGTGCAGGCAGACCTCAAGCAACTGGACAGCGGGGTGGAAATCCTCGCCACTGTGGTGGAGGCCATCCATCCGCCAGCCGGTGCGGCCAATGCCTATCACGCCGTGCAGGCCGCGCAGATCAGCGCTCAGGCGCTGATTGCCCGGGAGCGCGGCGCCGCTAGCGACAAGGCCAACGTGGCGCAGCTTAACGCCAGCATTGCTCACGATCAGGCCACGGCCAGCGCCCGTGAAGTACTGGCCACGGCCCAGGGCGCAGATTTGCGCTTCAGTGCCGAGCGCCAGGGTTTCGCCAAGGCGGGACAAGCCTTCCTGCTGGAGCAATACCTGACCCAACTCAGCCAGGGTTTGGCCCACGCCAAATTGCTGGTGCTCGATCATCGTCTGGGCGGCGCAAACAACGCGCCGACCATCGACTTGCGTACCTTCACCCTACCGGCAGACCCAACGGCGCCGAGTAAAGCCGTTCACTAAGGAGTCGACCCTTGAGTCTGTTTCATAACCACGATCATCACGATCACGCCGGGCACGATCACAGCGGCCATCATCACGGCCACCACCATGACGAGGGCGCAGCTCCTGCGGCGTTCCCCTGGCGGCGGGCGGCATTGGCGGCGGTGTTGATCGCCTTTGCCGTCGCGGCGGCGAGTCTGGTGCAGGTTCGGTCTGGCGAAGCCACGGTCATCACGCGCTTTGGCAATCCATCCCGCGTCTTGCTCGACCCTGGCTTGAGTTGGCGCTGGCCTGCGCCGTTCGAGGCGACGATTCCTGTGGACCTGCGTCTGCGCACGACCTCCAGTGGTTTGCAGGATGTCGGCACCCGCGACGGCCTGCGCATCATTGTTCAGGCTTACGTGGCCTGGCAGGTTCAAGGCGACCCGGACAACGTGCAGCGCTTCATGCGGGCTGTGCAGAATCAGCCGGACGAAGCCGCCCGGCAAATCCGCACCTTTGTCGGCTCGGCGCTGGAAACCACAGCCAGCAGCTTCGACCTGTCGAGTCTGGTCAACACCGATGCCAGCAAGGTGCGGATTGCCGACTTCGAAAATCAACTGCGTCAACAGATCGACCAGCAATTGCTGACCACCTATGGCGTGCGCGTCCTGCAAGTCGGCGTCGAGCGTCTGACATTGCCTTCGGTGACGCTCAACGCCACGGTGGACCGGATGCGCGCCGAGCGGGAAACCATCGCCACCGAACGCACAGCCGTGGGCAAGCGTGAAGCCGCTCAGATTCGTTCGGCCGCCGAGCGCGATGCACGCATCGTCGAGGCGGATGCCACGGTCAAGGCGGCGGATATCGAAGCCCAGTCACGGGTCGAGGCGGCGCAAATCTACGGCCGCGCCTACGCGGGTTCGCCGCAGCTCTACAACGTGCTGCGTTCGTTGGACACGTTGGGCACGATTGTCACGCCAGGCACCCAATTGATTCTGCGCACTGACGCAGCGCCGTTCCGCGTGCTGGTTGACGGCCCACCGACCCTGGATGCCAAAAGCGGATCGCAGCCATGAGCGACCCTGTGACTCCTGCCTCATCCGGCAACGACCGGCCGCCGGTTAACAGCCCTTGGCTGCAAGCCAGCCGCCTGGCGTTCATCGCGCTGTACGCCGTGACCTTGCTCGCCGCGTTGGGCTGGGCGTTGTCCAATGTTCGGGAAATCGACCCGCAGAACCGGGCGGTGGTGTTGCGTCTTGGGGCGCTGGAGCGCATCCAGAATGCCGGCCTGCTGATCGCCTGGCCGCAGCCGTTCGAGCAAGTGGTTTTGCTGCCGTCGGCGGACCGGGTGATCGAGCGGCGCGTCGAAACGCTGCTGCGTTCTTTTCAGGCGGTGCAGGCTGACCGGGTGGCGAGTTTTGCCGCGCCGATGAGTGATGCGCTGGCCGGTTCCGGCTTTCTGCTGACCGGCGATGCGGGTGTCGTACAACTGGACGTTACGGTGTACTACACAGTGACCGACCCTTATGCCTTTGTGTTGCAGGGCGAGCATGTGCTGCCGGCCCTGGATCGACTGGTCAATCGCAGCGCCGTGGCGCTCACGGCGGCGCGGGACCTGGACACCATTCTGGTTGCCCGACCCGAACTGGTCAGCGCTGACAGCCAGGCGGCTGAACGCCGGGAACGTCTGCGCGGCGATCTGGTGCGCGGCATCAATGAGCGTTTGGCGGAGCTCGCCGCCACGGGCGTGGGAATTGGTATCCAGGTGGCCCGGGTCGACGTGCAATCGAGCCTGCCCACGGCCGCGGTCAATGCCTTCAACGCGGTGCTGACCGCCAGCCAGTTGGCGGATCAGGCCGTCGCCAATGCCCGCAATGACGCAGAAAAGCTCAATCAGGCTGCCAACCAGCAAGCCGACCGCACCCTGCAAGTCGCCCATGCTCAGGCTTCGGAACGTCTCGCCAAGGCGCAGACCGACACCGCCGCCGTAACCAGCCTTGCCCAGTCGATGCAGGACAACAGCGACCCCGGTTTGCTTCAGCGTATCTATCGCGAGCGGGTGCCGAAGATCCTCGGTCAGGCCGGGTCCGTGACCACGGTTGATCCCAAAGACGATTCCCGCCTGATTATTCAGGGAGCAAAAAAATGAGTGGCCACGCCGTTCACGAACACAGCCACGACCACGACGCACCGCAGCCCGCTGGCAGCATGCTCAGCGGCGCGGAACAACGCAGCGCGGCCCGGCAACTGACGCTGGCGATGTTGGCGCTTGGCCTGTTGGGGCTTGGGTTGGTCTGGCGCTGGGTGGCCCCGGAACAGACCGGCGTCAGCCAATTGCTGCTGGGCGCTGCCTCGTTGCTGGTGGCCATTCCGGTGGTCAGTGCCGGTTGGCACAGCTTGCGCTACCCGAGCCTGCACGGCATCACCGATCAACTGATCGCACTGGCCATGCTCGGTGCCTGGGCAACCGGCGACCTGATGACCGCCGCGCTGCTGCCCATCATCATGATTTTTGGCCACGTACTGGAAGAGCGCAGCGTGATCGGCTCCCAGGAAGCGATCCAGGCGCTGGGCCGCTTGACCCGCAGTCATGCGCGACTCATCGAAGCTGACGGCAGCATTCGGGAAGTGGATAACTCGACGCTGGTGGCGGGGGATCACGTGGAGGTCCGCGCCGGGGATCGGGTGCCCGCCGATGGACTGGTGATCTCCGGTCAGGCCAGCCTCGACACGGCGCCCATCACGGGCGAGTCGGTGCCGTTGGAGGCGAGGGCGGGCGTTGAGGTGTTTGGCGGCGCGATCAATCTCGACGGCTTGTTGCGTATTCAGGTAACGCGCATCGGCAATGAATCGACGCTGGGCAAAGTGATTGCGCTGATGCAAAGCGCCGAGCGCTCAAAACCGCCGATCACGCGGCTGCTGGAGCGCTATGCCGGGAGCTACATGGTCCTGGTGTTGTTGATTGCTGCCGTGACCTGGTTCATCACCAACAACGCCCAAGCCATGTTGGCGGTGTTGGTGGCCGCCTGTCCGTGCGCGCTGGTGTTGTCGGCACCGGCCACCGCCATTGCAGGCATTGCGGTCGCCGCTCGTCACGGGATTCTGATTCGCAGCTCGGCGTTTCTTGAAGAGCTGGCCGACCTGACGTCGCTGGTTGTGGATAAAACCGGCACGCTCACCTTTGGCACGCTGCGTCTGGAGTCTGTCCAGGCGGTGGATGCTGACCGCCAGGATGTGCTGGCCCTTGCCGCCAGTCTCGGGTCGGCGAGCAGCCACCCGGTGAGCCGGGCGCTGGCCGGTCTGGTCGATAAGGATCAATTACTGGCATTGACCGATATCCGTGAACGACAGGGTTTGGGCGTGACGGCGTTCACCGGGCATGGCGAAGCAGCGCTGGGCCGTCCCGAGTTGTTCGAACACATGAATATCGTCACCTCAGCGGTACCCGATCACGACGGGCCTATCGCCGGGCTGGCCATGGACGGCGTGTTTCTCGCCTGGCTGCTGCTGGCGGACAGTCTCAAGCCCGAGGCCCGCGTTGCCTTGGCTGAACTGCGAGAACTCGGCATGGGGCGGCAATTGCTGCTCACCGGCGATCGAAAAACCGTGGCCGACAGTCTGGCGCTGGAAGTCGGCATTGCGGATGTGGAATCCCAGGCGCTGCCCGAAGACAAGCTCACCCGCGTGCGCGGCGAAATCGCCAGCGGCTTCCGGCCCATGGTGGTGGGCGACGGCATCAACGACTCGCTGGCCCTTAAGGCAGGTGTCGTGGGCGTTGCCATGGGGGCGGGCGGGGCTGATATCGCCCTGGCGTCGGCCGATATTGTGCTGATCGGCAGCGACCTGCGCCGATTGGGCACCTGCGTGCGTCTGAGTCGCCAGTGTCGTCGAACGCTGCAAGTCAACGTGATCATCGGTCTGGGCTGGACGCTGGCCATCGTCGCGTTTGCAGCCTTTGGTCTTTTGGGGGCGGCAGGCGCGATGATTGCCGCGATTCTGCACAACCTGAGCACGCTTCTGGTGCTTGCCAACGCGGGCAGATTGTTGCGTTTTCAGGAGCCACTACTAAAGTTGCAGACAGGGCCACAAGCCTGAGAAACCTTTGGGTCGGCGCAAAAGCTTGAGCTAGAGCAGTAGGGCAGGTACAAGAATTCATTTGAGCTTTGAAGAACTCTGTTACAAATTAAAGGTCATTCAAGGTAAGGGTGTTCAACCCCAGGCTGCAAAGTGGGCTCGTATCAGTGGGCACAAGGCCGTTCCCGGAAGTCGATTCATATAGTTTTGCTATAAGCCTATAGCCTGTCAGCTCGCCGCTGCGAGCTTGAGTTGGACGACCCTTTTCGAGTTTCTGGATCAGGGGGTTTCATCACATGCTCGCGCAACTTCCACCGGCTTTACAGAACCTTCATCTGCCATTGCGTCTCAAGCTTTGGGACGGCCATGAGCTGGATCTGGGGCCTGCGCCCAGCGTCACCATTGTCGTCAAGGATCCCAGGCTGGTGTCCGAGTTCACCCACCCCAGCCTCGGCCTGCTAGGCAGTGCGTTCGTCGAGGGCCGTCTGGAGATGGAAGGCTCGATCAGCGAAGTGGTTCGGGTCTGTGACGAACTCAGCCAGGCGTTGGTTGAGGATGACGGCGAATACCACGCTTCGACTCAACACGACAAAGCCACAGACGCCGCCTCCATTTCTTACCACTACGACCTGTCCAACGATTTCTACCAGCTATGGCTGGACAAGGAGATGGTCTATTCCTGCGCCTACTTCAAGACGGGCGAAGAGTCGCTTGAACAAGCGCAACAGGACAAATTTCATCACCTGTGCCGCAAGCTGCGGCTCAAGCCCGGTGAGTACCTGCTGGACGTCGGCTGTGGCTGGGGCGGGCTGGCGCGTTTCGCCGCGCGAGAATACGGCGTAAAAGTCTTCGGCATCACCTTGAGCCGCGAGCAACTGGCGTTGGCGAACGAACGGGTCAAGGCAGAAGGCTTGCAGGATAAAGTTGATTTGCACTGGCTCGATTATCGGGACCTGCCCCAGGACGGTCGATTCGACAAGGTCGTCAGCGTAGGCATGTTCGAGCACGTCGGGAGCGCCAACCTTGAGCTGTATGCGCAACGCCTGTTCGGCGCGGTGCGCGAGGGCGGCCTGGTGATGAACCACGGGATTACCGCCCGGCATATCGATGGTCGTCCGGTCGGGCGGGGCGCGGGTGAGTTCATCGGGCGCTATGTGTTTCCTAACGGCGAACTGCCCCACGTCTCCCGGATCAGCGCCGAGATCAGCGAAGCCGGTCTGGAGGTGGTGGACGTGGAAAGCCTGCGTCTGCATTACGCCAAGACGCTGGATCACTGGAGCGCTCGTCTGGAGGCCAATCTTGATCGGGCCGCCGCCATGGTGCCCGAGCAGGCCCTGCGGATCTGGCGCTTGTACCTGGCCGGCTGTTCTTATGCCTTCGCCCGTGGCTGGATCAATCTGCATCAGATTCTGGCGGTTAAACCCTGCGCCGATGGCAGCCATGAGTTGCCGTGGACCCGTGAAGATATTTATCGGTAGGTGACGACGCCGGAAGCTGGCCCTTTCGGCGGGTCTACAGGATCGGCGAAATCAACCGCGCGATGCGCATGCCCAGTTGTTGCAGGTGATGGGTCTCGCGGCTTTCCTGGATGGATATTTCATGTGCCAGGGCAAAGTCATCGTTGAGCATGTGTTCCACTTCGCTGGCAAAGTCGCCGTCGACGGTGAGCAGCATCAACTCGAAGTTGAGACGGAAAGAGCGGTTGTCCAGATTGGCGCTGCCGATGGCGGTGATTTCGTTGTCCACCAGCACCACCTTCTGGTGCAGAAAACCCGGCAGATAACGAAAAACCCGAACCCCGGCGCGCACCGCTTCGAAGGCGTACAGGCTTGAGGCCGCGTAGACGATGTAATGATCAGGGCGAGAGGGCAGCAACAGTCGCACGTCGACGCCGCGCAATACGGCCAGACGCAAGGCGGCCGATACCGCTTCGTCAGGGATGAAGTAAGGGCTGGTGATCCACACTCGCTCTGTCGCGGCATGAATGGCCTCCACAAAAAACAGCGAGCATGTCTCCTGAGCGTCAGCCGGTCCGCTGGCAAGCAGCTGGCACAGCACGCCGTCCTCCGGGTACTCATCGGGAAGGCTCAGCGGGGGCAATTCTCGCGTGGCCCAGAACCAGTCTTCAGTGAACGATTCCTGCAAGGAGGCCACCACCGGGCCGATCACCTGCACATGAGTGTCACGCCAGGGCGCCAGTGGCGGTTTGAGGCCCATGTATTCATCACCGACGTTATGCCCGCCGACAAAACCTCTTTTGCCGTCGACCACGACAATCTTGCGATGATTCCGGAAGTTGATCTGGAAGCGATTGAGCCAGCCGCTTCGCGTCGCAAAGGCTTTGATTTGCACACCACCGGCCCGCAACTTCTCGCTGTAGCTGGCGGGCAGGGCGTGGCTGCCGATTCGATCGTAGAGCACATAGACCGCAACGCCTTCAGCGGCTTTTTCCAGCAACAACGCCTGCAGGCTGCGCCCGAGCACGTCGTCGTGAATGATAAAGAACTGGACCAGAACCGTTTTTTTCGCCTGGCTGATGGCTTCGAAGATCGCGGCGAACGTCACGTCCCCGTTGATCAACAGCTTCACTTCGTTATTGGCCAGGGCGGGCATGCGGCCCAGTCTCGGCATGGCGCGCAGCGAGGCATACGCCTCGGAACGGCGTGCCGCCACGGCTTCTTCAATCCAGGGCCGCCAGTTCAGGTCACTGATGGCGCCACGCATCTCCTCGTTAGCCTGACGCCGCGCTTTGATGTAGGCGTCGAACGAGCTTCGGCCAAACACCAGGTAAGGAATCAGCGCGACATAAGGGATGAATAGCAAAGGCATCGCCCAAGCGATGGAGCCCTGTGCGGTGCGCACGGTCAGCAGTGCGTGAATGGCGGCAGCCACTCCAATCAAATGGATGAATCCAAGGACATAGCCAAAAAAATACGGGCTGTGATAATCCATGCGCAATCTTGCTCCAGGCCATTTGCTCATTAACAGACCACAGGCGGTGGTGAATGTCGCTATTTTATTCTCGGTGCAACTGGCTGGCGGATCTGTCGTCTAAGCCTCATCGTGCGCGTCCATGCTGCATGGCCTTTCTTTTCAATTTCACGAAACAAGGACTCACCCCATGAACAAACGCATGTTGGCGTTGATGTGTTGCCTGGCGGCGCCCATGGCGCAGGCCCAAATGCTGCAACCCGGACTGTGGGAGCTGACCTCCAGCAACATGCTGGTGGATGGTCAGCCGTTGCCGGATCTGCAAATGATGCTGGGTCAATTGCAAAACCTGCCACCTGAACAGCGCGCAATGATGGAGCGCATGATGGAGAAGCAAGGCGTGGCACTGGGCGGTAAGGGTGTGCGCTTTTGCCTGACCGAATCTCAGGTCAAGTCCGACGACATTCCCCTCACCGATCCAAAGTCGGGCTGCAATCAGCAAGTCACTGCGCGCAATGGCAAGAACTGGAACTTCAAGTTCAGTTGTCCGAAAGCGCAGGGCACAGGTCAGGCGCAGTTTCTGAGTGACCGTGAGTTCACCACCAAGGTCATCGGTACGTTCAATGCGACGGGCCAGCAACAGAATGGCAGCATGGACACCCGTGCGGTCTGGCTCGGACAACAGTGTGGGGCCGTCAAGCCGCGTACCTGAAGATTACGCGTTTAACCAGTTCCAGGCGCTTTGCGCGACCGCATCATGCGCGTGCAGGCTTTCTGCGTGGATAACCTTCACCGTAAAACCTTTAAGCGCCGGGTTGCGCTTAAAGGTGTGATGCAGACGTCGTACTGCGTCTTCGCAAAACATCAGATTCTGCCCATTCGCTAAAGCGAAAGCCTGCTCATCCGCCCGCTTCACTGCTGTCTGGACGGCAGTGCCCAGCGCTGCTTCGGCTTGATCAATCAACTGCCGCGTTGGAAATTCTTCAGCACATTCATGGAGTTGCACTCGGATCTGCGCCGTACTGCGCTGGCTATGGGGTGTAGCAACAATGCCTTCGGTGCCCCCCAGCCACTCCAGTACCGCTGCTGACTCAATCAAGTGGGTCGGGAAGTCTTCAGCAAATTGTTGCTGAATAAGCTGGCGTGCCAGCGCTGCCGAACACGGGCAGGTCGAGGAATAGCGCACGTCGATTTTTTGTTCCACGTGGAACATACCGTTCTTCAACTGCGCGCAAATGCTGATTGGATAAGCCTTCCAGCCAGCCAAGGCGCTTACCAGGGCGGGCCGTTTTAATAACGATTCCACATGGATGTTCAGATACGCGCTGTTAGAAAGCCCTTCATGGCTTTCCAGAAAGCATTCCAGCAGCCGGCGCATTGACGCCGGTGTCAGATCTTCGTTTTCCAGCGTTTCAAGCGCCAGGTAGAGCCGGGACATATGGATCCCGCGCGCCGCCCCGTCATCCAGGCTTACGCCCACATCAGCCTTGGCGCTGAGGCGCTGACCTCCAATCCGGATCGGTAAAGCGATACCACACATGCCGACCCAGTCCAGCGGTTGAACCTGTCTTGAAACTTGCGCGGCGATGTCCGGAAGTGAAGCAACATTCATGAAGGGGGCCGCCTGAGAGGTAAAACATCATGTTATATTATTGCAATTAGTTCGACGATTTCTTTTTTTGGGCTGGGATGCTCGATCTTTTCCATTGGGTCATGCCATGCACAGACGTCAAATCTTGCTCAATCTTTTAGTGGCAGGCGCTGCCCTAGCGTTGCCCTTGGGCGCCAGCGCTACGCAGATTCGCAACGCCCGTTTGTGGCGCACTGAAGACAAGCTCCGTCTGGTGCTGGATCTAAGCGGGCCCGTTCAGTACAAGACATTCACCCTTGGCGCGCCGGACCGGCTGATCATCGACATCAGCGGTGCACGGCTTACCGGTGATTTCAGCCAGCTGGCATTGGCGAATACGTTGATCAAGTCCATTCGCTCCGGCCATTACGGGCAAGGCGATGACACGCGCATCGTGCTGGACTTGACCGCGCCAGTGCAGCTCAACAGTTTTCTGCTGGGGCCTGACGGCGGGCAGGGCCATCGATTGGTGCTGGATCTGAGCAATGAGCGCCACACCGTCGCCCAAATGGCGGCGGCGAGCGTGCCGCCGCTGTTGCACGACAAGACACATCCCAAGCGCGACATCATGGTGGTGATTGATCCCGGCCACGGTGGCAAAGACCCCGGCGCGGTGGGGGCCAAGGGTGAACGGGAAAAAGACGTTGTGCTGTCTATTGCCCAGTTGCTGGCCAAGCGGATCAAGCGCGAAAAAGGTTTTGATGTGCGTCTGGTGCGCAATGATGATTTCTTCGTGCCGCTGCGCAAGCGTGTGGATGTCGCGCATAAGTACAACGCCGATATTTTTATCTCCATTCACGCCGATGCCGCGCCACGGCTGACGGCCTCCGGGGCTTCGGTGTATGCCTTGTCCGAGGGTGGAGCGACATCCGCCACTGCGCGTTTCATGGCGGAGCGCGAGAACGGGGCAGACTTGCTAGGCGCCGCCAGCCTGCTCAACCTCAAGGATAAGGACCCGATGCTCGCCGGGGTGATTCTGGACATGTCGATGAACGCCACCATTGCCGCCAGTCTGCAACTGGGCAATACCATTCTGGGCAGCCTGGCGGACATCACCACGCTGCACCAGAAGCGCGTTGAGCAAGCCGGGTTCGCGGTGCTCAAGTCCCCGGACGTGCCGTCGATTCTGGTGGAAACCGGCTTTATCTCCAATGTGCGGGACAGCCAGCGCCTGGTGACAGCGCGTCATCAACAAGCCGTGGCTGAGGGGCTTTTCACCGGGCTGCAGCGCTACTTTCAGCGTAACCCGCCAACCAATTCCTACGTGGAGTGGCAACAGACGCAGAAGTCGGGTCAGGTCTAGTCCGTTTTTCTGATGGGGAAGGCCGAATCACTCGTCGCACGGAAGTATTGGCGTAATTGCATTGTTATACTATAACATCGTATGACCCTTGCTATCCGGCCCGCTGGCCATTGAGAGTCCTGATGCCAAATCGTCTTCCCGTTACCGTGCTGTCCGGCTTCCTTGGCGCGGGCAAAAGTACGTTGCTCAACTACGTGCTGCGCAATCGCGACAACCTGCGCGTGGCCGTCATCGTTAACGATATGAGTGAAATCAACATCGATGGCAGCGAAGTTCAGCGGGACGTCAGCCTGAATCGTGCCGAAGAAAAACTGATCGAGATGAGCAACGGCTGCATTTGCTGCACCTTGCGCGAAGATTTGCTGGAAGAGGTCAGCCGATTGGCTCAGGACGGGCGTTTCGATTACCTGTTGATCGAGTCCACGGGTATTGCCGAGCCGCTCCCGGTCGCTGAAACCTTCACCTTCCGGGATGAGGCGGGCAAGAGCCTGGCGGACATGGCACGTCTGGACACCATGGTCACGGTGGTGGACGGGGTAAACTTCCTGCTGGACTTTCAGGCCGCCGAAAGCCTGGCGACCCGCGGGCAAACCCTCGGTGAGGACGACGAACGCTCGATTACGGACCTGCTGATCGAGCAGATTGAATTCGCGGACGTCATCCTGATCAGCAAGATCGATTTGATCAGCGCCAGTGAACGTCAGGAGTTGATGGCGATTTTGCAGCGCCTCAATGTGCAGGCCGAGATCATCCCGATGGTCATGGGGGAGATCCCGCTGGCCAAGATCCTCAACACCGGTCGTTTTGACTTTGAGCGTGCATCCCTGGCGCCGGGCTGGCTCAAGGAGTTGCGTGGCGAGCATGTGCCGGAAACCGAAGCCTATGGCATCGCCTCCACGGCCTATCGCGCCCGTCGTCCGTTTCATCCTGCACGCTTCTTTAGCTTCGTGAATCGCGAATGGACCAATGGCAAACTGCTGCGCTCCAAGGGCTTTTTCTGGCTGGCCAGCAAACCCAAAGACGCAGGCAGTTGGTCCCAGGCAGGCGGTTTGATGCGCCATGGGTTCGCCGGTCGTTGGTGGCGCTTCGTGCCTGTCGTGCATTGGCCAGAGGACAAAGAAAGTAATGACGCGATCATGCAAACCTGGAGTTCGCACACCGGGGACTGCCGTCAGGAACTGGTTTTCATCGGGCAAAACATCGACTTCGCCCAACTCACGGCAGAGCTGGACACGTGCTTGCTGACAGACGCGGAAATGGCGATGGGGATCAACGGCTGGTACACGTTGCCCGATCCGTTTGGCCCCTGGCATGAAGAGGAGGTGGCCTGATGCTTGCCCCCTCTTTGAAATGGCGGCCATTGATTCGCCAGGTCCAGGCGGACAAGCCCGAAGTACTCGGCAAAATCCTTGAAAACGATGTCAACCTGGCGATCTGGCAGCGCCAGTTGCCCGCGCACATCGAGGATTTCGGCAAGTTGCTGCTGTCACTGGAAGAACCTTTGGCTGAATCCATGACCCTGGACATCGTCGATGAAGACGCCGAACTTGGTCTGCGCGGCCTTGCGTCGGCGTATGCGGACCTGGAAGGGTATTCAGGTTTTATCGCTGACGTCTCCTGGCTGGTCAGCGCCTACGCGTGCCTGCTGGGGGCGAAATGCATCGGCTTGCGTCTTCGGGTCTTGGACAAGGCGATGTGCCCGCGCTTTCACGTCGATCACGTGCCGGTCCGGCTGATCACGACCTATGCCGGAATCGGCAGCCAATGGCTTAAGGAAGGAGCCATTGACCGCACCCAGTTGGGCCGCCCGGAAGCCGAACCGCAGGATCCGTTGAAGATCCAGCAGATCAACAGCGGCGACGTCGCGTTGCTCAAAGGTGAGCGCTGGATCGGCAACGAAGGCTTTGGCCTGGTGCATCGCTCGCCCCAGCCCCGAAATGGCGGGCGTCGCTTGTTGCTGACTCTGGACTGGCTGGCGTAGCGCTGATCCGATGGTCGTGACGGGGATTCTTCGTCCGGCTCACGGCACCAGCCACTGCCCCTGACTTTGCCCTTCGCAGAACGGTTTGAGGTAGTGAGCATCACTGGCGACGCCGTAATAGTGAATGTTCTCGCGATAAGGCATATTGGCGACTTGCGCGTTGCTGCACACGCCAAATGCGCCCGTCGGGCATTGTTCCAGGAAGGTGACATCGACTTTTTGCCCAGGCAGTTGCGGCTGGCAGAAGCCGTCCTTGAAGAGCTTTTCAGGAATGTTGCGGTTTTCCTGGCAAACCTTCACGTCAAGTCGCTCCCCTTGCGCACGCACCACGCATGCCTGAGCCCACACCTGACTGGATGTTATCGCCAGCAGCATCAATGCCAGCCCCACCGGCCGCTTGATCACGCGCATGATTGCCTTCCTGAATTCGTTATTTCGCCATCGTCAGAAGCGACCCACATGCTGCACAACATTCCGACCCACGTCATCAGCGGTCCCCTGGGGGCTGGCAAGACCAGTCTCATCAAGGATTTGCTGGCCCAAAAACCGGCGCATGAACGCTGGGCGATTCTGATCAACGAGTTTGGTCAGATCGGCCTGGACGCCGCGCTGTTGGCCACCGACGCCGATGGTATCTCACTGGGCGAAGTCGCGGGTGGCTGCCTATGCTGCGTCAACGGCGCGCCTTTTCAGATCGGGCTGGCTCGTTTGCTGCGCAAGGCCAGGCCGGATCGCTTGCTGATCGAGCCTTCCGGACTCGGCCATCCGGCGCAGTTGATCAAGCAATTGCGTGAGGCGCCCTGGCAAGGGGTGCTGGCTGTTCAGCCGGGTGTGATGGTGCTTGATTCGCTGGCCCTCGCCGAAGGTCGGGCCCTGCCGCCCAGTCAACAGGCGGCTTTGGCGGAAGCAGGATTGCTGGTGATGAACAAATCCGCAGAGTTGGACACAGGGGAGCGGCAGCGCATCGCCCAGGCTCTGCCGGATCGTCCACTGTTCTGGACTGAAAACGGCGCATTGCCACTTTCAAATGTGCCCGGCGTGGGTCAGCGCGCAGCTGTGGATAACGCTCGTGTGGATAACATCGTGCTGCCCATGAGTATGGGGCAGCTGCCCGCGGTATGGGTCGATTCACGCCAGCCCATTTGCCTTAGCCAAGGTCAGCCGGAAGGGTGGAGCATCGGTTGGCGCTGGCATCCCGACCAGCGTTTCGACCTGCAGCGGGTTGAGCAGTGGCTGAACAACCTGCACTGGCGTCGGGCCAAGCTGGTTATCCACAGCCCGGCGGGCTGGTTTTCGGCTAATGCTCTCGAGGGCGCAGCGGTGGCGTGGAAAACCAGCGAATGGCGCAAGGATACGCGTCTGGAATTGATCTTCAGTCAGGCGCAGGACGAAGCCATATTGCAGGCGCAACTGGCGGCATGCTTGCTCTAGCGCACGTTATCCACAGGGCGTTCGTGATCTACTGCTTCCACTTATTATGTTCCTGCCGCCAATCGCTCAACTGGATGATCTGCGCGGAAGGTGGTGGCGTCTTGATTTCGAACGGGTAGGGTGCCAGCTCGATCTGCGCACTGTGGGCACCGAACAGGGTGATTGTGCCCGGGTGGCGCTGTTCCCCCGTGACCGTGAATTCGAAGTTATACACACGCGCCAGACGTTTGCGGCCTTGAGCATCCCGGGCGAAGGTGAGGCGTCGCAGGGCGACGTTGCCGTCCAGCAACTCCAGATCCAGTTTCGCGCAGTGTTGCTTGACCCGCTCCAGCGCACGTTCGCGCAAGCCGTGGGAATGCCATAACCAGGCCGCGCCACTCGCAAGCACCATCAAGACGAACATATTTCCCAGGGTCAGCATGAAAAGGGCGCTCCAACGAAGAGTCTCCAGCTTAACTGTCTCTGAGGATTTCGAGCCATACTGCGCGACTTAAATTTCTCATTACTGCATTTGCATCGTGTTCAGGATCTATTCATGAAACGTACGCCTCACTTGCTCGCCATCCAGTCCCATGTTGTGTTCGGCCATGCTGGCAATGGCGCCGCTGTGTTTCCGATGCAGCGCGTCGGGGTCAATGTCTGGCCGCTGAACACGGTGCAGTTCTCCAACCACACCCAATACGGGCAATGGGCTGGCGAAGTGCTTGCGCCGCACCAGATACCTGAGTTGATCAATGGCATCGCCGCCATTGGTGAGCTGGGCAATTGCGACGCGGTGCTTTCGGGTTATCTGGGCAGCGCGGCGCAGGGGCGGGCGATACTTTCGGGGGTCGCACAGATCAAGGCAGCCAATCCCAGGGCGCTGTACCTGTGTGATCCGGTGATGGGGCATCCGGAAAAAGGCTGCATCGTTCCGGCCGAAGTCAGTGATTTTTTGCTGGAAGAGGCGGCAGCGGTGGCGGATTTCATGTGCCCCAATCAATTGGAGCTGGACAGTTTTTCCGGGCGCAAACCGGATTCTCTGGCCGATTGCCTGACGATGGCTCAGGCGTTATTGGCGCGTGGGCCCAAAGCCATTGTCGTCAAGCACCTGGATTACCCCGGCAAGGCCACTGGCGGCTTTGAAATGTTACTGGTGACCGCTGACGCCAGTTGGCATCTGCGTCGCCCGCTACTGGCCTTTCCACGTCAGCCAGTGGGGGTTGGCGACCTGACTTCCGGGTTGTTCCTGGCGCGCATTCTATTGGGGGACGAGCTCGTGGCCGCTTTTGAATTCGCCGCCGCGGCGGTGCATGAAGTCCTGCTGGAAACCCAGGCCTGTGGCAGCTACGAGCTGGAACTGGTCCGCGCCCAGGACCGAATCGCTCATCCTCGGGTGAAGTTTGACGCGGTGAGGTTGTAAGAGGGATTCATCTGTTTCTAGAGCGCCTCGTCCTTGATGTCCTGATAACGCTTTTCCAGCTCCTGACGAATCTGCCGGCGCTGTTGGGCCTGGATGTAGCGGCGCTTGCCATCAGGGCTTTCGGGCTCCAGTGGCGGGACGCTGGCCGGTTTGCGCTGGTCGTCCACGGCCACCATGGTGAAGAAACAACTGTTGGTATGACGTACCGAGCGCTCACGGATGTTCTCCGTCACCACCTTGATGCCGACTTCCATCGACGTATTGCCGGTGTAATTGACTGACGCCAGGAAGGTCACCAGCTCGCCCACGTGAATCGGCTCGCGGAAGATCACCTGATCCACCGACAAGGTCACGACATAGCGGCCCGCGTAACGGCTGGCACACGCGTATGCCACTTCGTCCAGGTATTTCAGAAGGGTGCCACCGTGGACGTTGCCAGAAAAGTTGGCCATGTCCGGGGTCATCAAAACAGTCATCGACAGCTGGGCGTTTCCGGGTTCCATAGCGTACTCACGATCAAGGCGTTCGGGGTTGGGGTTGCACCTTATGGCGGTGCTTATGGGTCGTTTATCAACAAGAACAGTTATCGGGACGCACGGCGAACAGATGCCGTCACGCGCCCGTAGCGATCTGTTTCCATATATTGCACCGGCTTTCCCAAGGAATGCGCGGTGTTAACCTGCGAAAGCCCGTGGATCGGGTTATTTCCTACGCAATAAGCCGAATTTTCGCCCTGACGGTCTCGCAGTGGCGAGGCTACGAGGCCGACCACTCAAGGAGCCGAAACCATGCATGCCATCAGTTTTATTCAGGATCTGGCGGTCATCATGCTGGTGGCGGGGGTTGTCACCATTCTCTTTCATCGTCTGAAGCAGCCGGTGGTACTGGGTTATATCGTAGCGGGTTTCATTATTGGCCCGCACACACCGCCGTTCGGCTTTATCCACGACGAGCAGACCATCAAGACCCTCGCCGAATTGGGGGTGATTTTCCTGATGTTCTGCCTCGGCCTCGAATTTAGCCTGCGCAAACTGTTCAAGGTGGGTGCCACGGCGTTTATCGCGGCGTTTCTGGAAATCACCCTGATGATCTGGATCGGTTACGAGATCGGTCAGTTCTTCGGCTGGAATCCCATGGATTCTCTGTTCCTCGGCGCGATTCTGGCGATTTCCTCGACGACCATCATCGTCAAGGCGCTCAACGATCTGAAGATGAAAAACCAACACTTTGCCCAGTTGATCTTTGGCGTGCTCATCGTCGAGGACATTCTGGGGATTGGCATTATCGCGCTGCTGTCAGGGCTCGCCGTCAGCGGGAACGTCAGTTCCGGGGAGGTATTCTCCACGGTGGGGAAGCTTTCTCTGTTCATGATTGTGGCGTTGGTGATTGGTATTTTGCTGGTGCCGCGTCTGCTGGGCTACGTTGCGAAATTCGAAAGCAACGAGATGCTGCTGGTCACGGTGCTGGGCCTGTGTTTCGGCTTCTGTCTGCTGGTGGTCAAGCTGGAATACAGCATGGTCCTGGGCGCGTTTTTGATCGGAGCAATCATGGCCGAGTCTCGTCAGTTGCTGAAAATAGAGCGCTTGGTAGAACCCATTCGCGACATGTTCTGCGCGATTTTCTTTGTCGCCATCGGCCTGATGATTGATCCGCAAATCCTCCTCGATTACGCCTGGCCGATCGCTGTCATTACGGTTGCCGTCGTACTGGGCAAGATACTGTCCTGTGGCCTTGGTGCGTTTATCGCCGGCAATGACGGCAAAACCTCACTGCGCGTCGGAATGGGCCTTTCGCAGATCGGCGAATTCTCCTTCATCATCGCGACACTGGGGGTGACGTTGCAGGTCACCAGCGACTTTTTATACCCGGTGGCCGTGGCCGTTTCGGTGATCACCACGCTGCTGACACCGTATCTGATACGCGCAGCGGATCCGCTGTCCCACAAGCTGGCGAGCATCGTGCCGCAACGCGTGGCCCGGGTGTTCGGCATGTATGGCGAATGGTTGCGCAGCATTCAACCCCAGGGCGAAGGCGCACTGCTGGCGTCGATGATCCGCAGGATCCTGCTGCAGGTGGGGGTCAATCTGGCACTGGTGATGGCGATTTTCTTTGGCGGCGGCTACTTCGCCAAACACATCGGCCAGTGCATGAGCGAGTGGGTCACTGATGTGAGCCAGCAGAAAGCCTGGATTTGCGGCGCAGCGCTGTTGCTGTCGCTGCCTTTTCTGATCGCGGCTTACAGAAAGCTCAAGGCGCTGTCGATGTTGCTGGCTGAAATGGGGGTCAAGCCGGAGATGGCGGGTCGTCATACGGCGCGCGTGCGCAAGGTGATCGCAGAGGTCATTCCGTTATTGTCGTTGCTGGGGATTTTCCTGCTGCTGGCGGCCTTGTCAGCGAGCATTCTGCCGACCAGCGAACTGTTGATTCTGATTGCAATCATTGCGGCGATTGTCGCTGCCGTCGCGTGGCGCTGGTTTATCCGTGTGCATACGCGCATGCAGATCGCGTTGCTGGAAACCCTGGGCAATCATCAGGAGCCGTCCGAGCATTGAGCGCCGGCACGGCTCCTGAGTGCGGCGTGTGGAACTCAGCTTTCCAGCCAGACGTCCCGCGCCCAGTGCCAGACCGATTCCCAGCTTTCTTCAGTGACCAGCTCTTCTTCGCCGGACCACAGCACCACGGTGCCGTCTTCTTCGACGCAGTAGTAGTCTTCGCCATCCTGGCAGATCGGGATCAATTCACGGGGAACGCCGATGTCCCACGCATTGGCGGCTACTTCGGGAAGGTAGGTATGCGATCCCGGATCGGTGATGGTCACCGGTTCCAGGCTGCCATACACCACATCGCTGACCGTCAGCAGGAATTCCTTGAAGACGAACGGGATGTTGATGAATAGCTGCTCTTCGACCTCAACCAATTGATCTTCGTCAGGCAACTCCAGCGGAACCGGGACAGGTTCATTCGCTTCGCGTAACTGTTCAATGACTTCTTCCACGGCCTGGCTCCTCTAAACTGATGGCGCGGTTTATACAGTAGCGTAAAGCCTTTCTCAAAATAACTATTCGAACGGATAAAACAAAACCCCGGACAAGTCCGGGGTTTCGGGTGACGCTTTCCTACGCAGCGGATCAGCCGTTCTGGCGGATCCCGGCCAGCAACCAAGGCTGGTCGTCGCCTTGAGCGCGCTCCATGTTCCAGCTCTCGCTGAACACTTCGCCCTGGTCAAAACGCGAAGTCTTGGAAACGCCGCTGAAGGTCAGCGTCGCGATGGTTTTGTCTGCACGATCATCCACGCCGTCAAGCTGAACGTTCAGGTTGTCGATGTAGGTCGACTGGAAGCCGTCGCCCAGATCAGCACGTTCCTTTTTCAGGAACTGCAGCATTTGCGGGGTCACGAACTCCGAGATCTTGTCCATCTCGTTGGCATCCCAGTGCTGTTGCAGCGACTGGAAGTGACTACGGGCGGCTTCGATGAAGCGGGTTTCATTAAACCATGCCGGTGCGTTGATCACGGGCGCTGCGGCCGCAGAAGAACCGCCACCGAAGATCGGGTTTTGCGCAGGCTGTTGAGCGCTTTCACGCTGATAAGCAGCAGGACCGGCAGCCGTGGCCATTTGCGGGTCTTGTTGCTTGCGACGACGGGCCGCGATGAAGCGGAAGATCAGGAAGGCGATGACCGCCATGATCAGGATGTCGAAGATCTGCATCCCCTGGAAGCCGTCGCCCATGAACATGGAAGCGAGCAGGCCACCGGCAGCGAGACCGGCCAATGGGCCGAGCCAGCGCGAGGCACCGCTTGCAGCGGCCGCAGGACGACCGGCAGCATTAGGCGCAGCAGCAGGGGTGGCAGGAGCAGTCTGGCGCGCCTGATGTGTCGGCGCCGAGCCCATGCTCTTGCCGCCACCGAGACGCGCAGCGTTGACATCAAGGCTCATGGTGAGCCCGATGCAAAGCGCCATAGCGATGCTTAGAAAACGTTGCATAAGGGTATTCCCGTTTGTGGATTGCACGCGCGCCATCTTGCATAGAGCCTGTGTATCTGGCTAGCGGCCAAATGTTTCCGGCTTTTGCGTAAAAGCCTGAAGACCCTATAAAGGTTGGTCTGTAGGCCGTAGGTGAAAGTTCTGTAGGAAGTCTTCATCGGGCCTGATCTTCTATATGGAGCTGACAGGCGGAAGATTCAAGCTGAGACGGCGCCGCGTTCGCACGACCTTCCTGACACCGTGGGACCGGCTTTATCCGGGAAGGGGTATTTCAGGCGATGCAGATGCACCGAAGGCCCTGGTGTCTTCCCGGCTGAAGCCGGTCCCACGAGGTATGAAGGTCCCGCGATCTGAACTGACCCCCCAAAAGCTGCACGGTCTTGTCAGGCAGCTCGCGGCCGGGTTCTGTAGGGGTTCGCACTGTGGGACCGGCTTTAGCCGGGAAGGGTATTTCAGGCGATGCAGATGCACCGAACGCCCTGGTGTCTTCCCGGCTAAAGCAGGTCCCACGAGCCCTGAAGGTCCCGCGATCTGAACTGCCCCCCAAAAGCTGGACGGTCTTGTCAGGCAGCTCGCGGCCGGGTTCTGTAGGCGTTCGCACCGTGGGACCGGCTTTAGCCGGGAAGGGATATTTCAGGCGAGGCAGATGCAGCGAACGCCCTGGCTTCTTCCCGGCTAAAGCTGGTCCCACGAGGCGTGAAGGTCCCACGAGGTGAACAACAATTCCCGGCTGAAGCCGACCCTCCGCACAGTCATCTCGCGAATGATCGTTTCGACTCAAATTGCTTCCAGCTTCGCGTAGCCCATCATCAGCCACTTGCTGCCTTCCGCGAAATTGACCTGTACCCGCGCCTGGGCGCCTGCGCCTTCGAAGTTCAGGATGACGCCTTCGCCAAACACCGCATGTTGCACACGCTGGCCCAGGCTGAAAGCTGTATCCGGGATTCCGGTGCCGTTGAACAGGCTGCTGGTGCTGACTTTTTGCGTGCCACCAAATGGGCGACTGACGCTATTGGACAGGCGCACTTCCTGGATCAGCGACGGCGGAATCTCGCGTACGAAGCGTGAAACCTTGTTGTAGGTTTCACTGCCGTACAGGCGTCGGGTTTCGGCATAAGTCATGACCAGCTGTTGCATGGCGCGGGTGATGCCGACGTACGCCAGACGCCGTTCCTCTTCAAGACGGCCCGGTTCTTCCAGACTCATCTTGTGCGGGAACAAGCCTTCTTCCATGCCCACCAGGAACACGTAGGGGAACTCCAGGCCCTTGGCGCTGTGCAGCGTCATCAACTGAATGCCGTCTTCGTGCTCTTCAGCCTGAGTATCGCCGGCTTCCAGGGAAGCATGGCCCAGGAACGCCGCCAGTGGCGTCAGCTCGGCATCTTCTTCGGCGTTCTCGAAGTTGCGCGCCGCGCTGACCAGTTCCTCAAGGTTTTCTACCCGGGCCTGGCCTTTTTCGCCTTTCTCTTCCTTGTGATAGTTGATCAGGCCGGATTGCTCGATGACCGTTTGTGTCATCAGGTGCAGCGGCATTTCCATGACCTTGGCGGCCAGGTTTTCGATCAGTTCGACGAACAGACCCAGCGCCCCGGCAGCCCGCCCGGTCAAGCCTTTATTGGCGATCAGTTGGCGCGTGGCTTCCCACATGGACACATCGGCATGGCGCGCGTGCTGACGAATGGCCTCAACGGTTTTTTCGCCGATCCCCCGCGCAGGCACGTTGATGACCCGCTCAAGCGCCGCATCGTTGCCGCGGCCTTCCAGCAGGCGCAGGTAAGCCATGGCGTTCTTGATTTCGGCGCGTTCGAAGAAGCGCTGGCCACCATAAATTCGGTACGGAATCCGCTCGCGCAGCAACGCTTCTTCAAGCACCCGCGACTGGGCGTTGGAGCGGTAAAGAATGGCGATATCGCTGCGCGCCAGCCCCGTCTTGAGTGCGCTCTCGATGGTTTCCACTACGTAACGGGCTTCGTCGTGCTCGTTGAAGGCGGCATACAGATTGATCAGTTCGCCATCGCCGACATCCGTCCACAGCTCTTTGCCCATGCGGCCGCTGTTGTTGATGATCAGGCCGTTGGCCGCCTTGAGGATGCTGGCGGTGGAGCGATAGTTCTGTTCCAGGCGGATGACTTCGGTGTCGGGAAAGTCATCGGAATACTGGTGAATGTTCTCGATTTTCGCGCCGCGCCAGCCGTAGATGGACTGATCGTCATCGCCCACCACCATCAAGCTGTCGCCGCCTTGGGCCAACAGACGCAACCAGGCGTACTGCACGGCGTTGGTGTCCTGGAATTCGTCGACCAGAACATGGCGGAAGCGGCGCTGGTAATGGGCAAGCAGGCCGGGATTGTCACGCCACAGGTCAAGGGCGCGCAGCAGCAGCTCGGAAAAGTCGATGACCCCGGCACGCTGGCAAGCCACTTCGTAGGCTTCGTAGATCGACTTCATGGTGGCCAGGAACAGATCACCGCTGGCCTGGATATGCTTGGGGCGCAGGCCTTCGTCTTTCTGGCCATTGATGAACCACTGGGCCTGTTTGACAGGCCAGCGCTGCTCGTCCAGGCCCAGCTCGCGGATGACCCGCTTGACCAGACGCGTCTGATCATCGCTGTCCAGGATCTGGAACGTCTGCGACAGCCCCGCTTCCTGCCAGTGCGCCCGCAACAAGCGGTGCGCCAGGCCGTGGAAGGTGCCGACCCACATGCCTGCCGGGTTGATCCCCATCAGTTGCTCGATGCGGTGGCGCATCTCCGCAGCCGCCTTGTTGGTGAACGTCACCGACAAAATGGAGTGTGGCGAGGCTTGCTCGACCTGGATCAACCAGGCGATGCGGTGCACCAGCACACGGGTTTTGCCGGAACCAGCGCCGGCCAGGACCAACTGACGACCCACGGAGGCAGCTACGGCCTGGCGTTGGGCATCGTTGAGGGAGTTAAGCAGAAGGGAGAGGTCATCGCGCATCGGCGCATTCTAGGGTGCCGAGCGAAACCGGGCAAACCATGCTTTGCACCAGACGATAAACGCGCAGTGCCGGACGACCGGCCAGTCAGCCGAAACAACCGTGGCCCGCCGTCGAATAATTGATCTGCGTACGCACAAAAAGCACACCTGACTGCTATTTATATTGAGCGAGACAGTTTGGTCCGTGGCGGCGCTTGTGTATGCTCCGCGCACGCTCAAGGCCCTTACCATTATAAGAATCCGCCATGACTTTCAGCTTCAGTGCCGAGGAAGCGACCGCTGCTGACCGGCGCACCATCCCCCGGCAGTTCGCCACCCAGTTGGCGGTCGAGCGCACACGTCTGTTGTATCAAGGCTCGTTGTTGCCAACACTGCTCATGTTTATCAATGGCCTGGTCTGCGCCTGGCTGCTGTGGAGCCCGCAACGCTACCTGCTGGTGGCCATCTGGCTGGGCTGGCTGTCAGCGCTGATCAGCCTGCGCGTTATCCAGGCTGCGGCGTTTCGCGGTGCTTCCCCGGACCGACAGGCGCAGCCCGTCTGGGGGCGGATGTTCCTGCTGGGGGCCGGGGCCAGCGGGCTGACGCTGGCCAGCGCCGCGCTGGTGTTGGTGCCGGTGGAAAACTTCCAGCAGCAGGCCTGGGTATTTGGCCTGATTGGCGCAGCCACCTTGTCTGCCAGCGTCGCCTATGCCGCCAGTATCCCGGCGTTCCTGACCTTTACGTTGCCCTGCCTGCTGCCACCGATCATTTATCTGTTTTGGGGGGGCGATGTTCCGTTGCGTGGCTGGGGCTGGCTCGGGCTGATTCTTATGTTCGCGCTTATCGTGGTCGCCTGGCAGGTGAACCGGTTGATCGAGCGCGGGCTGAACCGGCGTTTTCAGAATCAGGCTCTGATCGAACATCTGCAGCAGGCACAAGCCAGAAGCGACCAGCTCAATTGTGAACTGGCCCGGGAAATCGAACAGCGTCGCAACGCCGAGCAGGGCTTGCGTGAAGCGCAGGCGGGCCTGGAAGAGCGCGTTGCCCAGCGCACGCTTGAGCTGGAAGAGGCTAACCAGACGCTCAGCCAAAGCCCGCCGCGCCTGGCTGCGACGGTATTTGAGGCGGCCAGCGAAGGCATCGTGATCTTCGACCCTGACTACACCATTCTCACCTTCAATCAGGCGTTCAGTCGGGTCACGGGCTACCAGCACGAAGACCTGGTGGGACGCAAAGTGACAGAAGTGGCCAGCAGCCGCGATGCCCGCCGTCATTTCCAGGCCATTCATCAGGCGCTGGAGCAGACCGGAAGCTGGCAAGGCGAATTGGTTGAAACCCGCAAGAACGGCGAGCTGTATCCCCAGTGGTTGCAGTTGAGCGCCGTGCGCGATCCGGCTGGGAAGGTGAGTCATATTGTCGGCTTCTTCGCCGATCTTTCCGCGCGGCGGGAATCCGAACAGCGCATGCGCTATTTGACGCACTTCGATGAGCTGACCGGGCTGGCCAATCGCTCACTGTTCACCGAGCGCCTGCGCGAAGCGAATCTGCGCGTTCGTCAGGGCGGTCGAAGCCTGGCATTGCTGCATATCAATCTGGACCGTTTCAAACTGCTCAACGACAGCCTCGGCCATGACGTCGCTGACCTGTTGCTCAAGCAGGTGGCCCGTCGATTGACCAGCGCGCTGCCTGAAGCCGACACCATCGCCCGGCTGTCGGGGGACGAGTTTGCCGTGTTGTTCGATGCCTACGCTAACTTGTCCAGTCTGGCCCGGGTGACCAGCCGACTGTTGGCCAAATTGCGCACGCCCATTGCGGTGGGGGGCCATGAATTGGTGGTCAGCGCCTCGGTGGGAATCAGCCTGTTGCCGGACTCCGCACGGGAGATTCCGGCGCTGGTCAGCCAGGCCAATATGGCGATGCAACATGCCAAGCATCTGGGCGGAAACAA
The DNA here is from genome assembly GCF_049896285.1 of Pseudomonas sp. DWP3-1-2. Taxonomy (NCBI): domain Bacteria; kingdom Pseudomonadati; phylum Pseudomonadota; class Gammaproteobacteria; order Pseudomonadales; family Pseudomonadaceae; genus Pseudomonas; species Pseudomonas sp. DWP3-1-2. The sequence goes on along the minus strand of NZ_JAFCTZ010000007.1, from coordinate 88,034 downwards.
CTTCCAGTTCTACACCGAAAGCCTGCAAGCCAGCACCCTCGAGCGCTTACAGCTGGAAATCCAGCTGCGCAAGGCCATCGAAGAGCGCCAGCTGGAAGTTTTCTATCAACCCAAGCTGTGCCTGGCTTCCGGTCGGCTCAATGCGGTCGAGGCCCTGGTGCGTTGGCGTCACCCCGAGATGGGCATGGTGCCGCCGGGGGATTTTATCGGGTTGGCAGAGGAGACCGGCCTGATTGGCGCTATCGGTGAGTTCGTGTTGCGCGAATCCTGCCGTCAGGCCTGTGAATGGCAACGCCAGGGGCTCGACCCGATGCGCGTTTCGGTCAACCTGTCCGTGCATCAGTTGCGTCAGGGCAAGCTGGTCAGTCTGGTGCGTCAGGTTCTGGAAGAAACCGGTCTGGCGCCGCAATGGCTGGAACTGGAACTCACCGAGAGCCAACTGCTGGACAGCGTGGAACACATCATCGCGACCTTTCATCAGTTGCGCGAATTGGGCGTGAAACTGGCTATCGACGATTTCGGCACCGGCTATTCTTCCCTGAGTTACCTCAAGCGCTTCCCGGTGGACTACGTAAAAATCGACCAGGCATTTATTCGCGGATTGGGTGAGGGCACCGAAGACGCGGCGATCACCCGCGCGATCATTGCCATGGCCCATAGCCTCGGTTTGCAGGTCGTGGCGGAGGGGGTCGAGAATGAGGCGCAACTGGACTTTCTCAAGACCAACGGCTGTGACGAGGTGCAGGGTTATTTGATCAGTCGGCCGATTGAAGCGGGAGCGTTGGCAGGGGTTTTGAATGACTATGCCACCAGAGATGGCGGGTAACGTCGGCTGCTTCCTACATCATCTTTGGATATGTCCCTCAATCACCGGCGCATAACGGGCCAAGCTCGTTTAACTGGGCGTCCCGCAGGTCATGTAGTATAACTACAAGAAAGCTACATCCCGGCCAACGTAACCTTTATCGAGTCTGCCCCTTGAATCTCCTGCAACACATTGCCCAGTCACGCGATCTGCTACGCAAATCGGAACTTAAAGTCGCCGATCACGTGCTGCTCGACCCTGCGGCTGTGATGCACAGTTCCATGGCCGATCTGGCTCACAGCGTCGGCATCAGCGAACCCACCATCGTGCGATTCTGCCGCGCAATCGGTTGCACCGGTTTTCAGGACCTGAAGCTCAAACTGGCGCAAAGCCTGGCGGCGGGGGCGAGTTTCGGTCAGTTCGCGATTCATGAAGACGACTCGGTTGCCGACTACAGCCTGAAGATTTTCGACACCACGCTGCACACCTTGATGGAAGTGCGCGAGAACCTTGATCCCCACGCCTTGCAGTTGGCGGTGAGCGCCATGGCGGCGGCCAAGCGTGTGGAGTTCTACGGGTTTGGCGCGTCTGGCGCGGTGGCGGCAGATGCCCAGCACAAGTTCTTCCGGTTGCTGCTCAGTGCAGCGGCCTATTCCGATCCGCACATGCAGGCCATGTCGGCGGTGACGTTGAAGCCTACGGATGTCGCGGTGTGCATTTCCCAGTCCGGTCGCTCCAAGGATTTGCTGATTACCGCCAATCTGGTCCGGGAAAGCGGCGCCACCTTGATCACCTTATGCCCGAGCCAGACGCCATTGGCAGAGCTGTCGTCGGTGAACCTGGCCATCGACGTGCACGAAGACACGGAAATCTACACCCCGCTGACCTCGCGTATCGCCCACCTGGTGGTGATCGACGTGTTGGCCATGGGCGTTGCCATGGCCCGTGGGCCGAGCCTGGTCAATCACTTGAAGAGCGTTAAACGCAGCCTTCGCAGCCTTCGCCTGTCGCCCAAGTCGGTCAAATCCCACGAGGATTGATGGCCTGACGGATTCGTCATCAATTCGTCATCGTTGCGCCCTCTATTCGTCACCAATGATGCCCATTCTGTAATCCCACAAACGCATTGGGAGACAGGATATGGCTCGGCATCATGATGACTCCAACAGCACCGTCAAAACCCGTCGTCAGCAGGAAGACCAGCGCCGTATGGCGTTTCGCCGTGCGATCGAAAGCTATTCGGAAGAGCGCAAACTGAATCAAGCTCTCTCAGACTTCGATGACAGTATGTCCGGCAATTTCTGGCAAGCCTCTAAGACGTCGGAAGGCGCCCGTCGAAACGCTCGACAAGCTGGCTGATCTTTGCGCGTTCGGTGCGGATGAACCCAAGGAAGGCGTGAGCCACGGGTGACAGGCGTCTGTCCCGCGCTTGCACCACGCACCAACTGCGATACAACGGCAACTCCGCCACGGGCAGCTCGATGAGCAAGCCAGTGGCGAGTTCCAGGCTGACGGCATGCCGGGTGAGCAACGCAATGCCCAGCCCGGCCACGACGCATTCGCGCTGCGCTTCGTGGGACGCAACCTCCAGTGTCTGTGTGAAATGCACGCGCTTGTCCTTGAAATATTCCTCGCACGCTTTGCGCGTTCCCGAACCGTTTTCGCGAATCAGCAGCGGATAGGGCTCCAGGTCCTTCAGCGTCAGAGGTTGTCCGCTGCACAGCGCGTGGTCGGGCGGCGCCACCGCGACAATCGGATTGTTCAGAAAGGGCAGAAACTCCAGCCCCATGTCCTGCGGCACCATGGACATCACCACCAGGTCATCGCGGTTGTCGGAAAGGCGTTTGATGACCTGCGCACGGTTGACGACCGTCAGGTTGAGGATGACTTCCGGGTAGTTGCGCTTGAAGGCGGCGAACAGATGCGGCACGAAGTACTTGCAGCTCGACTCGACCGCCAGCTTGAGCTGGCCTTGCAGCGAGCCCTGCAGATCAGTGAGTTGCATGTCCAGGCTTTCCAGCCGCCCGAAAATGTCGCGGCTGGCCAGTTGCAGCGCCTCGGCGGCCTCGGTCAGGTACAGTTTTTTGCCGACATATTCGAACAGCGGCTGGCCGATCAGCTCTTCAAGCTGGCGTATCTGCAAGCTGACAGCCGGTTGGGTGAGGGCCATTTCATCCGCCGCGCGACTGTACGAGCGCAAATCACAGACTTCGTTGAAAATCCGTAATTGACGCAATGTCATACGCATCAATGACTTACGCATTTGCAGCGCCTCCCTCCAATAGCTGAAGCGCCAACTATAAGCTTTTACTTATAGTCATCCCAATATTTACTCATTTTTGTTAATCCTCGATCCGGCATAGGGTGTTCCTGCGACAAGGCACCACATGTGCAGTTACAAAAAAGCAGTGACCGAAGCGATATCCGGTTTCTGCGCCGAGCGGCTTTGCCGGTTCGTCTGTTCAATGGTCGAGGAAATACTCGTGATAACAAAAATCCTGATCGCCAACCGCGGTGAGATCGCTGTCCGTATCGTGCGCGCCTGCGCCGAAATGGGCATCCGCTCCGTAGCGATCTATTCCGACGCCGACCGTCACGCGCTGCACGTCAAACGCGCTGATGAGGCCCACAGCATCGGGGCCGAGCCGCTGGCCGGTTACCTGGACCCGCGCAAGCTGGTCAATCTGGCCATGGAAACCGGTTGTGATGCCTTGCACCCCGGTTACGGATTCCTCTCGGAAAACGCGGAACTGGCGGATATCTGCGCCGAACGTGGCCTCAAGTTCATCGGGCCTTCTGCCGAAGTCATCCGCCGCATGGGTGACAAGACCGAAGCCCGTCGCAGCATGATCAAAGCCGGTGTTCCTGTGACGCCAGGCACCGAAGGCAACGTCGCAGACATTGCCGAAGCCTTGGTGGAGGGCGACCGCATTGGTTATCCGGTCATGCTCAAGGCCACTTCCGGTGGCGGCGGGCGTGGCATCCGACGCTGCAACAGCCGGGAAGAACTGGAACAGGCTTTCCCGCGGGTGATTTCCGAAGCGACCAAGGCATTTGGTTCGGCGGAAGTCTTCCTGGAAAAATGCATCATCAACCCCAAGCACATTGAGGCGCAGATTCTGGGCGACAGTTTCGGCAACGTGGTGCATCTGTTCGAGCGCGACTGCTCGATCCAGCGCCGCAACCAGAAGCTCATCGAAATCGCCCCAAGCCCGCAACTCACGCCGGAACAGCGCGCCTACATCGGTGATTTGTCGGTGCGAGCGGCCAAGGCCGTGGGTTACGAGAACGCCGGCACCGTGGAGTTCCTGCTCGCTGAGGGCGAGGTGTACTTCATGGAGATGAATACTCGGGTGCAGGTGGAACACACCATCACCGAAGAAATCACCGGCATTGATATCGTCCGTGAGCAGATCCGCATCGCTTCCGGCCTGCCGTTGTCGGTCAAGCAGGAAGACATCATCCATCGCGGATTTGCCCTGCAATTCCGGATCAACGCCGAAGACCCGAAAAACAACTTCCTGCCCAGCTTCGGCAAGATCACCCGTTACTACGCGCCCGGCGGCCCCGGCGTGCGAACCGACACCGCGATCTACACCGGCTACACGATTCCGCCGTATTACGACTCCATGTGCCTGAAGCTGATCGTCTGGGCGCTGACCTGGGAAGAGGCGATGGATCGCGGGCTGCGAGCGCTGGACGACATGCGTCTGCAGGGCGTGAAGACCACCGCCGCGTACTACCAGGAAATCCTGCGTAACCCGGAATTCCGCAGCGGTCAGTTCAACACCAGTTTTGTTGAAAGCCACCCGGAACTGACCAACTACTCGATCAAGCGCAAACCCGAAGAGCTGGCCCTGGCCATCGCCGCCGCCATTGCCGCCCATGCAGGCCTGTGAGGAACACGTAAATGTCCAAGAAAATTTTCGTAACTGACACCGTTCTGCGTGACGCCCACCAGTCCCTGCTGGCGACCCGCATGCGCACCGAGGACATGCTGCCGATCTGCGACAAGCTCGACAAAGTGGGCTACTGGTCTCTGGAATGCTGGGGCGGCGCGACGTTCGATGCCTGTGTGCGCTTCCTGAAGGAAGATCCGTGGGAGCGTCTGCGTCAGCTGCGCGCCGCGTTGCCCAATACGCGCCTGCAAATGCTGTTGCGCGGTCAGAACCTGCTTGGCTATCGCCATTACAGCGACGATGTGGTCAGAGCCTTCGTCGCCAAGGCGGCGGTCAACGGCATCGACGTGTTCCGCATCTTCGACGCCATGAACGACGTGCGTAACCTGCGTGTGGCCATCGAAGCGGTCAAAGCCGCAGGCAAACACGCCCAGGGCACCATCGCCTACACCACGAGCCCGGTGCACACCATTGGCGCCTTTGTGGCTCAGGCCAAACAGATGGAAGCCATGGGTTGCGATTCTGTCGCGATCAAGGACATGGCCGGTCTGCTGACCCCTTACGCCACGGGCGAGCTGGTCAAGGCGCTCAAAACCGAGCAATCCCTGCCGGTGTTCATCCATTCCCATGACACGGCCGGGCTGGCCGCCATGTGTCAGCTCAAAGCCATCGAAAACGGTGCCGACCACATTGATACGGCCATCTCCAGCTTCGCCTGGGGCACCAGCCATCCGGGCACCGAGTCGATGGTCGCCGCGCTCAAGGGCAGCGAGTTCGATACCGGCCTGAATCTGGAATTGCTGCAAGAGATCGGCCTGTACTTCTACGCCGTGCGTAAGAAATATCATCAGTTTGAAAGCGAATTCACTTCCGTTGACACCCGAGTGCAGGTCAATCAGGTGCCAGGCGGGATGATCTCCAACCTCGCCAACCAGCTCAAAGAGCAGGGCGCGCTGAATCGCATGAGCGAAGTGCTGGCCGAGATTCCACGGGTTCGCAAAGACCTGGGTTATCCGCCGCTGGTCACCCCGACCTCGCAGATCGTCGGCACCCAGGCGTTCTTCAACGTGTTGGCGGGCGAGCGCTACAAGACCATCACCAATGAAGTGAAGCTGTACCTGCAAGGCGGCTATGGCAAGGCGGCGGGTGAGGTGGATGAAAAATTGCGTCGTCAGGCCATCGGCAACGAAGAGCTGATCGATGTGCGCCCAGCGGACCTGCTCAAGCCGGAAATGACCCGGCTGCGCGGGGAGATCGGTGCGCTCGCCAAGTCTGAGGAAGACGTGCTGACTTACGCGATGTTCCCGGACATTGGTCGCAAGTTCCTCGAAGAGCGTGCCGCCGGTACCTTGAAGCCCGAAGAACTCCTGCCTATCCCCGAAGCCGGAGGCGTGAGCAAGGTGGGCGGCGAGGGTGTGCCGACCGAGTTCGTGATCGATGTGCATGGCGAGAGCTACCGCGTGGATATCACGGGTGTCGGCGTCAAATCCGAAGGCAAGCGCCACTTCTACCTTTCCATCGACGGCATGCCTGAAGAAGTGGTGTTCGAACCGCTCAATGAGTTTGTCGGCGGCGGGGCCAGTAAACGTAACCAGGCTACCGGTCCGGGGCACGTCAGCACCACCATGCCAGGCAACATCGTTGATGTGCTGGTCAAGGAAGGTGACGTCGTCAAAGCCGGGCAGGCCGTGCTGATCACTGAAGCGATGAAGATGGAGACCGAAGTTCAGGCGTCCATCGCCGGCAAGGTCGTGGCCATTCATGTGGCCAAAGGCGACCGCGTGAATCCGGGCGAAATTTTGATCGAGATCGAAGGCTGATCACAGCCTCGGCAAAACGTCTTAACGATTAACCTCTTGGGGAGCGTAATGCTCCCTTTTTTTTGCGTGGCTGTCGCAAATCTCATTCGTAGGCGCGAGCGGGCGGCGTTCCTACAGACTCACTGCATTAAATTGCGTTTTTTCCCGTTTAACGGTTAATAAATGCACTATAGTGCAGATTAAACGGACGGCACTGCCGGGTAAGTGCAATTAATTGCAGGTGGTTCATGTTCAATCTCACCTTACAGGTCTATGGCAACGGGATTTGGCAGGATGCCATGACCTTGTCCTTCGCCGAGCCTTCCCAAGGTTTCCTCGGCCCTTGTCGCTTTGCGTACAAGTCTGCCTACGTCCACGCCCATCTGGACGCTTACCAGAGTCCATTCGCACAGGCCGTTAGCGCGCGTCTGCCGCTGGATTTTGACTCGATTTCATTGCCCGCAGCCCCGGCGTTCCTGCATGACATTGCTCCATCCGGGGCGGCCAAGCGTTTTCTCATTGCGCATATGGGCCGTGAAAAGCCTGAGGGCATGAGCGATGACCTGTATTTGTTGGGGCGCTGTACGCCAGCCCCGGTTGGCAATTTACGCATCAAGGAATCGGTCGAGTCCCTGGACGTAGACGACCCGATGGGGTTCAGTCGCGAGGATGTGGTCAGCCGTGATCAGCGTTTCCTTGAGTACGCTTACGAGCAGGGCGCGGCCATCGGCGGTGCAACGGGCGCCGGTGGTGAAGCGCCGAAGTTATTGATGACTCAGGGAGCGGATGGCCTCCTATACCCGGATGCGATCCTGCCTGACGCGCAGGTCCGCGAGCACTGGTTCATCAAGTTAGCGCGTCATCAGGCACTGGCAAACGATCAAGACATTCTTCGCAGCGAGCATCTGTACTACAAGGCCCTGCAAACGCTGGGTATCGAGACCGTCGCCACTGCCGATCTGGCGCTGGAGGAAGCGAACAAGCCGAGCTTGTGGATGAAGCGCTTTGATCGTCAGACAACGGTGAATGGGGTCGAGCGGTTTGCGGTCGAGTCTATCTACTCGCTGGCGGGCGTGACGCTGGCGGGCAGTGCAATGAGTCACCTGGAAGTCGTTACGCTGTTGGCCAAGCTATGGACTCAGGCCGGTCAACACGCCCAAGTGCCGGAGCTGGTGGCTGAATACCTGCGTCGCGACCTGATCAACCAGATCTTGGGCAACTCGGACAATCATGGCCGCAACACCGCGATCATTCGCGGCACCGACGCGTATTGTCTGGCCCCTATTTATGACCTCGCGCCGATGGTCATGGATGCTGAAGGCGTCACCCGAACGACAAAGTGGCCCAAGACCATCGAGCGGGCAGGCAACGTCGACTGGCGCGCCGCCTGTAGCGCATTGGCCGACATCGTCAATCCGCAGGATGCCTTCGAGCGCTTGCGCCGTGATGCCCGGCAATTGCGAGCACTGCCGGACCTGCTGCGGGACAGTGGCTTGCCGCAAACAACGTTCAACCATCCTGCCATCGCGTTGCGAAACCTCGACCAGCGCTTGATCGCCTGGGGGCTGCAATGACGCTTTCCATGGATGCACGCGCCCTGCTGATCGAAAGCGTCCAGCAAGAGATTGCCGATGGCAGTCTGGAGATAGGGGCCGCCGTCAGACGCTTGCGAGTCGAAGGGGCCGGCCTGCACCAGAGCCCGTTCGCGCGTATGTGCAAGATTTCGGTAAGGACGCTGATCCAGATCGAACAAGGCGAGGGCAATCCGACGTTGAAGTCGTTAAATGCGGTTCTGCGGCCGTTCGGTTTGCAGATGGGCGTGGTGAGGCGGCATCGGCAGATCAGCTGATGTGTCAGGTTGTAAAAAGATCGTGGGAGCGAGCGGGCGGCGCTCCAACGGACGACGGTTGAAGCGCCAGTGATTACCCGCGAAACGCCTCCAGCCCCTTCACCTGTTGCCCGTCCGCGAAATTGCCCTCGCCCAGCCATCCCTCGAATGCCTTTTGCAAGTCAGGCCATTCGCTGTCCAGTATCGAATACCAGGCCGTGTTGCGATTCTTGCCTTTGACCACCATGTGCTGGCGGAAAGTGCCTTCGTAGCTGAACCCGAAACGATCGGCGGCACGCTTGGAGCGGGCATTGTCGCCGTTGCATTTCCACTCCAGACGACGGTAGCCCAGCGCGAAAGCTTCCCTGGCCAGCAGGTAAATCGTTTCGGTGCCTTTGGGCGTGCGCTGCATGGCGGCGCTGAAAGTAACGTGGCCGATTTCGATGCGGCCGTGAGCCGGGACGATGGACATCAGGCTCACGACACCCTCGACCGCGCCCGTGGCCTGATCGACGATGGCGTAGAACCATGGATCGGTGTCGGCGGCGTGGCGCGTCAGCCAGGCGTTGAATTCGTCACGCTGATCAAACGGACCGTAGGGCAGGTAATCCCACAGCTTGGGGTCTGAATTCGGCCCTTCCAGCGCCGTCCACAAACCGTCGCCATGGCGCGCCGCGTCGAGTTTTTCCAGGGTAATGAAGCGTCCTTCGAGGGTCTTGCGGGTCGGCAGGCTAGCCGGTTGCCAGTGCAGTTCATCGTTCGACATGGGCAGACTTCCTAAAGGGCTTTGCGAAATTGAATCAGGCCGGGGCGCTCGGCGATGCGTTCGTAGAGCTGGATGGCGGTGACATTGGTTTCGTGGGTCAGCCAATGCACCTTGTCACAGCCATCCGCCTTGGCGGTCGCGTAAACGTGCTCGATCAACAACCGGCCAATGCCTGTGCCGCGCTCCTGCTGAGCGACGATCAGATCCTGCAGATAGCACGCGTTGGCGATGCTCCAGTTTGATCGATGATAGATGTAATGCACCATGCCGACCGCGTTGCCGTCCTTCCAGGCCAGGGCGGCGTGGGTGGGTTCGCTGGGGTCAAGCAGGCGCTGCCAGGTGGAGGCGCTGACCGTGTCGGGCAATTGGGTGTTGTAGAACTGCAAGTACGCCTGCCAGAGCGGCCACCATGCGGCGTGATCCTGCTCGGTGACGGGGCGAATCTGAATATCAGTCACGGTCTCTCCTTCAGTTCATCAAACGAGCGAGTTCCTGGTCTTTGGCATCAGCGCTGGCAGCCAATCCCTCACGTACACCTGCAATATCAGCGGGGGACCGGTTCTGGCTAAGTTTGCGTTTACCTTCCAGGCGACTGATGGGCAACGCAAAACCGACAATAGCACCGAGCATTTTTCCGATGTAATCGGCGGGGGCATCGTCCACCGACCACGGGCTGGCGCGGCTGGTCTCATGTTTATGGGTCAACCCGCTGACCACCTCCAGCAGACGCTTGGGGTCGGTGAACGCCTCGGCAATGCCGTAAGCGTGAACGGCCAGGTAATTCCAGGTGGGCACCACCTTGCCGTGCTCGGCTTTGGCGGGGTAGAACGACGGGCTGACGTAAGCATCTGCGCCGGGGAAAATCACCATGAGTTGTGCGCCGCTGGCCAACGCCTGGCACTGCGGATTGGCCTTGGCCAGATGCCCATAAAGCGTGCCGTAGGTGCCTTGTTCCGGGTTCAGCAGTAAAGGCAGGTGGCTGGCCTGCAGGCCGTTTTCATCGCAGGTAACCAGAATCGCCAGACGAGTGTGCTCCATTAAGCCGTGAAGGTTTGTGATGTCGTCATCTTTGAAGGCGGCTGGCAGGTACATGAAATTCTCCTTGGCGATGGGTGCAATCCTAGGCAGCCTATTGGATCGTTGTAAGAGCCATTTAAGGCCAATTTGACAGGACCAATGTGATGCCCGAGCGCCCGCTGTCTTTTCCTTTCAACCTGGCTGGTATTGAACTGGACCGCCGTCAGGGCTTGAGTCGTCAGTTGTATCAGGCGCTGCGACAGCGGATTCTCGACGGGCGCTTGAGCAGCGGTACGCGTTTGCCGGCCAGCCGGGACCTTGCCGAGTCGTTGTCCATCTCGCGCAATAGCGTGATGCGCGCCTACGATCAACTCTACGCGGAAGGATTCACCCACGGGCGTATCGGTGACGGCACATACGTCGCGCTGCTGCCCGAAAAGCCGATCCTTCCAGATAAATTATCCACAAAACTGTCCACAGGGTTATCAACAGGCTTACCCACAACCTTATCCACAAAATCGTCCGATTCTCAGCAGATTTCATCGATTGAAGTTATCCACAGCCCGGCACTCGACCGGCTCAAGCGGCATCATCTGAATAAGCCTGCCAAGGGGGCGCCACGCGCTTTTCGGGTAGGCATCCCTGCATTCGATCTGTTTCCGTTTACCGTGTGGGGCAAGCTGCATGCGGCATTTTGGCGCAAAGCTGATTTGCAGACGCTGGGTTACGGCGAGCCTGCGGGAGATGGGCGGCTCAGGGAGTTGATCGCGGTTTATTTGCGCACATCACGGGGCTTGCAGTGCAAGGCTGAGCAAATAGTAATCACCAGCGGTGCGCAACAAGCCATTAGCCTTTGTGCACAGCTGCTGCTTGAGCCGGGTGAGGGTGTCGCGATAGAAAATCCCGGCTACCGCGCGGCCGGTCATGCGTTTGCCCTTGCCGGCGCAACGCTGCGTGGTATTTCGGTGGACGAGGAGGGCATGTGCTGCGCACAACTGGAACACAGCGCGTGCAAACTCGCCTACGTAACGCCTTCACATCAATACCCCATGGGCGTGGTCATGAGTCTGGCGCGACGCCTGGAACTGCTGGCCTGGGCCGAGAAAAACCAAGGCTGGATTGTCGAGGACGATTACGACGGGGAATACCGCTACAGCGGCGCGCCATTGGCTCCCTTGGCCGCATTGGATCGCGTGGGGCGTGTGTTGTATGTCGGCACCTTCGGCAAGATCGTCTACCCGGCGCTGCGGTTGGGGTATCTGGTACTGCCGGTTGGTTTTGTCGAGCCCTTCAGCCAGCGTCGCGCCGTGGACATGCGTCATTCTGAAGCCAGCACCCAAGTGGTGATGGCTGAGTTCATTGCGTCCGGCCACTTTCAGCGCCACATCCGCCGCATGCGTCGCGCCGCCTTGACCCGACGTGACGCTTTGCTGGCCGGCTGGCCTGACAGCGTGCGTGGGTGTAGCCCAATGCCCAAAGTCGTCGCCGGGCTGCACGTCGCGGTCCGGGTGGATAGCCTGGCCAGGGAGCAGGAACTGATCGAAAAGGCCGCAAGCGTGGGCGTCGAAATCACCCCGCTCAGCGATTACTGGCTGCCGGAGTCCTCCGAGCCTGTGGATAACCGCGCCGGACTGGTGCTGGGGTTTGCGGCCGTACCGGAAGTCGATATCGCTGAGGCGCTCGAGAAGCTGCGGCGGGCCTGGCGGGATTAGCCGAGCTATAGAGGCCGGGAATGACCTTGTGGGGGGGCGCCAAAGAGGTCCGACCCGGCAATGTCCTTGCAGGACCGGCTTTAGCCGGGAAAAGGCCCGACCGGCCATACATTTTCTGGCGTCACGCTCGAGGTCTTCCCGGTTGAAGCCGGTCCCACGAGCTGTCGCACAGTTTGCTGCACGGCGGAGTTCCCCCAGGTGTTTTGCCAGCGCGATATACTCGCTGCCATAACTTTTCCACCGAGACTTCCCATGACTACTTCTCTTGCGGTGGCGCCTCGGCGCAAGCCGGGTGCGGCGTTGATTGCTGCTTTTCTATTGTTGTTCGCGCCGATGTTTCTCCTGAGCAGCGTCGGCGTCCGCCAGGTGCTGTTGTTGATTGTCGGTGCGGCGCTGGGCCTGACGCTGTATCACGCGGCCTTCGGTTTTACCTCGGCGTGGCGGGTGTTCATCCGTGAGCGTCGTGGTGCCGGGTTGCGGGCGCAGATGGTCATGCTGGCCATCGCGGTGGTGCTGTTTTTCCCGGCGTTGGGCGCGGGCTCTCTGTTCGGCCAGCCTGTCACCGGTCTGGTCGCACCTGCCGGTGTATCGGTGGTGTTTGGTGCGTTCATCTTCGGCATCGGCATGCAGATGGGCGGCGGCTGCGCATCGGGTACGCTGTTCACGGCCGGTGGCGGTAACGCGCGGATGCTGGTGACGTTGCTGTTCTTTATCATCGGTTCGCTGATCGCCACTCACCACGTCGATTGGTGGTTCTCGCTGCCCTCGTTCCCGGCCACCTCCATCGTGAAAAGCTTCGGCGTGATCCCCGCACTGGTGCTGAGTCTGGCGGTATTTGCCTTGATCGCCTTTATCACACTGCGCCTGGAAAAAAGCCGTCACGGCCAACTGGAAGCTGCAGTGACCAGCGAGCACGTTGGCTTGCGGCGTTTCCTGCGCGGGCCCTGGCCGCTGGTGTGGGGCGCGATTGGTCTGGCATTGCTCAACTACGCGACGCTGGCATTGGCCGGGCGTCCCTGGGGGATCACGTCGGCGTTCGCCTTGTGGGGCGCCAAGGTGGCAGGCTCGGTGGGCGTTGATGTGGGCAGTTGGGCGTTCTGGCAAATGCCAGCCAACGCCAAGGCACTGGCCGCCCCGGTGTGGCAGGACATCACCAGCGTGATGGACATCGGCATCATGATCGGCGCGTTGCTGGCAGCCGGGCTTGCGGGACGATTCGCGCCCAACCTGAAGATTCCGGCTCGCTCGCTGGTGGCGGCCGTAATCGGCGGTTTGCTGTTGGGCTATGGCTCGCGTTTGGCTTATGGCTGCAACATTGGCGCGTACTTCAGCGGCATTGCGTCCGGCAGCCTGCACGGCTGGTTATGGCTCGTGGCCGCGTATGCGGGGAATGTCGTGGGCGTGAAATTCCGGCCGTTCTTTTTCGAGGGTGAGAGGCCGCAAGTCGGGTTGACCGGCTGCTGAATCAAAATGATCTGTTGGAACGAGCGGTCTGGCTGAAAGGCTTTTCGGGTGCTCACCAGTACGCTGGTTTGTCGGCCGGTTTTTTGCGGGTGGGGATACGTGGCGGGAACTGATGCGCAGCAAGCTCGACTTCGGTTACTGCGTGACGCATCCAGTTCGCATGCTGTTTTAAAGAGCCGGGAGCTGTGCGCTGAATACCTTCACGGTGGGGCAGAATGACACCCAAGTGAAGGTCCGGAAAATCTTCGCGAAGGGCTCTCATGGCGGGCGTCATATCGGTATCGGCGGAGACTAAGACAATCTGCTGAGTCCGCTCCTCAGGCCGCAGCGATGATTCTCGAGCGGCGAGACGATACATACTGATCGCAATATGCACATCCGTTTCTTTCTCTTCCAGCTTCCAGATTTCGACTTGATCGTCTCTGGATGCAGGTGTGTTTTTGTCGACAAAACGTGGTGCCTTGCCAGACTCCAGTTGGTGACGGCCATAAAATACGTTTACACCTCGCGCGATCAAGGCGCGCAGGTAGGTATCCTGGGCTTCTTTTGAAGCGATGCCGCGACTGGCCAGTGAGGGTTTGACCCCCGAAGTGAAGAAGTTGACGTCGCTGAGCGTGCTGTCTGGATGCTCGACCCGAATGATATGCGCCAAAAGGGAGCACTTATACGGAGTGCCTGCTAAAAGGCCGTAAAACAGATTGTAGCCGTCGACAAAGCACGCTGTACGCAAGGTTTCAGTCCTTTGAAAACGAAGAAACCGGCCTGGAGGCCGGTTTCTTCACCCCAACGGCCAGTGAACTGAATCACTGCGTACGGGGCTGAGTAGTGAACGCAGTATTCCATAAATAGCCGAAAAGCTGCAAGGGCATCGGTCGTGTGTGATCTATACCGGATATCTCCATTGATGGGAACGCGGAGCATTGCGTGGCCCGCACCCACAAGGTGATTTCATTGAAATCAACGCTCGATCTGCTCCTTCGCCAGCTTCACGATATTTTCCACGGTGAAGCCAAACTTTGCCTGGAGCTTCTCAATGGGAGCTGAAGCGCCGAAGGTGTTCATGACCACTTTGGCGCCGGTATTGCCCACGTAGCGATCCCAACCCATGGGGCCGGCTTGTTCAACCGCGACCCGCGCTGTGACGCTGGGCGGCAAGACGCTGTCGCGGTAAGCCGGATCCTGATCCTCGAACAGTTCCCAGCACGGCATCGACACCATGCGGGCGGCGATCCCTTCTTGTTTCAACTGCTCGAAGGCTTGCACCGCCAGGCCGACTTCACTGCCCGTGGCAATCAGAATCACCTGCGGTTCTGCGTCCTGCGCATCTGCCAGCACATAAGCGCCCTGTGCAAGCCCTTCAGCCGAAGCGTATTGCGTGCGATCCAGCGTCGGCATGGGTTGACGCGACAGAATAATGCACGAGGGGCGACTGGTCTGTGCCAGCGCGATTTTCCAGGCTTGCACGGTTTCGTTGGCGTCCCCGGGGCGCAGCGTCAGCACGCCCGGCGTGGCGCGCAGTTGGGTAAGTTGCTCGATGGGCTGATGCGTCGGGCCGTCTTCGCCCACGCCGATAGAGTCGTGGGTGAAGACGAAAATGACCGGCAGTTCCATGATCGAGGCCAGGCGAATCGGCGGCTTCATGTAGTCGCTGAACACCAGGAACGTCGAGGTGTACGGCCGGACATAGGACAGCGCCATGCCATTGGCGATGGAACCCATGGCGTGCTCGCGGATACCAAAATGCAGGTTGCGCCCGCTGTAGTCCTGGGCGGAATAGCTGCCAGCGCCCTCGAACGTCAGGTTGGTCTTGGTCGAAGGCGACAGGTCCGCCGAACCCCCCAGCAGCCAGGGAATCTGCGCCGCGAATGCGTTGAGCGCCTTGCCCCCGGCAGCCCGTGTAGCGATGCCTTTGGCGTCGGCTTCGAAGGTTTCCAGCTGATCCTGCCATTGATCCGGCATCTCACCGGCACGCATGCGCTGCAATTGATCAGCCAGTTGGGGGTCGCTGCGTTTGAGTTCATTGAGCGTGCCTTCCCAGGCTTCATACGTGCCGCCGTTGCGGCGCACAAGGCTCTCGCGCAGCCAGTCGCGGGCCTCTTCCGGGACCAGGAAGCTGGCGTTCTCATCCCATCCGTAGAATTTTTTGGTCAACTTGATCTCGTCGACGCCCAGGGGTTCGCCATGGGCGGCGGCGGTGTTGTGTTTGTGGGGTGAGCCGTAGCCGATCACGCTGTCCACCACAATCAGGGTGGGCGCATCGTCCGTTTTTTTGAACACTTCAAGGGCTCGAGCCAGCGCCTCGGTGTCGTTGGCGTCCGCCACATGCAGCGTATTCCAGCCATAGCCTTCGAAACGGGTCTGCACGTCTTCGCTGAACGCCAGGTCGGTGTGGCCTTCGATGCTGATGGTGTTGTTGTCGTAGATCCAGCACAGGTTGGACAGCTTCAAGTGCCCGGCCATGGACGCGGCTTCAGCGGTCACGCCTTCCATCATGTCGCCGTCGCCGCACAGCACGTAAACGCTGTAATCGAACAGGGTCTTTTGTGGACGATTGAAATGCTCAGCCAGCCAACGTTCGGCCATGGCCATGCCGACGCTGTTGGCGCAGCCTTGGCCTAGCGGTCCAGTGGTGGTTTCTACACCCGTGGTCATCCGGTATTCCGGATGGCCGGGCGTCTTGGAGTCGAGCTGGCGGAACTGCTGGATGTCTTGAAGGCTCACCGCAGGTTTGCCCGAAGGGTTGCCGTGCTCGTCGATCTCTATCACGCCTGCCAGATGCAACAGGGAATACAGCAGCATCGAGGCGTGACCCACAGACAACACGAAACGGTCGCGATTGGGCCAGTCCGGATGTTCGGGGTGGTAACGCAAAAACCGGTTCCACAGCGTGTAGCCCACCGGGGCCAGCGCCATGGGCGTGCCGGGGTGGCCGGAGTTGGCCTTCTGCACGGCATCCATGGCCAATGTGCGGATGGTGTTGATACAGAGTTGGTCGCGCGCGGTGCTTTGTTCACTCGTTAAAGGCGAGTTCATTGAAATTACCCTCGGTGACGTGCTGCTGAACATCCTGATAAGTGTGGAGCACACCCAAGGGGTGTTTGTTCCTCCTGATTGAGGTGGAGTGGATGGGCAACAGCTGCAGATTCGAGCAAACTTAAACGATTCAGCGATTTGCACCGTCGTTTGCGAACCATATCCCGCAAACAGTTTCGAAGCAGGGTAACGGCGTGTTCTACGCAGTAGCCATGAGGTAGTCCCATTGCAGCAAGCGATCATCGAGAAGTACCGGTTCCTGATTAAAACCATTGGCTACGTAGGCTGGTCGTTGTTCTGGCTGTTGATCTGGGACGTGATCGTGACGGTTGATTTCATGCTGTTTCTGGACCGCAAGATCAGCCTGCCCGCATTGCCGTTGACCTTGCTCGGTTCGGCGCTGGTGGTGCTGACCAGTTTTCGTAACTCCAGCGCCTATAACCGCTGGTGGGAAGCGCGCACCTTGTGGGGAGGACTGGTTAACAATTCCCGCAGCTTTGCCCGCCAGGTGCTGACGCTGATCGAGGATGACGGCGACATCAACCCCACCAAGGCCGTGCTGTTGCGTCGGCATGTGGCCTACGTGAAGTGCCTGTCTGCGCATTTGAAGGGCGGCTCTTGCGGTGAAGATGTTCAGTCGCTGATCACCCGCGAAGAATATGCCCGGCGCCACGACACCAATAACTTCCCCAACGACGTGCTCAACGCCTCGGCCGCGCTGTTGGCGAAGGAGTACGACGCTGGCCGCCTGGACAGCATCCGTCTGGCCCGCATCGAAACGACCCTTGTGGAGATTTCCAACTGCCAGGGCGGCATGGAGCGTATCGCCAACACGCCGTTGCCTTATCCCTACGTGGCATTCCCGCGTCTGTTTATCAGCCTGTTCTGCGTCATCGTGCCGATCGGTCTGGTGGACACACTCGGCTGGTTTACCCCGTTGGCGTCCACCGTGGTGGGCTTCATGCTGCTGGCCATCGAAAAAATCGGCACCGACCTGCAAAGCCCGTTCAGCGCCAGTGAGCACGAGATTCAAATGACAGCGCTGTGCGACAACATCGAACGCAATCTGGATTCGATGCTGAGGGATGCGCGGGAGGAGAGTACGGTTTGACTCCGTAATCAATCCCCATGTTGAGCCAGCTTGTTCGCGAGAGAAGCATGAGTGCCTCGTCAGCAAGTTGGCTTTAGTAGTTTAGTAGCTCCGGGTTATCGAGTCATGCCGTCTGAAAACAGTCAGATCCCCATCCCGGCCATGGCTACCCTGCTTTTATAATTCAACAAAACTCGCCCTCCACACGTCTTGAATATTTCTGAGTCGTCATGCAGCCGTGTTATAAATCGCGTTATCGCTGACTTGGCCAGTTGCGATAGCGCCTTTCCGAATGTCACAGGCTCTGGGACGAGGATCATCGCGGCAGTACAACTTCGCATCTCTCTCATCATCTCTATGACGAGATTCAGTAATGCAGGGGTCATTTCCCAGTTCTCAGCTTGAGGTCCATACCAGGTCACGAGTACTTTTTTCAGTTCCCGCTTGTCTTTGTCATCCATGCCTTACAAACTCCTTTTCTTGATGCTTTGTAGAACTTCCAGTGCTTTTGTTTGTGTGCCTTTCACACTGATCAAGTGAGTCGATTTTTCTGATAAAACGAGAATGCGGTGTTCTGAGCCTGCACCTTCATGGAGCAGGGCTTCTACTTCAGAACCAATGTGGTAATGGGTGATCTGTACCTGACATTCAAGTTTCAGGTCTGCACGCATGGCTACTATAAGTTTTTGATCCGCGTCGTTAAGTTCGTCAAGCCTGAAGACGCCGTACAAATAGCGATCAAGGTCGGCTGCGGATAGAACGCGGGTGGTGAATTGGGACAGTGTTTCGGCGATGATCTCGTCTGAGATTAACTGGTAGCTTATATATTCTTTGTTCGGATAAACTGCCATAACGCCATCAAATGCTAACAGTGCCTTGGGCTTTTCAGTCAGGTTGAACTGATACGGCCCGGTGATAACAGGCAGTCCTTTTCCCGGTTCATAATTCAGGAACTTTGAATTCGGAGGGCTGAATGAGCAAGTAGCAGCCCAAACAGGTGTGCTCATGAATAAAACAGCAAAAACCGTCGACAGCAGTTTGCGCATTGGAAGTCAGCCTCTCACGAAAGTAGTAAGAGTTTCTTTCTATCTCTCAATGCGGGGTATAAGCAGATTCCTCGAGCACGGTAGGAATCGTCCTGTTTTTTGAATGCTTGCGTTTGTATAAGCAGAAACATTTCAATTCAGAGGGGTAGGCATTGTTTGATAAGCGCGAATTTGTTCGCGAAACGATTGTCCTGTTTAAGCAGTACTGATGCCTTGCCAACACGTTGGCGCCTAAAGATTCCATGTTTACTGGTTTGAAGGCCCCTCAGGAAATTTTCTGCCAGAACGCATCCGCCTCGGGATTACGGTTGCCGCGCCAGCGGACCAGGATGACTTCGAGGTGATCGGACTGCATGTCAGGATAAAGACGCACCAATTCCTGGCGCTCGATCAAGGGCGCCACCATTGTGTGCGGCATGCAGGCGACGCCATGGCCGCTGGCGGCCATTGGCTTGAGCGCTTCGGAAACGGTTGCTTCGAATACCCGTCGCAAGCGATGCGGTTCAGGATGGCGCTCGATCTGGATGCGTGAAAGATCGTGCAACTGGGCGCTGCGGGCGTAAGTCAGCCAGGGAATCGGGTCGTCCGATGCCGCACAGCGCGCCGCCAGCTCGGGGGTTGCCACCCAGTAAAGTTCGTCGTGCCCCAGGGACACCACTTCAAATTCGCTCTGCCGCGAATAAGGCTCTGTCTGGGCATCTCCGTAAAACAGAATAAAGTCGCAACGGCCCGACATCAGGGCCATGTAGTAATCGTCGGTGCTGCGGTAGCCGGTGTCGATCCGGGTGAACATCGGGGTTTGCGGCGACGAGAATTGGCTGATCCAGTCAGGGAAGAAATTACAGGCCAGGGTATGCAGAGAAGCAAAGGTCAGCGGCCGATCAAGGATCTTCACGCTTTGCTCGCAATCGCGCGCCAGGCGCACCAGCTCCAGAGCATTGGGTAGCAGCGCCTCACCGGCGGCCGTCAGGCGGATCGGGTTCTTGCCCCGATCAATCAGGGTTGCGCCCAGATACGCCTCCAACAGTTGGATGCGCCGGCTGAGTGCTGATTGTGAAGAGCCACGCATGCTGGCGGCGGCAGTGAATTTACCGGTGTCGGCCAGCGCAAGAAAATCCTGATACCAATCGATGTCCATCGTGTTATTCCAAAATTCGATAGCCTGTTCAGCATAGTGGATCAACAGTTACTAACGCATCCCTGTTTTCTATCGTTATTGTGCAGACAGTCGCCACCTGCCGATACGTCGTGGTTTATCCAATATAAAAAAACGAAAACGTTGTAGAAGGGGCATGTTATGCAAAAACGGAATGGCCTAAAGAGTTTTCTTACCGCATCGATGCTGCTGGCAAGCCTTATGGGCGCTGCCGCCGCCCAGGCAGGTGTGCTGGACAAAGTGAAAGCCCATGGTGCGGTGCGCTGTGGTGTTGCCAGTGATAAACCAGGTTTTTCGTTGATCGACGACAAGGGCCAATGGACGGGCATGGATGTGGATCTGTGCCGTGCCGTGGCCGCTGCCGTATTGGGCGACTCCAATAAGGTGGAGTACATCGCAACCACCGCGAAGAATCGCTTTACCGCGCTGGCTTCCGGCGAAATCGACGTGCTGTCACGCGCCACTTCCTGGACTGCAGATCGTGTTGCCAGCCTCGGTGTGGATTTCACCACCGTCTGGTTCTATGACGGCCAGGGTTTCATGACCCACGCCAAGGACGGTATCGAGAAACTGACCGATCTGGACGGCGCGACGTTCTGCCTGTCACCGGGAACCACCTCAGAACAGAATCTGGAAGACTATTTCGGTCAGCGCGGCCTGACGTACAAAACCGTGATCATCGAAAAGAGCCCCGAGTTGTTCGCGGCGTTTCAAAGCGGACGTTGCAATGCCATCTCCAACGATCTGTCAGGCCTGGCCTCCCGACGCGCAATCATGAATAACCCGCAGGACTACGCGCTGCTGCCTGAAGTGATTTCCAAAGAACCTTTGGGTGCGTTCGTGGCGCAGGGCGACACCGTTTGGCGCAATGTGGTGACCTGGACCGCCTACGCGCTGATGACCGCAGAAGAGTTCGGTATCACTTCCACAAACGTCGATGAGATGCGCGACAAGAAAGGTGGGTCAGCGGATGTTGCACGTTTGCTGGGCAGCGAAGGGACTGTCGGCAAATCGTTCGGTCTTGATAACGACTGGGCTTATCGGGCAATCAAGCAAGTGGGTAACTACGCGCAAATCTACGAGCGCAATCTGGGCGAAAAAACCGTCCTCAACTTTCCTCGCGGCCTGAATCGCTCGTGGAAAGACCAGGGCTTGCTCTACGCGCCACCTATCCGCTGATCGCAACACCACCCAACGGAATAACTGTCATGTGGACCCAACGCTTGCAGAGCGCTCGAGTACTGAGCGTGCTGCAACAAGGGCTTGTGCTGGCCATTGTTGCAGCTGTTTTTTACCTGTTGGCGCATAACGCCAGCCTCAATTTGAAGGCACTGAATATTGCATCCGGATTTGGTTTTCTGGATGAGCGGGCCGGCTACGACATCAGCTTCAAATTGATCGATTACACCCCCAACGATACCTACGCTCGTGCGTATCTGGTGGGGCTGCTCAATACCTTGCTGGTGTCGGTGATGAGCATTGTGATGGCTACGGTGCTGGGTGTGGCGTTGGGCCTGTGCAAGGTTTCGGAGAACTGGTTGATTAGCCGCCTTGCCGGTGCCTGTATCGAATTCCTGCGCAACGTTCCGTTGGTGGTGCACCTGGTGTGGTGGTATGGGCTGGCGCTGGCATTGCCCGGCGTCAGGCAGGCGATTCCGTTGTTCGATGTCGCCTATTTGAGCAACAGCGGTCTGATGTTGCCGTGGCTGGCCCAGGGTTCGCTGGTCGGCTGGTGTGTGCTGTTGATGGTGACCGGCGCATTGCTGGCTTATATCAGCTGCCGTGTGCGCGAAGCCAAAGCGCCCTGGCATGGCTTTGGCGGGCGTCGCTGGCCCCGGCTGCTGGGGTGCGCAGTGCTGTTGCCGCTGCTGGTCTATGCGCTGAGCGATGCACAGTTGACCTGGGAAGTCCCGACCCGCAAAGGCTTCGGTTTCATCGGCGGCGTGGCATTGGTGCCGGAGATGCTGGCTTTATGGTTGGCGTTGTCGTTCTACAGCGCCAGTTACATCGCTGAAACCGTGCGCGGCGCGATTCAATCGGTACAGCGCGGCCAGTACGAAGCGGCCAAGGCGTTGGGTTTCGAATATGGCCCGACCATGCGCCAGCTCATCGTGCCGCAAGCGGTTTACCCGATGATTCCGCAGATCACCAACACCTACTTGAACATCGTCAAGAACTCCTCGCTGGGCGTCGTGGTGGGCTTCATGGAACTGGTGTCGTCAACGGGCGGAACCACCTTGAACCAGACCGGGCAAGCCATTGAATGCATTGCCTTGGTCATGGGGACGTATTGCGTGATCAGCCTGCTGATTTCCATTGCGATGAATATCTACAACCACCGTATCAGCCTGCGGGGTCATTGAGGATGAACGCGATCAATCAAGCCGCCGTCGTACGCCTGCCGCCGCGCCTGCCTTTGCTGGCACGTGCTCAGGTGTGGACCCGTAAACATTTATTTCCCAGTATCGGTCATGGCTTGCTGACTCTGCTGGTACTGGCCCTGTTGTTCTGGCTGGTGCCAAAAGCGCTGAGCTGGCTGATTTTTGATGCCACGTTCGTCGGGACCAGCCGCACAGAATGCAACCCCCACGGGGCGTGCTGGTTGCCCATTACCCAGCGCTGGAACCTGTTCGTCTACGGCTTCTATCCCGAAGCCGAGCGTTGGCGGGTGACGCTGGCGCTGGTGCTGGCCGTCGTCGCGTTCGTGCTGCTGTTCTTCCGGCGTCTGGATCGTCGCGTGCTGATGGGCTATCTGGCGCTGCTGCCGGTGGTCATGTGGTGGCTGCTCAAGGGTGGCGCTGGCTTGCCGGAAATTTCATCGACCAAGTTTGCCGGGATGATGGTTACGGTTTTCCTCGGCACCGTGGGCATGATCTTCGCCTTGCCGCTGGGCATCCTGCTGGCGTTGGGGCGCCGGTCGAAGAAACCGGTGATTCGCATCTTGAGCGTGATGTATATCGAGCTGGTGCGCTCGGTACCGGTCATTTCGTTGCTGTTCATGGCCTCGTTGATGATTCAGCTATTCCTGCCACCGGGTTCGGTGTTCGACATCCTGCTGCGGGTGCAGTTGGTACTGATTCTGTTCACGGCGGCCTACATGGCTGAAACCCTGCGCGGCGGTTTGCAGAACCTGCCCAAGGGTCAATACGAAGCGGCGCTGGCGTTGGGGTTCGGCTATTGGAAAACCATGGGTCAGATTGTTCTGCCGCAAGTCTTGAAGCAGTCGATTGCTCCGCTTCTGACTCAGTTCATCGGCCTGTTCAAGGAAACCACGCTGGTGATGATCGTGGGCGTGCTGGACATCGTCGGCATCGCCATGAGTACGGCGGCCGCACCGGAATGGGTGGGCTATGGCCATGAGATCTACATTTTTCTGGCGATTTATTTCTTCGTAGTTTGCTTCGCACTGTCGCGCTATGCCCGGCACCTTGAAAAGAAACTGGAACAGAACCGCTCATGACTGATCATCGCGAGACTGATGCAGCGCCCATCGTGCGCATCGAAAACCTGAACAAATGGTACGGCAACGCTCATGTGCTGCGGGACATTTCACTCTCGGTCAAGCCGGGCGAAAAGGTCGTGATCTGCGGGCCGTCGGGTTCGGGAAAATCGACCTTGATCCGCTGCATCAATCAACTGGAACACCACCAGCAGGGCGTTATCGAGGTGCTGGGCGAAGTACTGGACGACAACGTGAAACGGCTGGAGCGGATTCGTCGCCAGGTCGGCATGTGCTTTCAGCATTTCAATCTGTTTCCTCATCTGACCGTGCTGAAAAACTGCACCTTGCCGCAAACCTCCAACCTCGGTGTGCCGCAGGATGAAGCGATTGAGCGCGCGCTGACGTTATTGGACAAAGTCCAGATGCGCGCCCACGCCAACAAATTTCCTTCCCAACTGTCCGGCGGGCAGCAGCAACGCATCGCCATCGCCCGGGCGCTGTGCATGCAGCCCAAAGTGATGTTGTTCGATGAACCGACCTCGGCCCTGGACCCGGAAATGATCGCCGAAGTGCTGGAGGTCATGACCGGTCTTGCTCAGGACGGCATGACCATGATTTGCGTGACCCACGAAATGGGCTTTGCCCGAAAAGTGGCGGACCGCGTGGTGTTCATGGATCAGGGTGAAATTGTCGAGCAAGCCACCCCGGAGCGCTTCTTCTCGGCACCCGAATCAGAGCGCACCCGACGCTTTCTCAATCAGATTCTCGATCACGGAGTCCATGCTTGATGGCCAATCCTATCGCTATTGCGCTACACGGCGGCGCAGGCGTGCTGACCCCCGGTCTGTTGACGGTGGATGATGAAAACGCGATTCACGACGCCTTGTTGCGTGCTTTGAAAGCGGGTCTGGTGTTGCTGGAGCAGGATGGCAGCAGTCTGGACGCCGTGCAGGCGGCGGTCATCGAACTGGAAGAATGCCCATGGTTCAACGCTGGCAAAGGTGCCGTCTTCACCCATGCGGGGGATCACGAGCTGGATGCGGCGATCATGACCGGCGGTAATCGCGAAGCCGGTGCGGTTGCGGGCATTCACTATGTGCGCAATCCGATTCTGGCGGCGCGAGCGGTACTGGAACACAGCGAGCACGTCCTGCTCGCTGGTGTTGGCGCGGATAGCTTTCTTGCCGAGCAGGACCTGGAGCGGGTCGCCAACGATTGGTACGACACCGACCTGCGCCGTGGTCAGTGGGAAAGGCAACGCCAACAGCCGGATAGCGTTTCCCTGGAGCCGGGCGGTATCGACAAAAAGTTCGGTACGGTAGGTGCGGTTGCCCTGGATCGCAGTGGCCATGTCGCAGCGGCCACGTCCACGGGCGGCATCACCAACAAGCGTTACGGACGCGTCGGCGACTCGCCTTTGATTGGTTCCGGAACCTGGGCCGATAACCGCAGCGCAGCTATCTCCGCGACCGGGCACGGCGAGTTTTTCATTCGCACGGTTGTCGCTCACAACATCGCGTCCCGCGTACTTTTGGCTGGCGAAGACCTTCACACTGCTTGCGATACCGTTGTGTCTGGCGAATTGAAAACCATGGGCGGCAATGGCGGGGTCATCGCCGTCTCTCCGTCAGGCGAGACCGTGCTGAGCTTCAACACGCCAGGCATGTATCGGGCATGGCGTGACGCCGAGGGTAATCTGCATACGGCGATTTATGCCGAGGACGATCGCTGTCACCGCACTTGAGTTGCAAGCGATAGGCTACAGCGCGAAGCCAGGGAAAATCGCTACGCCCCTGGCCGAGACGGTCCTCAGGACTAACGCCTCGGCCGGACGATGAGATCGTCCAGACGTTAACGTTGCCTGAGCTGCCCCCTTCGAGGACAAGCGGAACGCCGCCCGGCCCCCTCCCACATTGGGTTCGATGTTTGCTGAGCGGCAGCGGGCACGATGTTGTTACCGCAGTTCCCCACACAAATCCCGCTCAACCCACAGCCGCACCTGTTCGGTGTCCAGCCCCGAGCCCAGCAGTGCATGCAGTTTGCCCAACGCGGCTTCGCGGGTCATGCCGCCGCCGGACAGCACGCCGACGCTACGCAGCAGGCTGCCTGCTTCGTAGACGTCCAGCTCAACGCCGCCTTCGTGGCATTGAGTGATCGCCACGACGCAGATGCCGCGCTCATGGGCGCGCTTGAGGCTGGCGAGAAACCGGGGATCATCGCTCGGCCCGGTGCCGCTGCCGAAACACTCCAGCACCAGTCCCTGAATACCACTGCCGATCATGGCGTCCACCTGTGCCGCACCTATACCCGGAAACAGCGGTAACACGGCGACGCGGGCCAGGGTTTGCGGTTGGCGGTAGTCCAGTGAAGCGGGACGCGGATCGGCTGATTCCCCGCCATGGGAGCGGTTCAGCGCAGCAAAGGGGTGCCGACCGAAACTGCGAATTTTCGCGCAGCGCGTCGGTGCCAGCAGTTCGCCGTGGAAAAACAGATGCACGCCCGACGCCAGACCTTTGCCCAAGGCGAGCAGGGCGCCATTGACGTTTTCCCAGGCATCGCTGTCCGGCACACCCGCCGGCAACATGGAGCCGGTGAACACCACCGGAGCGTTCAGCCCAAGCAACTGGAAGCTTAACGCCGCCGCGCTGTAGGCCAGGGTGTCGGTGCCGTGCAGCACGAGAACCGCGTCGCAACCGTCAACATCCACGGCTTCGACCACGGCTTCGCGCAGGCGCAACCAATAAGACGGCGTCATGTTGGCGCTGTCGATCAGGGGCGACATCTCGCGAAAGCGCCACTGAGGGACGGTCAACCCGGGGTTAGCGGCCAATTGCCCGGCCATTCGCGCCTCGAAGCCCGAAGCCGGAGCCAGCCCGTTGGCACCGGCTTGCATGCCAATCGTGCCACCGGTGTAGAGGACCATGACGTGTCGAGCTTCGTGGTGCATACCCTTTCCTCTGAGTGATCAAACAAACGGCAGGCCGGTCAGGCCTGCCGGATGGTTACCGAGCGTCTGTAACGGGCTTGCCGGCAGGCACCGTTTCGGCTTCAGCCTTGACGGTTGGGGGCTTCGGCCAGGCCTTGAGGTCCAGGTCCAGATCCGGGAACTTGCTCGAATCGAACACGGGCGTCTTGATCCCTGCCTTACGCTGGTCGTCGTAGTCACGCAGGATACGCATACCCACTTTAAACAGCATTGCCAGCGCGATCAGGTTCACGAACGCCAGCAAAGTCATGGTGATGTCGGCGAAGGCAAACACAGTGCCGAGGTTTTCCACCGCGCCCCACATGATCAGGACCAACACCAGGGCACGATAAGCGATCAGCGCCTTGCGGCTCTCACCGATCAAGAAGCGCAGGCTGTTTTCGCCCAGGTAGTAGTTGTAGAGGATGGAGGTGAACACAAACAACGCCAAGGCGACGCTGATGAACATCCGGCCCCAATCGCCTACCACTGCCGCCAGCGAATTCTGCGTCAGGGCGATGCCGTTGCCTTCAAAGCCCGGGGTGTAGAAACCCGAAAGCAGAATCAGCAACGCGGTACAGGTACAAATCACGAACGTATCGAGGAACACGCTGAACGCCTGTACCACGCCTTGTGCCACCGGGTGCTCAACTTGTGCCACGGCTGCCACGTTCGGCGCGCTGCCCAGGCCTGCTTCGTTGGCGAACACGCCGCGTTTCACGCCCATGACGATGGCGCTGCCGATCAGCCCGCCGAACACCGGGTCCAGACCGAAGGCGCTCTTGACGATGGTTTCCAGCATGGCCGGGACCTGATCGAACTGCAGCACGATCACATAGATCGTGACACCGATGTAAGCCAGGGTTTTGACCGGCACCAGCAAGTCAGCGATGGCCGCAATGCGCTTGATCCCGCCGATGAACACCAGACCCAGCAACACCGCCAGGCCAATGCCGGTCTTGAGCGGATCAAGGCCGAAAGCGGCGTGCAGGGAGTCGGTGACGGCGTGGGATTGCAGGCCGTTGAACGCGAAGCCGAAAGTCACCAGCAGCAGAACCGCCATGACCATGCCCAGCCAGCGTTTCCCCAAACCGTGCTGGATGTAATACGACGGGCCGCCGCGGTATTGGCCTTCGGAGTCGCAGCGTTTATACAGCTGACCCAGCGAGCATTCAAAAAAGCTGCTGGACATGCCGACCAGCGCTGTCACCCACATCCAGAACACGGCCCCCGGGCCGCCCATGGTCACGGCGATGCCGACACCGGCAATGTTCCCTGCGCCCACCCGACCCGCGAGGCTGAGCATCAACGCCTGGAATGAGCTGAGTTGCGTTGAGCTGCTGCGCAAGCTGTCCCGAAAGACGGCGAACATGTGGAAAAAGTGGCGAAACTGGACGAAACGCGAACGAATCGTGAAATAACCGCCTAGCCCTACGATAAGTACGATCAGCACTTTGCCCGAAAGGAAGTCGTTGATGACTTCAAGCATTGATAAATCCTCGCTGTTGTTTTTAGGGGGCGCGCACTATACCGGTGCGCTTGTCTTGCGTCTGCAATCGTTTTTCCTTTTTGTAACGATCTAACTTCCCTGTTTTTGAGGGTTTCGCGTTTTGCAGGTAAAAAAAAGGGTCCGAGAGAAGGATCTCTGGACCCTCAAAAGGGTGAGGGGTGTCTAGGCCCTCAGCCTGGTGAGCATGTAAACGGGCACGTCATGCCTTCAGTGGCACAAGGCGTGGAGCGATCATGTTTTCCGGGCGCAGAATGTCGTCCAGCATGGCGTCGTCAAGCAGACCTTCTTCGCGCACCAGTTCCAGAACGCCCCGACCGCTTTCGAGGGCTATACGCGCAATACGTGTGGCGTTTTCGTACCCGATGTAGGGGTTCAAAGCCGTGACCAGACCGATGGAGTGCTCCACCAGTTCGCGGCAGCGTGCTTCGTTGGCGGTGATGCCGACGATGCAGTGCTCGCGCAACATGTCCATGGCGCGTTGCAGCAGGCGGATCGAATCGAAAATCTTGTAAGCGATCAGCGGCTCCATCACGTTGAGCTGCAATTGGCCACCCTCTGCCGCCATGGTCAGCGCCAGATCGTTGCCGATAATCTCGAACGCCACCTGATTGACCGCTTCCGGAATGACCGGGTTGACCTTGCCGGGCATGATCGAACTGCCCGGTTGACGCGCAGGCAGGTTGATTTCGTTGATGCCGGTGCGTGGGCCGCTGGACAGCAGGCGCAGGTCGTTGCAGATCTTCGACAGCTTGACCGCCGTGCGCTTGAGCATGCCGGAGAACAACACGAAAGCGCCCATGTCGGAGGTCGCTTCGATCAGGTCGGCCGCCGGAACCAGCGGCTGGCCGCTGATGGTCGCCAGACGGGAAACAGCGAGGTGCTGATAACCCGGGTCGGCGTTGATGCCGGTGCCGATGGCGGTGCCGCCCAGGTTCACTTCAGTGAGAAGTTCCGGCGCGAGGCTGCGCAGACGGTTCAGGTCTTCATTGAGTGTGGTGGCGAAAGCGCGGAATTCCTGGCCGAGGGTCATCGGCACGGCGTCCTGCAATTGGGTGCGGCCCATTTTCAGGACGTGGCTGAATTCCTGGCCCTTGGCTGCAAACGCCTGAATCAGGCTGTCGAGGCTGGCCAGCAAGGCGTCGTGGCCCAACAACAGACCCAGGCGAATGGCCGTCGGGTAAGCGTCGTTGGTCGATTGCGCCATGTTGACGTCGTTGTTCGGGTGCAGCTGTTTGTAATCGCCTTTCTCAAGGCCCATGGCTTCCAGCGCAATGTTGGCGATGACTTCGTTGGCATTCATGTTGGTTGAAGTGCCGGCGCCGCCTTGAATCATGTCTACAACGAACTGATCGTGGAAATCGCCCCGGATCAGGCGCGCACAGGCTTCGCTGATCGCGGCATGCTTGGTGGCATTGAGGTAACCCAGTTGATGGTTGGCATCGGCCGCAGCCTGCTTGACCATCGCCAGCGCGACGACCAGCTTCGGGTAGTGGGAAAGCGGAACGCCGGAGAGGTGAAAATTGTTCACCGCTCGCAGGGTCTGAATACCGTAATACGCGTCAGCGGGTACTTCGAGCACACCAAGCAGGTCTTTTTCGATGCGCGATGATGCAGGCGAGGACATGATAGAGAGAGTCTCAAAAGGGCATGGAACATGCCGGGACGCCACGAATACTGGGCGTTCAGGCTAAACTTGACCAATGCTGTTAAGCGCTGGCCCATGCACAAACGGCATAATGCGGATGTGACGTGCAAGATGTGACGAACGTGTGAACCTTGCAGTCCGACATTTCCCGCAGGAGCGAACGTGTTCGCGAAGCGACATTGGGCCTTACCCTGGCCCGACTTCTCGCCAACAAGTTGGCTCCTGCAGCATGACCGCCAATCGACAGGCAACTCTGGAGAACCCGATGAATCTGGAAAGCAAATGGCTTGAGGACTTCAGTGCCCTTGCCGCGACTCGCAGCTTTTCCAAGGCTGCCGAGCGTCGTTTCGTCACGCAGCCAGCGTTCAGTCGGCGCATTCGCAGCCTCGAATCGGCGCTGGGGCTGACGCTGGTCAATCGTTCGCGCACGCCGGTCGAATTGACGGCGGCCGGGCAGTTATTTCTGGTGACGGCACGTACGGTGGTCGAGCAACTGGGTGAGGTGTTGCGCCATCTGCACCATCTGGAAGGCGGGCAGGGTGAAGTCATACAGATTGCGGCGGCGCATTCGCTGGCGCTGGGGTTCTTCCCGCGCTGGATTGCCCAGTTGCGCAACGAGGGGCTGAATATCGCCACCCGGCTGGTCGCTACCAACGTGGGCGATGCCGTACACGCCTTGCGTGAAGGTGGATGCGACTTGATGCTGGCCTTCTACGATCCTGACGCCGCCCTGCAGATGGATGCGGAGATTTTCCCGTGGTTGCACCTTGGCGATACGCAAATGCTGCCGGTGTGTGCGGCGAATGCTGAAGGCGAGCCCTTGTTTGATCTGGAGGGCGAAGGCAGCGTGCCGCTGTTGGCGTACAGCGCGGGCGCGTTCCTTGGACGTTCGGTGAATCTGCTGCTGCGCCAGCGCAACCTGCGTTTCACCACGGTTTATGAAACCGCGATGGCGGACAGTTTGAAAAGCATGGCCCTCGAAGGGCTGGGCATCGCCTGGGTGCCGCAACTGAGCGTGCGTGCCGAACTGGCGCGAGGCGAGTTGGTGGTGTGTGGCGGCGCGCAATGGGAGGTGCCTCTGGAGATTCGATTGTATCGCTGTGCACTGGTGCGCAAGGCCAACGTGCGGTTGCTCTGGCGCAAGCTCGAAGGTGGCGCCGCGTCGGATAATGCTTGACCCTCAAGTCAGTAAATACGTGCCTCACAGGGCAGAAACGGCTGGCAAGACGGATGGTCAACGAGGGTGCATTAAACGCACTTCTTTACGGTATACTGCGCGGCCTTTGGCCGGTTCGACCGGTCATTATTCGTACAGCAAGCCACGCCGGTCCTCCCGCGTGGCTTGTTTGTTTTTTGATGCGCCTGCGGGCGCCCGATGAGAGGCACGACGATGAGCGCACTGGTTGGCGTGATCATGGGCTCCAAGTCCGATTGGTCCACCCTTAGCCACACCGCCGATATGCTGGAAAAGCTCGGCATTCCGTACGAAGTCAAAGTGGTTTCGGCCCACCGGACGCCGGACCTGCTGTTCCAGTACGCCGAGCAGGCCGAAGGCCGTGGCATTGAAGTCATCATCGCGGGCGCAGGCGGCGCGGCGCACTTGCCGGGCATGTGTGCAGCCAAGACGCACCTGCCGGTGCTGGGTGTTCCCGTGCAGTCGTCGATGCTGTCCGGTGTCGATTCCTTGCTGTCCATTGTGCAGATGCCTGCGGGCATTCCGGTTGCGACCCTGGCCATCGGCAAGGCGGGCGCGATCAACGCTGCGTTGTTGTCGGCCAGCATCCTGGGCGCCAAGCATCCGCAATTCCATGCAGTGCTGAAAAAATTCCGTGCTGAGCAGACAGACAGCGTTCTGGACAATCCAGACCCGCGCGACGCCTGAGGTTTTTCCATGAAGATCGGTGTAATCGGTGGCGGCCAGTTGGGCCGCATGTTGGCGTTGGCAGGCACCCCGCTGGGGATGAACTTCGCATTCCTGGACCCGGCGCCAGACGCTTGCGCGGCGGCGCTGGGCGAGCATCTGCGTGCCGATTACGGTGACCAGGATCACCTGCGGCAGTTGGCCGATGAGGTGGATCTGGTCACGTTCGAGTTCGAAAGTGTGCCGGCCGAAACCGTGGCGTTTCTGTCGCAGTTCGTGCCTGTGTACCCGAGCGCCGAAGCGTTGCGCATTGCCCGTGATCGCTGGTTTGAGAAAAGCATGTTCAAGGACCTGGGCATCCCGACGCCGGAGTTCGCGGATATCCAGTCCCAGGCGGATCTGGACGCCGCAGTTGCCAGCATCGGCCTGCCTGCCGTGCTCAAAACCCGCACCCTGGGTTACGATGGCAAGGGTCAGAAAGTGCTGCGCACTCAAGCCGACGTCGCCGGAACCTTCGCGGAGCTGGGCAGTGTCGGCTGCCTGCTGGAAGGCTTCGTGCCGTTCACCGGCGAGGTCTCGCTGATTGCCGTGCGGGGCCGCGATGGCGAAACACGTTTCTATCCGCTGGTGCACAACACCCACGACAACGGCATCCTGCGGATCTCCATCGCCAGCACCGATCATCCTTTGCAGGCGCTGGCCGAAGACTACGCCGGTCGCGTTCTCAAGCAGCTTGATTACGTGGGGGTGCTGGCCTTCGAGTTCTTCGAAGTCGACGGCGGCCTGAAAGCCAACGAAATCGCCCCTCGCGTCCACAACTCCGGGCACTGGACCACTGAAGGCACCGAATGCAGCCAGTTCGAAAACCACCTTCGTGCCGTTGCGGGTTTGCCATTGGGCTCAACGGCCAAGGTGGGCGAGAGCGCCATGCTCAACTTCATCGGTGAAGTGCCTGCGGTGGACAAGGTCATCGCCATTGATGACTGCCATCTGCACCACTACGGCAAGGCCTTCAAGGCCGGTCGCAAAGTGGGGCACGCTACGGTGCGCAGTGTTGATCGTGCAACCCTGGACCGTCAGGTCAAGCGGGTCGAAGCGCTGATCAAAGGCTGATCTTCTGTCAGCAATACGGGCCTCTCGCACTGGGAGGTCCGTTTGGTTCAGCTCGATCCATCCTCCATTTCCCCGTAAATTACAACGCAGCACCTACAGCGTGGAACCATTCCGGGTTGCAGGTTCTCAGATAGCAGGACACTTGGCGTCGTATCGGTACGCGGGTGTTTTCAATTCTTACAGAGGGAAACGACATGGGTATCATCGGAACCATCTTCATTGGCTTGATCGTTGGCCTGCTGGCTCGCTTCCTCAAGCCCGGCGATGACAGCATGGGCTGGATCATGACCATTCTGCTGGGCATCGGCGGCTCTCTGGCCGCGACCTACGGTGGACAGGCCATGGGCATTTATCAGGCAGGCGAGGGTGCGGGTTTCCTTGGCGCACTGGTGGGTGCAGTCGTGCTGCTGGTTCTGTACGGTCTGATCAGAAAGAACTGACGGTTATTCGGCTGGCCCTCTGCGCACTCGGCGCGCAGAGGGCTAGAATGCCGGGCTTGATTCAACCTCCTCCTGCCGAGCTTCCTGATGCGACGTCTTCTATTTATTACCCTGCTGCTGACCTGCGGCCTGGTCCATGCAGAAATCCCTGAAACCGACTGGCTCGAACTGATGCCCAAGTCGGATCAGAAGGCCCTTGAGGCCATGCCCGAGATCGACCACAACTCGCCCGAAGCGCAGGGAACCTTCGACAGCAAGGGTGGCTTGAAGCAGAGCAAAGGCTTGCCGGCGGTGATGTATTCGAACAAAACCGTACCGGCGATGAACGACAAGGAGATTCGTCTGGGCGGCTACCCGGTTCCACTGGAAACCGATGCCAAGGGTCGCAGCACCCTGTTTTTCCTGGTGCCTTATCCCGGGGCCTGCATCCACGTGCCGCCACCGCCGCCGAACCAGCTGGTGCTGGTGCGCTACCCGAAAGGTCTGAAAATCGACGACATCTATACGCCACTCTGGGTGGTCGGGAAGTTGAAGATAGAGAAGGTCAGCAATGATCTGGCCGATGCGGCGTACGCAATGGAAGCCGCCAAGGTTCGGGTTGTTGTAGAAGCGGATCTTTAACGAGGCTGCAATCTGTTGGAGCGAGCTGTTGGAGCGAGGCTTGCCCGCGAAGAACGATCACGCGGTGGATCAGACCCACCGCGCCGCCTGATTCGCGGGCAAGCCCCGCTCCAACGGGGCTTTCAGCGTTAAATCGGCTCCGCCCACACACTCACCGCCATCACGTGCATTTCTTCCGGTGCCAGGTTCACGATGTCGTCGAGCACATTGGCGGTTTCGACGCAGACCATGCCTTGCCAGCCATCGGCGGCCATGTCGCCCAAGCGTTTGGCTTTTTCCGTCCAGGGGTTCCACAGCACGGCGGACTTCGAACCGCTGGTGCAGATGTGGATTTTGCGCTGCCACTGGGGATCGACGATGCTCAGCATGTCGGGCGTGTTCAGGTAGATACGGTCGGTCTCACTGGCAAATTGCAGGGGGCCGGCTTGCTCGAGTTCTTCCCAGTTTTCCAGGGTTTCGACGTAGCGCAGACCCTCTAGGCCTTTGACGCTGATCTGGCGCACGTCACTGACGGCGAAATAACTGTGCAACGCCTGACTGAAACTCACGGGCTCGTCGCCGCTGTTGTAAGTGACCAGGCTGACGTTCAGGGCTTCATCCAGACGAATGCTCAGTTTGAGGCCGACGTTGTGAGGCCAACCTGGCAAATTTCCCTCTGCGGCAGGCTGGATGAATTCCACCAGCAAGGCGTCGTCATCTTCGCCGACCCCCATCAGCTCCCAGTCAATGGTCCGGACTTCGCCGTGGGCTTTGGCGGGCTCAGCACTTTGGCGCATGGCCTGGACGCTTTCCGGGTTGCGCTCAAGGTTGCCAAACCAGGGCCAGCAAATCGGCATGCCGCCGCGAATCGCCTTGCCGTGTTTGAACACGGCTTGCTCGTTACGCCAGATCAGCGGCGGTTGGCCGTCAACCTGATAACTGACGATGTGGGCGCCTTGCTGAGCCACCAGCAACTCTGCGTCGCGATGGCGGATGCGCCAGCATGGCAGCTCACCGATTGTGACGGTTTCAACCTGGGGCGTTGGCATAGGTAAGTTCTCGCTCAAGGACGGTGACAGAAGTAGACCGTGCAAAAGTCGGCGAGTTTACCGCGAAGCGGCCGATGCGTGCCCAGGGTGGCAAATTATCGCCGCGCCGGGACCGAGCGCGTGCGACCGCTGCCGTCGATGGCGACAAACACGAACACTGCTTCAGTGACTTTGCGCCATTCGC
This sequence comes from Pseudomonas sp. DWP3-1-2, assembly GCF_049896285.1. NCBI lineage: Bacteria > Pseudomonadati > Pseudomonadota > Gammaproteobacteria > Pseudomonadales > Pseudomonadaceae > Pseudomonas > Pseudomonas sp. DWP3-1-2. The sequence continues at coordinate 53,610 of NZ_JAFCTZ010000007.1, read as the reverse complement.
TGGACAGCGGGTCATCGCTCCACACTTCGACCATCATCTGGATGGAGCTGCGCCCAATCTCCAGGGTCTGTGTGTAAAAGGACAATTGCGCACCCACGGCCACCGGCACCAGAAACGCCATGCGGTCGATGGCCACTGTTGCAACGCGTCCGCCCGCGACTTTGCTGGCCATTGCTGTGCCTGCAAGGTCCATCTGGGAAACCAGCCAGCCGCCGAAAATATCGCCGAACCCATTGGTCTCACGGGGCAATGCTGTGATTTGCAAGGCCAGGTCGCCTTGCGGGATTGGATCTTCTTGTTCGAGCTCGATCATGCATAGGGTGCCTCTGACCCATGACGCTTAAGTCTTTGCCGCGGTGGAAAAACGCCCTTGCCAACCCATTGAGTGGATCAAGGCGTTTTAAGGGAAACTCTGCGAAAGCGGCTGCCGGACAGTTGATTTCGCACAGTACCCCGATACGTTTCGACACAATATGGATCCACTCACCGCCTGCGAGTATATCGGGCGATGGGGCGGGCGACGACCGCTGACTGTCGATTTAGACCCCTCGCGGCTTCTATCTGTGTGCTTTTTCGAACAATTTGCTATCGTGCCAGACCCGATCAGGCGGCACGACCGCTTGCATCACGCAATTTTGGTGCCTATTTGCATTGATTGCCTGAGAGAATCGCGTCTGCACGCCACCGCGCCGCAGTCAGCATTGCTATCGCTTACCCCCTATAAAAGAGAAGTCCTCAGAGAAGAAGCCTTGCCATGCCTTCAGTGCCATTAAGTTCCGCGCGCCCGCTGACCCGTAACGACTACAAGACCCTTTCGCTGTCCGCACTGGGCGGTGCACTGGAGTTCTACGACTTCATTATTTTCGTGTTTTTCGCCACGGTAGTCGGCAAGTTGTTCTTCCCGGTGGACATGCCTGAATGGCTGCGCATGATGCAGACCTTCGGTATTTTTGCGGCCGGTTATCTGGCCCGGCCCCTGGGCGGCATCATCATGGCTCACTTCGGTGACCTGTTGGGGCGCAAGAAAATGTTCACACTGAGCATTTTCATGATGGCGGTGCCCACCCTGATCATGGGTTTGCTGCCGACGTATGCGCAGATCGGCCTGTGGGCGCCCCTCCTGCTGTTGCTGATGCGGGTCATTCAGGGTGCGGCCATTGGTGGTGAAGTGCCCGGTGCCTGGGTTTTCGTCTCCGAGCATGTTCCCGCTCGCCATATTGGCTACGCCTGCGGCACCCTGACCTGCGGCCTGACGGCTGGCATCTTGCTGGGTTCGCTGGTCGCCACCTTGATCAACAGCGTCTATACCCCCGAGCAAGTGTCGGATTACGCCTGGCGTATCCCGTTTCTGCTGGGCGGCGTGTTCGGTCTGTTCTCGGTTTACCTGCGTCGCTGGCTGCACGAAACCCCTGTCTTCGCTGAGCTGCAACTGCGCAAGGCATTGGCCGAAGAGGTGCCGCTCAAGGCGGTGTTGCGCGACCATCGGGGCGCGATTGCCGTTTCGATGCTGCTGACCTGGTTGCTCTCGGCGGGCATCATCGTCGTCATTCTCATGACCCCGACCATTCTGCAAGGCACCACGTTCGGCTTCCCGGCTGCCGTTGCCCTGAAAGCCAACAGCCTGGCCATTGTCTTCCTGAGCGTGGGCTGTGTGGCGGCCGGTGCGCTGGCCGATCGCTTCGGTGCGGGCTGGGTGTTCCTGCTGGGCAGCCTTGGGCTGTTGATCAGCTCCTGGACGCTATATCACAGCCTCGGCGCTCATCCCGAGTGGCTGTTCCCGCTGTACGCCGTGACCGGTCTGTTCGTCGGCACCATTGGCGCCGTGCCCTATGTCATGGTCAAGGCGTTTCCACCCGCCGTGCGTTTCTCGGGCCTGTCGTTTTCCTACAACCTGTCGTACGCCATCTTCGGCGGCCTGACGCCGATGGTCGTGACCTTCATGCTCAAGGCCAGCCCGATGGCGCCCGCATGGTATGTGGCAATTCTCTGCGCCATGGGGATGGCGATGGGTGTTTATCTGCTGAAGACCGAAGTCGTCGCAGCCAGGGCCTGACAGGTGTCGGGAGGCGGGCTCTGTAGGAGAATCGTCATGCAACTGTCACAATCGCTTCATAAAGTCGTCACGCCACCCGCCTGATACTGGCGGTAACGGATTTTTCGACTACCTCGCTTGGAGCAATGTATGAAACTCAAACGTTTGATGACTGCAATGACGTTCGTCGCCGCTGGCGTGGCGACTGCACATTCCTTTGCCGCTGTTGATCCTGCGATCAAGCCTTACGTTAAGACTTCAGGCGTGTCGGGCAATCTGTCCAGTGTCGGTTCCGATACCCTGGCGAACCTCATGACGTTGTGGGCCGAGGCCTACAAAAAAGAATACCCGAGCGTCAACATTCAGATTCAGGCTGCCGGCTCTTCGACTGCACCACCGGCCCTGACTGAAGGCACCGCCAACCTTGGGCCGATGAGCCGCAAGATGAAAGACGGCGAGCTGTCGGCTTTTGAACAGAAACACGGCTACAAGCCTACGGCGATCCCCGTTGCGGTCGATGCCCTGGCGGTCTTTGTGCACAAGGACAACCCGATCAAGGGTCTGACCATGCAGCAAGTGGATGCGATCTTCTCCGCCACCCGTCTGTGCGGTGCCAAGGCGGATGTCAAAACCTGGGGTGACGTCGGCGTTACCGGAGACCTGGCAGGCAAGCCGATTCAATTGTTCGGTCGCAATTCGGTTTCCGGCACCTATGGCTACTTCAAAGAAGAAGCGCTCTGCAAGGGTGACTTCAAGGCCAACGTCAATGAACAGCCGGGCTCCGCTTCGGTGGTCAGCTCCATCAGCAGTTCGCTGAATGGCATCGGTTATTCGGGCATCGGTTACAAAACGTCCAGTGTGCGCACCGTGCCGCTGGCCAAGAAGGAAGGAACCGAGTTCATCGAGGATAATGAAGTCAACACCCTCAACGGTACGTATCCGCTGTCGCGCTACCTTTATGTCTACGTCAACAAGGCACCCAACAAGCCGTTGGCTCCCCTGGAAGCCGAGTTCATCAAGCTGGTGCTGTCAAAGCAGGGGCAGGAAGTGGTCATGAAAGACGGCTACATTCCGCTGCCAGCGAAGGTCGTGACCAAGGCATTGGCAGATCTGGGCTTGCAGGAAGGTGCTGTCGCGGGTAAGTAATCGCGGTGCGGGCGAGGTTTGCTTGAGTCAAGCCTCTCCATCAACTGTACAGTCCGCTGCCAGGATCGTGGGTGGCGGGCTTTTTTGCGTCACTTGTCTGTAATGTTTTTGTCATACAGGGCCGCTAGGGTGTGCGCATGAATAATCAGGCCAAGCCTTCGATGAATCCGACTCCACCCGCCAAGCGCATTGATTTCAATACGTCGCAGATGCAGCGCAAGCGGCGTACTCGAGCGATCACGGACAATTTGACTCGCTGGTACGTGGCCATCGGCGGTCTTGCCGTGCTGGCGGCGATCACCACGATTTTCTTTTATCTGGCCTATGTCGTCGCACCCCTGTTTCAGGGCGCAAGCCTGACTCAGGAAACCCCGGTCAAACCGGCGTGGTTAAGTGACGCTGGCAAGCCGCTGATGCTGGCCCTCGAGGAACAGAATCAGGTCGGCATGCGGGTTTCCGACAAGGGCGAAGCGGTGTTTTTCAACATTGATGACGGTGCTGAGCTCAGCCGCGTCAGCCTGCCTCTGCCTGACGGCGTAAGCGTTGCGTCCATTGGCGAAGATCAGCCCGGTACGCCGCTGGTTGCCCTGGGTTTGTCCAACGGACAGGTGCTGGTGTTCAGGCACAGTTATCCGGTCAGTTACCCGGACAACAAGAAAACCATTTCTCCCACCGTCAGTTGGCCTTTTGGCCAGGCACCGCTTGTGCTCGACGAGCAAGGCCGTGCGCTGGAGCATGTCAGCCTCAACGCCAATGGCGAAAGCTTGTTGGTGGCAGGCTCCACGGGGGCGCAACTGCATGTGCTGTCCCTTGAACAGCAAGAAAACATAATGACCGGCGAGATCAGCAGCGAGTTGAGCCGCATCGAGTTGCCGCAGATGTCGGCTGCCGTCAAAGCGATTTATATCGATCCTCGTCAGCAATGGCTGTATGTGATCAATGGCCGCGCCCAGGCGGATGTGTTCAGCCTGCGTGATCGCACGCTCAATGGTCGTTACAAGTTACTTGAAAACGGCAACGCCGAAATCACCGCCAGCACGCAGCTGGTCGGCGGCATTTCGCTGATTATCGGCGACTCCAAAGGCGGCATGAGCCAATGGTTCATGGCCCGGGATGTCGACGGTGAACAGCGTTTGATGCATATCCGCAAATTTCAGATGGGCACCACACCGATCGTGCAAATCACCGCCGAACAGCGGCGCAAGGGTTTTATCGCCCTGGACGATTCCGGCAAGCTCGGCGTGTTCCACAGCACATCCCATCGCACCCTGCTGGTTGACCAAGTGTCTGCCACTGCCGGAATCTTCGCGATGTCGCCCCGGGCGGACCGTATTGTGGTCGAACAGGACGGTGCGTTCTTGCCCATGCTTCTGGACAACCCGCACCCGGAAGTGTCCTGGAGTTCGTTGTGGAGCAAGGTCTGGTACGAGAACTACGACGAGCCCAAATACGTCTGGCAGTCCACGGCTGCCAATAGCGACTTCGAGCCCAAGCTCAGCCTGGCGCCACTGACCTTCGGCACGCTCAAGGCGGCGTTCTACGCCATGCTGCTCGCGGCTCCGCTGGCCATTGCCGCCGCCATCTACACCGCCTACTTCATGGCCCCGGCCATGCGCCGCAAAGTAAAGCCGGTGATCGAGTTGATGGAGGCCTTGCCTACGGTGATCCTCGGGTTTTTTGCCGGACTGTTCCTCGCGCCGTATCTGGAAGGCCATTTGCCCGGCGTCTTCAGCCTGTTGCTGTTGATGCCCATTGGTATCCTGCTGGCTGGTTTCATCTGGAGCCGTTTGCCTGAATCCATTCGTCTGCGGGTTCCCGATGGCTGGGAAAGCGCGCTCCTGCTGCCGGTGGTTCTGCTGATTACCTGGGTATCGCTGGGCATGAGCCCGCATCTGGAGAACTGGTTCTTCGGGGGCGACATGCGCATGTGGATCACCGATGATCTGGGTATCACCTACGATCAGCGCAATGCCCTGGTGGTGGGTATCGCCATGGGCTTTGCGGTCATCCCCACGATCTACTCGATTGCCGAGGACGCAGTCTTCAGCGTGCCCCGTGGCCTGACCCTGGGTTCGCTGGCGCTGGGCGCCACACCGTGGCAGACCCTGACCCGCGTGGTCATCCTGACCGCCAGCCCCGGCATCTTCTCGGCGCTGATGATCGGCATGGGCCGCGCGGTGGGTGAAACCATGATTGTGCTGATGGCCACTGGCAATACACCGATCATGGACATGAACCTGTTTGAGGGCATGCGCACGCTGGCGGCGAACGTGGCGGTGGAAATGCCGGAGTCGGAAGTGGGAGGCAGTCATTACCGAGTGTTGTTCCTCGCAGCCCTGGTGCTGCTGACGTTCACCTTCATGATGAACACTTTCGCAGAGCTGATTCGTCAGCGGCTGCGCAAGCGATACTCGTCCCTCTAAGGAAGGTAGAAGTTCGTGAAAAAGAACTCCCTCAAAGGCTGGTTCAAAAGCGGTGCCCCCGGCGTCTGGATGAGTGCGGGTGCGGTAGCCATCGCCGTCGCCATGACCCTCGGCCTGCTGGCTGTCATCGCCGTGCGTGGTCTGGGGCATTTCTGGCCGGCTGACCTGACCTACGCACAGTACGACGTGCCCGATCAGCCAAAACACGTTCTGATAGGTGAAGTGGTCCAGCAGGAACAGGTCCCGCGTGCGCGCCTGAAAGGTTCTGGCTTGCCAGTGCCCGACGAAGGCCCGGAATTCATGACCCGCGAGCTGTTCAAGGTCGGTAATCGCGACCTCAATCCCAGTGACTTCACCTGGGTCGTCGGGGAGTGGTTGACGCAGCAGAGCACCCCGCTGGAACTGATGACACTGGAGCGCCGGGAGTGGGGCAACTTTTACGGCTATCTGGTGAACGTGAAGGAAAACGGCAAGGTCGTCGCTGAGGGCCAAGCCGCCTGGCCGACTCTGCAAGAGCGCATCCAGCGGGTCAGTGGCCTGGCTCACGAGCTGTATACGCTGGAAAAGAAAGACATCGGTGCTATCAACCATGGCATCGACCGCTTGCGCCTGAAAGCCCGCAAGCTGGAGCTGGAAGGCAGACTGGACGCGCAAGCCCAGGCTGACATGGCCACCGAGCGCGCCGAGCTGGACAGCCGCTACAAAGAGATCGAAACGCGTCTCGGCACGCTGCACGCCGCCTTTGACCGCGACAGCCTGACCGCCCGCGATGCCAACGGCCGGGAAGTCGAAATCAGCCTGGGCAAAGTCGTGCATGCCTATCAGCCCAACGCCATGGGCGTGTTTTCCAAGCTCGGCTTCTACTTCACGAAGCTGTGGGAATTCCTCAGCGAGGATCCACGAGAAGCCAACACGGAAGGCGGTATCTTCCCGGCGATTTTCGGCACCGTGATGATGACGATGATCATGGCCGTGATCGTGACGCCGTTCGGCGTGCTGGCGGCGGTTTACCTGCGTGAATACGCACGGCAAGGCCCGGTGACACGCTTGATACGGATTGCCGTGAATAACCTGGCGGGGGTTCCGGCCATTGTTTATGGCGTGTTCGGCCTGGGGTTTTTCGTCTACGTGCTGGGGGGGTCGCTGGATAAGCTGTTCTTCCCGGAAGCCTTGCCTGCGCCGACTTTCGGCACACCGGGTTTGCTCTGGGCGTCGCTGACGCTGGCGCTGCTGGCTGTGCCCGTGGTGATCGTGGCCACCGAAGAAGGGCTGGCGCGTATCCCGCGCACGTTGCGCGAAGGCTCGCTGGCGTTGGGCGCCACCAAGGCTGAAACCCTCTGGAAGATTGTCCTGCCCATGGCCAGCCCGGCCATGATGACCGGCCTGATTCTCGCCGTGGCCCGCGCGGCGGGGGAAGTTGCGCCGCTGATGCTGGTGGGCGTGGTCAAACTGGCCCCGTCGCTGCCGTTGGACGGCAACTATCCTTACCTGCATCTGGACCAGAAAATCATGCATCTGGGCTTCCACATCTACGACGTCGGCTTCCAGAGCCCGAACGTCGAGGCGGCGCGTCCGCTGGTGTATGCCACCGCCTTGCTACTGGTCCTGGTGATTGCCTTGCTCAACCTGTCTGCAGTAACGATTCGTAATCATCTGCGCGAGAAATACAAGGCGCTGGACACCTGATTTGCAACAGCACCGCTCCCTCACAGAAGGCGGGCGGTTCGATGAACAGAATGCGTAGCGTAGGGAGCCACCATGCAGAACGACAACCCGAGCCACAGCGTCAACATGACGAGTCTGGGGCGTAAAAGGCAGGACCTGCATCTGGCTGACGAGACCGTGGCCATCGAGGTGCCAGGGCTGAACCTGTTTTATGACGACAAACAGGCATTGTTCGACATCGCCCTGAATGTTCCCAAGCAACGGGTGACGTCTTTCATCGGGCCGTCCGGTTGTGGTAAATCAACATTGTTGCGCACGTTCAACCGCATGAATGATCTGGTCGATGGCTGTCGTGTCGAAGGGGCCATCAATCTGTGGGGGCATGATATCTATCGCAAGGGCGAGGACGTTGCCGAGCTGCGGCGTCGCGTCGGCATGGTGTTCCAGAAGCCGAACCCGTTTCCCAAGACCATCTATGAGAACGTGGTCTACGGCTTGCGGATTCAAGGCATCAACAAGAAGCGCGTGCTCGATGAGGCCGTGGAATGGGCGCTCAAGGCCTCTGCGCTGTGGGACGAAGTCAAGGATCGCCTGCACGAGTCTGCGTTAGGCTTGTCGGGCGGTCAGCAGCAACGTCTGGTCATCGCCCGCACGATCGCGGTCGAGCCTGAAGTGCTGTTGCTGGATGAGCCCTGTTCGGCGCTCGATCCAATCTCGACGCTAAAAGTTGAAGAGCTGATCTTCGAACTGAAATCCAAATACACCATTGTGATCGTTACCCACAACATGCAGCAGGCGGCGCGGGTCTCGGATTACACCGCATTCATGTACCTGGGCAAACTGATCGAATTCGGTGATACAGACACGCTGTTCACCAATCCGGCACAAAAACAGACGGAAGACTACATCACCGGCCGCTATGGCTAGTTGAAGCGTGTTTTGTCAGCCCTGAACCACCGCTGCGTTTTTGCACTCAATCGGACGTTCCAAGGACACCTAGCATGATCCATAAAGACAGCCTCACGCATCACATCTCACAACAGTTCAACGCCGAGCTCGAAGAAGTGCGTAGCCATTTGCTCGAAATGGGTGGATTGGTCGAGAAGCAGGTCAATGATGCGGTGACCGCCTTGATCGAAGCCGATTCAGGGCTGGCCCAGCGCGTTCGCGAAGTTGATGACCGCATCAACCACATGGAGCGCAACATCGACGAAGAATGCCTGCGCATTCTGGCGCGTCGTCAGCCAGCGGCCTCGGACCTGCGCCTGATCATCAGCATCTCCAAGTCGGTGATCGACCTGGAGCGCATCGGTGATGAAGCCACCAAGATCGCTCGTCGCGCCATTCAGCTGTGCGAAGAGGGTGAAGCGCCGCGTGGTTACGTCGAAGTGCGTCACATTGGTGATCAAGTGCGCAACATGGTTCGCGATGCGCTGGACTCGTTCGCGCGCTTCGACGCCGATCTGGCTTTGTCGGTGGCCCAGTACGACAAAATCATCGACCGCGAATACAAGACCGCGTTGCGTGAGCTGGCGACCTACATGATGGAAGACCCACGTTCCATTTCCCGTGTTCTCAGCGTGATCTGGGTACTGCGCTCCCTGGAGCGCATCGGCGACCATGCGCGCAACATTTCCGAGCTGGTGATCTACCTGGTACGCGGCACCGATGTGCGCCACCTGGGCCTCAAACGCATGAAAGAAGAAGTGCAGGGTATATCGACCGAAAGCCCTAATGTTCCGGGCGAAGCTGACGATAAATAAGACTGCCTGCGAAAAAAAACGCCCAGCATGCAGCTGGGCGTTTTGCATTCATGGGTTACGAATTTTCAGCCGCCCGCGAATTAAATGTCCTGGCGTCGTCAACAGTTTGGCCGCTGGCCATCAGCCAGCGCTATGCTTGCCGAAATAAAGGGCGTGTCAGCAACAACGCAGTTCGCCACCCACGGCGGACACGCCCGCAGGAGCGTCGATGAGTAAAGTCAGTGTTTTGATTGTGGATGACGCGACTTTCATTCGCGATCTGGTAAAAAAAGGGCTACGCAACTATTTCCCCGGGATTCACACCGAAGACGCCGTGAACGGTCGCAAGGCGCAGGTCATGCTGACCCGCGAGACCTTCGACCTGATTTTGTGCGACTGGGAAATGCCGGAAATGTCTGGCCTGGAGCTGCTGTCCTGGTGCCGTCAGCAAGACGGTTATCTGAAGAGCGTTCCCTTCATCATGGTGACCAGCCGTGGTGACAAGGAGAACGTTGTGCAGGCCATTCAGGCCGGTGTGACCGATTTTGTCGGCAAGCCGTTCACCAATGAACAACTGCTGACCAAGGTCAAAAAGGCCCTGGCCAAGGTCGGCAAGCTCGATGCCGTGATGACCAGTGCCCCCAGCCGCATCGGGTCGTCCATCAATGAGTCGCTCAGTGCGCTGACGGGTGGCAGGGCTGAAGTCGTCAAGTCTGCATCATCCGCCCCGGCCGGCATCGCCAAGCCGCCTCCAGTGGCCGCTGCTTCGGCCCCGCAAGCGCCGACGGGGCGTGGTCAGGGGCAATTGCGTCTGTCCAGCGGCATTGCGCAATGTGTGATCAAGGCGCTGACGCTCAAGGAAGCCCTGTTGGTGGTACGCCGCAGCGATAACCTGCCGCAGATCCTCGAACAGGCGGTGCTTGACCTGGAGCAGGGCGAAAACGCCGAAGTCGCACGCCTCAATGGCTATCTGCATGCCATTGTGGCGTTCGAGCAAAAGCCGGACAGCGACTGGTTGCAGTTGACCTTTCGGTTTACCGATCAGGATGCGCAAAAGCTGGACTACGTGTCCCGCCTGATTGCCCGCGGCACCGCCCAGAAACACTTTGTGCCGGGTGGTTGATAGCCGATCTGTTGGAGCGAGGCTTGCCCGCGAAGGCTTTTTCAGGGTTCAGCTATTTGGCTGAATGCACTGACCCCTTCGCGGGCAAGCCGCGCTCCAACGAATTGCAATCCCTCAAGCCTCTGGCGCGATTTCCTTGACGCCTTGTCTATTGCCGATTGATACAGCTAAGTCCTCATCGACCCCGATCACTGGTAGGCTGGCCCAACTTATCGACAACCCAGACTGATCCCATGATCGAGCGCTTACTGATCCTGTGTGCTCTGTTGCTGGCCGCGCAATCGGCCGGGGCCGTGACCATCTACAAATTCACCGATGCCAATGGCGTTGTGTCGTTTACCGACCGGCCCACCGCCGGTGCGTCCGTGGTGGTGTTCAGGGATCGGATGGTCGAACGCATCGAGCGTCAGGTGCATCTGAGCACCCTAAAGGAAAAGGGCGTGCACAGCCTGTACGTGCGCAACGATCTGTACGCGCCGGTGGAAGTCGAGCTCAAACTTTCCAGGGTGACGAACGTTCTGGGCGTTGCTGACCAGTCTATCCGGCGCACCCTCGCTGCGCGCAGTACTGAGCGGTTGGTGGTGTTGAGTCCGAAAGTTGCCAGCCAGGCCATGAGTTACAAAACTCACCTGCGGTCCATCGTGGGCGATCCACAGCGTTCGACGCTGGCCTATCGATATCCGCTGCCGTGGGTGGGTGGCCCGTTTCGCTTGAGCCAAGGCCCGAACGGGACTTACAGCCACTTCGGTGCCAAGGGCCGTTACGCCCGGGACATCGCCATGCCCGAAGGCACGCCCATCATCGCGGCGCGTGGCGGGGTGGTGATCAAGACCGAGAATGATCAGACCGGCAAAGGCTCAAACCCTTCAGGCAACTTCGTGCGCATCCTGCACGACGACGGCACCATGGGCGTCTACCTGCATTTGATGCAAGGGTCGGTCAAGGTCAAGGAAGGCCAGCACGTCAGCGTCGGCACCGCTCTGGCGCGCTCAGGCAACACCGGCAACAGCACCGGCCCGCACCTGCACTTCGTGATTCAGCGCAACGTCGGGCTGGCGCTGGAATCCATCCCCTATGAATTCGCCCAACCGGTGCAAAGCCTGCCCAATTTTGCAATTGGGGGAAATTGATGGTGGCGGACGACTCGTAGGAGGCTTGAAGGGGGGCGGGAATTGACGGTGGCGGACGACTCGTAGGAGCGAGGCTTGCCCGCGAACAAAGCCATCAGGCAACCGATCATTGCCTGACCCCGCGTATTCGTGGGCCGCAACGCCGCCTCGCGCCCACAGGTTCAGTCATCAATCGATCTTGACGACCTTGGCCAGCACGATTTTCGGGCCTTTCATCTTCTTGATGATGATGCGCAGCCCTTCGATTTCCATCACTTCCTCGACTTCCGGCACCCGCTTGAGGCTGTCGTAGATCAGCCCGGCCAGGGTTTCGGCTTCCACGTGGTCCAGATCCACGCCCAGCAGGCGTTCGACCTTGAACAGCGGCGTGTCACCACGCACCAGCAGCTTGCCTGGCTGATAAGCCAGAATGCCGCGCTCGACCTTGCGGTGTTCGTCCTGAATGTCGCCGACCAAGACCTCCAGCACGTCTTCCATGGTCAGGTAGCCAATGATCTTGCCATCGGCTTCTTCCACCAGCGCGAAGTGCGCGCCGCCCTGACGGAACTGCTCAAGCAAGCGTGACAGCGGCATGTGCTTGGAGACGCGCTCAAGTGGACGGGTCAGTTCGGCCAGGTTGAACGATTCGGGGATGTGATCCAGCGCGGCCAGTTCCAGCAGCAGGTCCTTGATGTGCAACAGGCCGACGAACTCGCCACGCACTGCATCGTAGACCGGATAGCGGCTGAACTTGTGGCGGCGGAACAGCGCGAGGATTTCCTTGAGCGGCGCGTTGAAATCCAGGGTCACCAGGTCTTCACGGGAGTTGGCCCAGTCGACCACTTCCAGTTCGCCCATTTCCACGGCCGATGCCAGAACGCGCATGCCTTGGTCGCTGGGGTCCTGGCCACGGCTGGAGTGCAGAATCAGCTTCAATTCTTCGCGGCTGTAACTGTGGTCGTGATGCGGGCCGGGTTCCCCCTGGCCTGCAATGCGCAAAATACCGTTGGCGCTGGCGTTGAGCAGGTAAATGGCCGGGTACATCGCCCAGTAAAACAAGTACAGCGGCACGGCGGTCCACAGTGACAACAGCTCAGGCTTGCGGATCGCCCAGGATTTAGGGGCCAGTTCGCCGACCACGATGTGCAGGTAAGAGATGATGAAGAAGGCGGAAAAGAACGACACGCCTCTGATCACTTCCGGCGAGTCCACGCCCGCAGCACTCAGGAGCGGCGCCAGCAGGTGGGCGAATGCCGGTTCACCGACCCAGCCCAGGCCCAGGGAAGCCAGGGTGATACCCAGTTGGCAGGCCGACAGGTAGGCGTCCAGCTGGCTGTGCACGGTGCGCAGAATGTGTCCGCGCCAGCCGTTTTTTTCCGCAATGGCCTCGACCTTGGTCGAACGAAGTTTGACCATGGCGAATTCCGCCGCAACGAAAAAGCCGTTGAGCAGCACCAGAACCATTGCGAAGAGAATCATGCCGAAGTCGGCGAAAAGCGAAGCGAAGTTAAAACTAGGGGAAGGGTCCATGGTGGAGGTTTACAGGTTCCGTATTGACTGAGAAGAGAGCTGCCGCATCAGAATCGTGGGCATAGGAACGGCAATGTAGCGGCTAGCAGCCAGCTTGCCTAGTCGCGCCTCAGGGTTTGAGCAGTTGAATAGCCGGAAAGTGGCAGATAAAAACGCTGCCCTTGCCGGGTACGCTGTTGATTTCCAGTGTGCCGCGATGGCGCAACAGCACATGCTTGACGATTGCCAGCCCAAGCCCGGTGCCGCCAGTATTCGACGCACGGCTTGAATCCACCCGATAAAAACGCTCGGTGAGGCGGGAAAGGTGTTTGGTCTCGATGCCGATCCCCGAGTCCTGCACGCTCAAGTGCGCGCCTTGCCCGTCGCTCCACCAGCGGATACGAATGGTGCCTTCGGCCGGGGTGTATTTCACGGCGTTGAAGATCAGATTCGAGAACGCGCTGCGCAGTTCGGTTTCGCTGCCCTTGAGCTGCACGTCGCTCTCGACGTCCAGGCTGATCTGCTGGTTCTTGCTGCCGGATAACGCCTGCGCATCGCCCTTGATGGTTTTGAGCAGTTGGCCCACCTCGATCGGATAGTTATCGGACGGATAATCGGTGGCTTCGAGCTTGGCCAGCAGCAGCAGGTCATTGAGCAGCGTCTGCATGCGGCCACCCTGTTGATGCATCTGTTGCAGCGCGCGAACCCAGCGGGGGTTCACGTCCTCGACGTTATCAAGCAGGGTTTCCAGATAGCCGAAAATCACCGTCAGCGGCGTGCGCAACTCGTGGGACACGTTGGCGACGAAGTCCTTGCGCATCTGTTCCAGTTGATGAATACGCGTGACATCGCGCACCAGCATCAGGTGTTCGTTATTGCCGTAGCGGGTAACCAGCAACTGAATATGCAACCGGTCGTTAGTGGGTGAGGGGATTTCCAGAGGCTCGGCGTAGTTGCCTTGCTCGAAATACTCCTTGAAGCGTGGATGGCGCACCAGATTCGTCACCGGCTGGCCGCTGTCCTGCGGGGTCTTGAGCCCAAGCAGGGTTTCTGCGGCGCGGTTCCACCATTCAAGATTGCCTTCGCTGTCGAGCATGATGACAGCGTCTCTGAGGGCAGCAGTGGATTCCTGGACGCGGTCAATGACCGCCTGCAGCCGGCCACGCACCCGTTGGTCGCGGCGCTGCAGATGGTAGATGCTGTCGAAGACTTCACCCCACAGACCATAGCCATCCGGCGGCGGTTCGTCGGCCTTGTGTTTGCTCAGCCAGTCATGCAGGCGCAGCAACTGTTTGAGTGTCCAGGTCAGATAGAGCCCCAGTGCGATTGCCAGGCTCCAGCCATATTGATCGCTTATAAAACCAACCACGAACGCCGCTGTGACCAGCATCAACATGTGGCGTATCAGGGTGCCATACCAGTTTTGATTCAATTGAACGCACATCCTTGTCGAGCGCGGATATCCGGGCAGCGCTGTCTACCTGCAAACCGGCTTTCAGTTCTTGGTGGAAAACCGATAGCCCGTGCCGCGCACGGTTTGTACCAGATTTTCGTAGGCGTCGCCGAGGGCTTTGCGCAGGCGACGGATGTGAACATCAACAGTGCGTTCTTCGACATAGACATTGCCACCCCAGACCTGGTCCAGCAGTTGACCGCGTGTGTAGGCGCGTTCCTGATGGGTCATGAAGAATTGCAACAAACGATACTCGGTCGGCCCCATTTCCGCAGGTTTGCCGTCAATGGTGACCCGATGGCTGATGGGATCAAGCAACAGACCGCCCACTTCGATAGGGGATTCGCCATCCGTCGGACCGGCGCGACGCAGCACAGCCTTCAGGCGAGCCACCAACTCACGGGGTGAGAACGGCTTGGTGATGTAATCATCCGCCCCGACTTCCAGGCCCTGGATCTTGTTGTCTTCCTCGCCCTTGGCCGTGAGCATGATGATCGGAATGTCGCAGGTCAGCTCGTCGCGCTTGAGGCGTCGGGCCAGCTCGATGCCGGACGTGCCGGGCAGCATCCAGTCGAGCAGAATCAAATCCGGTTTGCGGTCGACAATGATTGCGTGGGCTTGCTGAGAGTTCTCTGCTTCCATGCAGTCATAACCGGCCATTTCCAATGCAACGGCGATCATTTCGCGAATAGGCGCTTCGTCGTCAACGATCAGAATGCTCCTGCCAGCCATGCTTGAACCTCTTGTCATTTAACTGTCTTGGGGCGCATTAGATAACGGAATTATTGCAGTCGTGTGACACCTCGGGGGAGGGCTAGCATGCCACGTCACTCCGGGTCTAAGCTGGGGAGTCTGTCCCTTAACAATTTTTACAACAACAAGAGGATTACCTGATGGCTAAGTTTTCATCAACGTTGATGGGCCTTTTGGCTGCCGCTGCGCTGGCATCCTCCGGCCTGGCCTTCGCTGCCGAGCCGGGAATGAAAGACAATGATGGCATGTTGACCGATCATCACGGCGCAACGCTTTATACCTTCGATAAAGACGCAGACGGTAAATCCGCCTGTAACGATAAATGCGCGATCAACTGGCCACCCCTGACTGCCAAGCCGGGAGACAAAGCTTCCGGGAAGTGGACCATCATCAAGCGCGACGATGGTTCCATGCAGTGGGCCTACGAAGGCAAACCGGTGTACTTCTATAAAGATGACAAGAAGGCAGGCGACATGACCGGCGACGGAAAAGGCGGCGCCTGGCACATCATCAAGCCCTGAGCTTGTCCCTGCGCTGACTGCCGGCCACGAACCTGTCAGTCAGCGCAAGGCGTAGTCTGCGACGATCCCGATGAAGATCGCCAGCCCAGCCCAATGGTTATGCAGAAACGCCTTGAAGCACGCTTGTCGATCACGGCTGCGGGTTGACCAGAACTCCCAGGCAAAACAACCCGCCGCTGCCCACAGCCCCAGATAGAAGTACCCCCCCATCTCGAAGCGCCCGCCCGCCAGTAGCAGGCAGCCCAATGCCAGACCTTGCAGCGTCAGGATGATCACCCGGTCCGCGTCACCGAACAGCACCGCCGTGGACTTAACGCCGATCTTCAGGTCGTCTTCACGGTCGACCATCGCATAATAAGTGTCGTACGCGACCGTCCACAGTAGATTGGCGATATACAGCAGCCAGGCCGCCGCAGGTAAGTCCCCGGTTTGTGCCGTGAACGCCATGGGCATGCCCCACGAAAACGCCGCGCCCAGCACCACTTGCGGGTAATAGGTGTAGCGCTTCATGAACGGATAGCACGCGGCCAGCGCCAGACCGCCGAACGATAACCAGATTGTTGTGGGATTGGTCAGCAGCACCAGCAGGAAACTTACGATCACCAGAACGGCGAACAACACCAGAGCTTCACGGGAGCTGATCTTGCCGCTTACCAGAGGCCGCTGTTCCGTGCGTTTGACGTGGCCGTCCACCTTGCGGTCGGCAAAATCATTGATCACGCAGCCAGCCGCACGCATCAGCACCACGCCGACCACAAAAATCATGATATTGGCCAGCGACGGTGCGCCTTCCCCGGCAATCCACAATGCCCACAGCGTCGGCCACAGCAACAGGTAAATGCCGATGGGCTTGTCCAGGCGCATCAACTGAATGAAATCCCAGGCGCGGGGATTCAGCCGATTCAAGGATTTGAGCAGCGTCAGGTACATCAGCAGTTTTCCCCGTTTTCAATGGCCCGCCACAGCGTCGGCAGGAACACTTCAGCGACCAGGATTTTCAAAGGCCCGCGACTGAAACACGAACGGCGTCCCCATAACTGATCTGCGGCGTCCGGGGCTGGCAGCCAGTCGACCGGATAGCGGCAGATCTGCAAGGGGCCGCGCAGGAAGGCTTCGTCGCAGAACAATAATTCACCCAAGGACCGCGCGCCCAGCTCGCCCATGTTCAGACCGCCCTCCTGCAACGCCTTGCGGGCGGCGACGCTACGGGCAAAGACCCATTTTTCGCCACGGCCACGCAGATAAACCTCGCGCACCCAGCCGACACTTTGCTCAGGCAAGTCCAACGCTGTGCACTCGTCGTCGCGAAGCGGTTGCCAGCCTTCGAAAAGCGGCGTGACATTAAAGTGATCGCTGGAGAGCGCGGTCAGACGGCGGGTCAGTGAGTCCGGGTGGAACAGCCACTCAAGCACCACCGGCGCGGGTGTCTCAACGAGAAACTCACGCTCAAGCCAGATAAGAGTGGGAAAAACCGGTTTTTGCTGGGTCACAATAAGCCGTTGTGGGCGTTCATGAAGGCGGCGAGCTTAGCATGATTGGCCCTCTCAACCGATGGCCTGCAATGGCTCGTGACAGCAATCGGGCTTGCATGTCTGCGTCCCGATCAGTACAAAACGCCCTGAGCACGGTGGCAAGCGTGAAACCCATCGACCGCCATGCCAGCGACACCCCGAAAACCTGAGAGAAATTCTGATGAAAAAGTGGCAATGCATTGTCTGTGGCCTGATCTACAACGAAGCCGATGGCTGGCCCGATGACGGCATCGCGCCGGGCACGCTGTGGCAAGACGTTCCTGAAGACTGGCTGTGCCCGGATTGCGGCGTCGGCAAAATAGACTTCGAAATGATCGAAATCGGCTGATTCAGCGGCTCACTGATACTGACTTCCTGGAAAACACATGAACGCACCTGTCGTGATAATTGGCACTGGCCTGGCGGGCTACAACCTGGCCCGGGAATTTCGCAAGCTCGATGGCGAAACGCCGCTGCTGCTGATTACCGCCGATGACGGTCGCTCATATTCCAAGCCGATGCTCTCCACCGGTTTCGGCAAAAACAAGGACGCCGATGGCTTGAGCATGGCCGAAGCGGGCGCCATGGCCGAACAACTCAAGGCCGAAATACGCACGCACACGCGCATCAGCGGGATTGATGCCGGCCACAAACGCCTGTGGATAGGTGAAGAAGCCGTTTATTACCGTGATCTGATCCTGGCGTGGGGTGCAGAAACCATCCGCGTGCCTATCGAAGGCGATGGGGCGGATGCCGTGTTCCCCATCAACGATCTGGAAGATTACGCACGGTTTCGTGCGGCAACGGTGGGCAAGCGGCGAGTGTTGATACTCGGTGCCGGTCTGATCGGCTGCGAATTCGCCAATGACTTGATCGTCGGCGGTTACGAAGTCGATCTGGTTGCGCCGTGCGAGCAAGTCATGCCGACGCTGCTGCACCCTGCGGCGGCGGCCGCCGTGCGGGCAGGCCTGGAAAGCCTCGGCGCCCGCCTGCACCTCGGGCCGGTGCTTACACGCTTGCTGCGCACCGACGATGGGTTGCAAGCGCATTTGTCCGATGGCGAAGTGATTGCCTGCGATGTGGTGGTATCCGCCATCGGCCTGCGCCCACGGATCGACCTCGCTGCCGCAGCCGGCCTGCAAACCAACAGGGGCATCCTCGTTGACCGTGAGCTTAAAACCTCCCACGCCAACATCTACGCCCTGGGCGATTGCGCGGAAGTAGACGGCCTGAACCTGCTTTACGTCATGCCCCTCATGAGCTGCGCCCGCGCCTTGGCGCAAACCCTGGCCGGCACACCCACAGCCGTCAAGTACGGGCCGATGCCCATCACCGTCAAAACCCCGGTTTGCCCGTTAGTGGTTTCTCCGCCGCCGCGTGGGACCGAAGGCGTGTGGAGCGTCGAAGGGCAAGGCGCAGACATCAAAGCGTTGTGCCACGACGCCAACGGCAACCTGCTGGGCTATGCGCTGACCGGCAGCGCCGTGATGGAAAAACTCGCCCTTAACAAGACGCTCCCGCCGCTGCTGCCCTGAATATGGGTCGTTCTGTCGGATAAGCCACGTTTTTGGTCGCATAAATCCAGGGCCCGCACTGGCGCGGGCCAGAACGGCATGCCATCCTCATTCTTGTCTGCCGCAACGTAGAGCCGTTGCGGCGCCTTGGGTTGCTCGGGATGAGCAGCACGGGACATAAAAACAAAAATCCGTAAAAGAGGCTTCATATGCGTAAACCAGAACTTGCAGCCGCCATTGCTGAAAAGGCGGACCTCACCAAAGAACAAGCCAACCGTGTTCTTAATGCCGTCCTCGAAGAAATCACCGGCGCACTGCACCGCAAGGACAGCGTCACGCTGGTCGGCTTTGGCACCTTCCTGCAACGCCACCGCGGCGCCCGCACCGGCAAAAACCCCCAAACGGGCGAGCCCGTGAAAATCAAGGCCAGCAATACGGTAGCGTTCAAACCCGGCAAATTCCTCAAAGACAGCGTGAATCCATAGATACCAGCTGTACGCCTTAGCGGGAGGCGAGCAGTGAAAGAACGGGCACACCAACGAGGTTGGGTGCCCGTTTTTTGTGGGCGATTTTTTATACGCACCTATGCCGGGCTACGTTCCCACAGCCTTTTTTTAAATCACGCGATTCATATCGCAGGCTTCCTGCATCAATAAATCAGCCGCACCTGCCATGGCGCTCAAATCGTAATCGTCGGCGCTCCCCGCCTTTTTGCTCGACACGGCGTCGAGGAACTCCGTGGCCAGACGCATCCGCAAATCGACGCAGGCGTGCAGGTCTTTGAGTGGCGCGTGGCTGTCGAGCAGCAAAACAGAGCCTTCGAGGCCGGGATGGGTCGGAGGGATGTAGCGGGGGGGCATTGATCAAACCTCCGGTGTCTAGTGAAGCCCCCTTGATTGTCGTCAAGCAATTTGGGTGGAAGCTGTGCGCGGATTGACGAACCGGAGACACGGCAAAACCGGTAGACCCGAAGGTCTTTCACGCACAGCCGCCATAGCGGAAACTCTGCTGAGCAAATGTCTGCCGGATCGTCAAATCCAGTCGTTGACTAACCAACGACGACGCAAAGGTTAAAGGTCCAGCAGAGCGCAAGTGCGGTATTTATATCTATTGTTCGAAATATTTGAAGTGGCGAAGTGCAACAATCTGTGGCGAGAGCATGATTGCGAACGCGCCCGTTGTAGTACGGCTTGTCCGCGGAGGCTATATTGAAATGTGGAACTTACAAAAGGGCACTCAGCATTAAGCTGGGTGCCCTTTCTATCATGGGTAGTTGCTGGCTTTAACTCGTTACAGGTACGCGCCAGTCATCAGAGCCGGAAGTGCCGGAAACTTCGTGGGTCCAGATGATTTTACGGTATGTAAAATAGACGTCTTCCAGATGGGTGAAGTGAGACTGACCAGGATCTTGACAGTTCGGCATATATGAACGCACATCTACAATGATTGCGTCCTCCAACTCAGTCGAGAAATAGTGCTCCTGGGTGCCTTCTGCTGATGTTCGATACCATTTTAGTAGTACTTTAGAAAGCCGTTCGCCGGTTGTAAGTGCGGCGAGTATCAGGGGTGAAGACTTATCGAAGACTTTGGTAATCATCAGTGGTTTGTGAACACGTTGGCCGGTCGGTTGGCCGGACTGTGGATCGCGCGGGATAATTACTTGATGGTCAAAAGCCTGCACGAGGATCTGGTCCTCATGTCCCTCTTGATAGATGTTACCTACAGAGTCTGCAGTAAACGTACCTGCAGTGATGTTTCCCTGTTTCTCTCCTTCGATGTAAAGATACGCTGGTGTTGGCATCTATGAACTCCTGACGGCTTGTAACGATAATTGAGTAACTCTTCTTTACGGCGACTGACTTGCGGTTGGCCGCGATTGTAAGAAGCAGGCATCCGTGGTGAGGGTGATCTTCAGCACGCTCGCGCACTTTACGAGTTTTAGATGGGTAACTATGTAGTCCATGTTTGTAAGAGCATGTAGGAAAAATCATTGAAGAAGGTGAGATGTTGTTCTATGTATTAATTATCTACTTTCTCTGATTTTTTTCTTGCGCGCCTTGGCTTTTGCTGGCTAGTATTGCCGCACTTACTCCGGTCCGCTCTTGAAAAATCATGTGTCAGGTTTGTGGGGTTTAAACATTTCTAAAAACTTTCCATGGTTCGTTTATGGCGCCGTACTTGTTGTCATACATACTTGATGTTTCTCCATGTCTGTTTTAGCGAAGTCTAAAAGCTATGGCCCCAATTAACGCTGCTCGCTATCTGAAAATCGCCCAGACTCCAATTTCCAAAGGCGATTATGCAGGGCTGGATGCTCGCTATTCGCCAGAGTATGAGGCGCTTGAGGTCGAGTTGGCGAAGGCGTTGCCGTTGCATGAGAACGGTAAGGTCGACTGGCAAAAGGTACAGGAGCACAGCGAGGTAATTCTCACGACCCTCTCCAAGGATTTGCGCGTTGTCTGCTGGTTGAGTTGGGCGCTTTACCAGCTCCAGTCATTTACGGGGCTGGTTGCCGGTTTCGGCATGC
This sequence comes from Pseudomonas sp. DWP3-1-2, assembly GCF_049896285.1. NCBI lineage: Bacteria > Pseudomonadati > Pseudomonadota > Gammaproteobacteria > Pseudomonadales > Pseudomonadaceae > Pseudomonas > Pseudomonas sp. DWP3-1-2. The sequence continues at coordinate 32,582 of NZ_JAFCTZ010000007.1, read as the reverse complement.
TTTGCCATTTCTGCACGCACCACTGGGCGCAGATTCACCCAGGTAAATCGAGAACGCGTTCGGCTGCAATCAGCTGGCTGATCATGCGACTTGAAAAGGTTCTGGATTCCAATGTTCCCGTTAAGGATCAACTGGAATTATTCCGCCAGTTGGTAAAGCTGCTAGAGGAACTGGATGCAGTTCTTACGCTGCATTTGAAGGCCGACTCCCCGCTGATATTGCCGTTGCGTAGACGTCTGGCAAGCATGGTCCAGCGTGCGTCGGAAAACCGGCCCGAACCGGGTCCGGTGGAGGCTGCGATAGCGCAGGTCAAGCAGACCGCCACGCAGTGGTTTGCTGGCGACTCGGTGATTGAAAACGAAAAAGATGCGCAGAAGGCAGTGCGTGAGCAGCAGGAAAATGGCCTTGCATTGTGTGCATGGTGGCTGCGCCAGAAAGCGACCGATCCTCGTGCGTTGCGGCTCAACCGGACCCTGACTTGGTTGTTGGTAACTTCAGTGCCTCAGCAGAACGCGGCGCGCGTTACCGATCTTCGAGCGCCACCGGCGGACACGCTCAAAAGCTACCGCAACCTGTTCGAGCAGGGGCAGTACGCGGATCTGCTCGTTCAACTCGAAGCCAGCACAGCTCGATCGCCGTTTTGGTTCGACGGCCAGCGCATGGTCTGGGAGTGTCTGGATGCTCTTGATGCCGAGGGTGCCAAGCAGGAGCTGGAGATTCATTTCGCGTTATTCCTGCAACGACTACCGGGCATCGTCGAATTGCGTTTCCACGATGGCGTGGAGTTTGCGAATGCCGAGACCCGTGAGTGGATCACTGCGCATGTCATTCCGCGCTTACAGCCAGTCAGCACCCCCCGGAAAGTCAGGGACAGTGAGGTTTCGCCTCCCTGGCAACTCGCGCTGGAGAAAGCCATCCCGATATTGCGCAAGGGCGGTTTGAAGGCTGCTGTGCAGGAGATGAGGCCAGGGCTGCAAAGCGCTCAAGGCGGGCGGGAGCGTTTTTTCTGGCAGCTCAGCCTGGCCCGGCTGTGTCATAAAGCCAAAAAATACGACTTGGCAAAAGCGCAGTTGGAAACCCTGGATCAGCAGTTGCAGCAATCGGGTTTGCATCTCTGGGAGCCGGATCTCGCTCTGGATGTTCTGCACCTTCTACACAGCTGTTATGGGTTGTTGCCCCAAGGCCACGAGGTGCGAGAACGCAGAGACGAGATTTATCGCAGGTTGTGCCATCTGGATCTTGAAGTGGTACTTGAATAGGCCCTCGGGTCTCAACAGTGAAGGAGAAAAACTGTGGCCAAAGAAGGCTCGGTAGCCCCAAAGGAACGCATCAATATTACTTTCAAGCCTGCTATCGGCGGTGCTCAGGAAGAAATCGAACTGCCTTTGAAATTACTGGTACTGGGTGACTTCACCCAACAGGTAGATGAACGCAAGGTAGAAGATCGCAAACCGATCAACGTCGACAAAAACAACTTTGATGAAGTGCTGGCCAATCAGAAGCTCGGTTTGACGTTGAGTGTGCCCAATCGTTTGCAGGATGAAGACGACACACAGGAATTGGCGGTGGACCTGCGCATCAACTCGATGAAGGACTTCAACCCCGCAAGCCTTGTTGAAAAAGTCCCGGAGATGCAAAAGTTGATGGAGCTGCGTGACGCGCTGATGGCCCTTAAGGGACCTCTTGGCAATGCTCCAGCATTCCGCAAGGCGATTGAAAGCGTTCTGGAGGACGACGATTCGCGCAGCCGTGTGCTGAGTGAGATCGGTCTGGACGCTGCAGCCCCGAAGGACGCTTGAGCCTGTAATAGATAAGGAAGCCACACCATGAGCACCCGTGCAGCAAAGCAGAAAAGCAGCGAAACCACCGAGTTCGGCATACTTGATCAGATCATTTCAGAGACAAAGCTGACGCCGTCTGATGATGCCTACAACATCGCCAAGCGTGGCGTTGCAGCGTTCATCGAAGAGCTGCTAAAGCCCCATAACAGCGAAGAGCCTGTCAAGAAAGCCCTGGTCGACCGCATGATTGCCGAAATCGACAGCAAGCTCAGTCGGCAAATGGACGAAATTCTGCACCATCCAGAATTTCAGGCATTGGAATCGTCCTGGCGCGGCCTGCAACTACTGGTTGAGCGCACAAACTTTCGTGAAAACATCAAGATCGAAGTGTTGAACGTTTCCAAGCAGGATCTTCAGGATGACTTCGAGGACTCTCCTGAAGTCATGCAGGCTGGTTTGTATAAGCATGTGTACACCGCAGAGTACGGTCAGTTCGGTGGGCAACCCGTTGGTGCGATCATCGCCAACTACTTCTTCTCTCCTAGCTCGCCTGACGTCAAAACCATGCAGTACGTTTCCAGCGTTGCCTGCATGGCTCACGCGCCTTTCATTGCTGCAGCGGGGCCGAAATTTTTTGGCCTGGAAAGCTTCACCGGTCTGCCTGACATGAAAGATCTCAAGGATCATTTCGAAGGCCCACAGTTCGCCAAATGGCAGAGTTTCCGTCAGCAGGAAGACGCGCGTTATTTCGGGCTGACCATGCCACGCTTCCTGCTGCGCAACCCCTACGACCCTGAAGAAAACCCGGTGAAGACGTTCGTTTACCGGGAAAACGTTGCCAATAGCCACGAGCATTACTTGTGGGGCAACACGGCGTATGCCTTTGGTACAAGGCTGACCGACAGTTTTGCCAAATTCCGTTGGTGCCCGAATATCATAGGCCCGCAGAGCGGTGGTGCGGTGGAGGATCTGCCCCTGCATCACTTCCAGAGCTTGGGTGAGATTGAAACCAAAATTCCGACCGAGGTACTGGTTTCAGACCGTCGGGAATACGAGCTGGCTGAGGAAGGTTTCATTGCCCTGACCATGCGCAAGGGTAGCGACAACGCCGCGTTCTTCTCTGCCAGTTCGGCCCAGAAGCCGAAATTCTTCGGGATAAGCGAGGAGGGGAAGAATGCCGAGTTCAATTACAAGCTCGGCACTCAGCTTCCTTATCTGATGATCATCAATCGACTGGCTCATTACCTGAAGGTGCTGCAGCGCGAGCAGTTGGGTTCATGGAAAGAGCGCACGGACCTTGAGCAGGAATTGAACAAGTGGATCCGCCAATACATTGCGGACCAGGAGAATCCTAGCGCTGAGGTCCGTGGCCGCCGTCCATTGCGTGCTGCCAACATCTCAGTCAGCGATGTGGAAGGTGAGCCAGGTTGGTATCGCGTCAATCTGAATGTGCGCCCGCACTTCAAGTACATGGGGGCCGACTTCACCCTGTCGCTGGTTGGCAAGCTTGATAAAGACTGATCGGAGCTGAGCGATGTCCGGATACGGCAGTCTTTTTGAGCGTCTTGCTGGTGAAGCTGACAGGCGTATCGGTTGGAAGCATGACGAATGCGCTGTGGCCTCGGTGGCTGCCCATCTGGCAAAAATGCTCAGCACCCGAGCGGGCAGTGTGCAGACGCTGCCCGCCTATGGTTTGCCTGACCTGAACGATATGCGTTTGAGCTTGCACGACTCGCTGATGCAGGCGCGTCAGGCCATTGAAAGCTTTATCGAACTGTACGAGCCGCGACTGACACAGGTGCACGTTACTTCCCTTCCTCAGAGCGGTAAATCTTTTCGTCTTTCCTTCGCTATCGAAGGGCTACTTGAAGTGGCTGGAATCAAGCGACAAGTCAGCTTTTCTGCTCGTCTGGATGGATCCGGGCAAGTGAACGTCACTTGAGTGTATTGGATTGCGACGACTGTGTGGCTGATCCATTCAAGGAGGTCGCCATCACGTCATTCAAAGCCTTCACTCGACTATTCAAATACTGACATTTCTCAGTGCGGTTTTTTGTATCTCCAGGAACAGAGTGACCAATGTCTTTCAACGATTACTATCAAAGCGAACTGACTGCGCTACGGCAGACAGGACGTACCTTTTCTGAGCGTAATCCCGCATTGGCGCCTTTCCTTGGGCAAAGTGGACGCGACCCGGACGTCGAGCGCCTGCTGGAAGGCGTTGCCTTCCTCACCGGACGCCTGCGCCAGAAGCTAGATGACGAATGGCCCGAGCTTACGCATTCTCTGATGCAGTTGTTATGGCCCAACTATATGCGCCCGTTGCCATCGTTGAGCATTGTGCAATTCAACCCTCTGGAGCAGGCAGGCCCGGCAACACATATTGATCGCGGAGCATGCATTGACAGTGAGGAAGTTGAAGGTGTTGTCTGTCGTTTCCGCACCTGTTTTGCCATTGATGTACAGCCTCTGGAACTGAGTGCCTTGAATTACTCGGCCCAGGGTGAAGGCGCACTGCTCAGCTTGCAACTCACCCTAAAAGGCAGTGGCAACCTGAACGAATTGTCGCTTGATTATGTACGCCTGCACTTTGCGGGTGAGCGGTATATCAGCCAGACGCTCTATTTGAGCATGCTCCGCAATCTCGGAAGTATAGAAATCATCTTGCTTGATGCGGATCACAAGCCACTCAAGCCCGATGGCAGCAATACGGCATCACTAAGACTTGAAAGCACCGATGTGCAACCGGTGGGGTTCGCAGACAACGAAGCGCTGATTCCCTATCCATTGAATACCTTCCGAGGCTATCGATACCTTCAGGAATACTTTGCGTTTCAAGACAAGTTTCTGTTTGTCGACGTGGTCGGCCTGGAAAAGATTCGGACCTTTTCAGAAGAGATTCTCAAACGGGCGGTCGGCTTCGAACTTCGGTTCGTCATCAAGAGAAACGCCATCCAGCGGTCCCGGCCAACAAAAGACAACATCAGACTGTACTGCACGCCGGTTGTGAATCTGTTCAAGGAAGATGCCCTGCCCATTCGCCTTGATGGCAAACAGGATGAGTACTTGTTGTTACCGTCCAGATTCGATCAAAAACATTGCGGCGTCTACTCGATTGAAAGTGTGATCGGCCGCGAGAAAACGGGCGGCGGCGAAAGGCACTACGTGCCTTTCGAATCATTCAGGCATGACCCCAGTTTTGACGTTCCTCAGGCTGCTCCGTATTACAGCGTTCGGCATCGCCCATCGTTGTTGCACGGTGGCCTCGATACCTATCTGAGTTTCGACATCCGCCAATGCGACAGGCAGGAAGCACTGTCTATTGATCTGACCTGCACTAACCAGAATCTGCCGCTGCAACTCAAGGAAGGCGAGCTACGCCACAGCGGCGAGGGAATGCCGGAGAACGCTGGCTTTCGCAATATAACGGCCTGCACGCCGCACTATGCACCGCCATTGAGCCAGGATTTTCTATGGAAGTTGATCAGCAACATGTCGCTGAACTACCTCTCTCTGGAGAACGTCGATGCGTTGAAGGTCATTCTCGAAACCTATGACCTTCCACAGCACTACGACCGGAATGCAGCGAGTGTCACCCGAAAAATGCTCGGCGGACTCAGGTCCATCCGTCATCAGGCAGCCGACCGCCTGTTCAAGGGGCTGCCTCTTCGTGGTGTGCGTACAGAGTTATTGATCGATTCGGAGCAGTTCATTTGCGAGGGCGACGTGTTCGTCTTTGCGTCGATGCTCAACGAGTTTTTCGCGCTGTATACCAGCCTCAACTCTTTTCACGAACTTCGCGTCAAAACCATTAAAGGAGAGGTGTACTCATGGGCACCACGCATGGGGCAGCAACCTCTGCTCTGAATGGGCTGACCCGAACGATTCGCGAGTACTCGCTGTACCAGGCCGTGCTGCTGACCCTGGATACCCTTGGCAAAGCCTGTCCGGGGCTGAGCGAAGAGCAGCTTTACGATCAACTCGAGTTTCAGGCCAATCCAAGCCTTGGATTTCCGGGCAGCGATGTTGATTGCGTGCAGTTTTTCAATGAGCACGGGACGTTGCGCGCGCGGATGCGACTCAACCTGCTCGGGCTTTCGGGCGCGGGATCACCCTTGCCCGTGTTCTATGCCGAACAGGCGTTGGGCGACGATGACGCAGCCAATACGACGCGGATGTTTCTGGATCTGATCAACCATCGACTGCACCGCTTGATGATGCCGATCTGGCGCAAGTATCGCTATCGAGCAAGTTTTCAGAAGGGTGCCGTCGATTCTTTTTCACAACGCTTGTTCGCGCTGGTCGGGCTGGGCGGCGACAGGATTCGGCTGGCCGAAGAAATCAACTGGAAGCGTCTGCTGCCTTACCTCGGTTTGCTGAGCCTGCGCGCCCACTCCGCAGCGTTGATCGAAGCGGTCCTGCGTTACTACTTCAACCATGCAGACCTGGACATCGAGCAATGCCTGCCTCGTGTCGTGGGCATTCTTGAGGATCAACAAAACCGCCTGGGCCGCCAAAACAGTCATCTCAACCAAGACCTGGTGCTTGGAGAGCATGTGCGCGACCGCAATGGCAAGTTTCGAATTCACATTCGGGAACTGAGCTGGCAACGGTTTCATGAGTTCCTGCCCAACGGCACCGGGTATCAGCCGCTCTGTGCGCTGGTGCGGTTCAGTTTGCGTGACCCACTGGACTACGACATTCGCCTCGCACTGCGTCACGAAGAGATTCGTGAGTTGCGCCTGTGCGCGCAGAGCGCCTGCCGTCTCGGCTGGACCACCTGGCTTGGACGTGAACAGGCCGACGGGATTCTGACCCTCGGCAGCAAAATTTATAAGGACCGATGCCCATGATCAATGTGGACCTGCAACAGCTGATTCAGGCGCTGGACGCCGAAACTCGCCGCGACCTTGAAGCCTCTGCCGAGCGCTGCGTAGCCCGCGGCGGCAGCAAAATCCTGATTGAGGATCTCCTGCTGGCATTACTTGAAAGACCAAAGGGCTTGCTGGCTCGTGCGTTGCTGGATGCACAAATAGATGCGGGAGAACTGGCTGCAGCCTTGCAACCCAATGCCGAGCAGAGCGCTTCTCGCAATCCGGTGTTCGCCCCTGAACTGGTGCAATGGTTGCAGGATGCTCTGCTGGTGGCCAACCTCGAGTTGGGCCAGAGTCAGGTTGAGCAAGCGGCTTTGATTCTCGCCTTGTTGCGCAATCCGATTCGTTATGCCGGCACTCGCTACCAGCCATTGCTGGGCAGATTGAACAGCGAGCGACTACGGGATTTTGCACTTTCCCAAATAACTGAAACCGGCTCGAAAACCACCGACTCGTCCAGCGAATCCCTGTTGCACCGTTTCACTCATAACCTCACTCAGCAAGCACGGGACGGCAAGCTGGACCCGGTCTTGTGCCGTGACGACGCGATACGCCAGATGATCGATATCCTGGCCCGGCGGCGCAAGAACAACCCCATTGTCGTGGGCGAGGCGGGTGTAGGTAAAACGGCCGTGGTGGAAGGGCTGGCCTCGCGTATTGCCGAAGGTGAAGTGCCCCAGGCCCTCAAAGATGTTGAGCTGCTGTCCCTGGACATGGGGCTTCTGCAAGCAGGCGCTAGTGTCAAAGGCGAATTCGAGCGGCGGCTCAAAGGGGTGATCGACGAGGTGAAGGCGTCGCCAAAACCGATTGTGCTGTTTATCGACGAGGCTCATACCTTGATTGGCGCAGGAGGCCAGGCCGGAGGCTCGGATGCGGCCAACCTGCTGAAGCCGGCACTGGCCCGTGGTGAGTTGAGAACCATCGCGGCCACCACTTGGGCGGAATACAAAAAATATTTCGAAAAGGACCCTGCTCTGGCACGGCGTTTTCAGCCGGTTCAGTTGCATGAGCCTACGGTTAGCGAAGCGGTAACCATATTGCGGGGCCTGGCCTCGGTCTACGAGCAAAGCCACGGCATTTACTTGCGTGACGATGCCGTGGTGGCGGCTGCCGAACTTTCGGCGCGCTACCTGACCGGGCGGCAACTGCCTGACAAGGCGGTGGATGTGCTCGATACGGCATGCGCCAGAGTACGCATCAGCCTCGCCGCTGCGCCCCAAAGTCTGGAGCGTCTGCGCAGTGAGTTGGCCGAGGGCCGCCGTGAACAACAAGCGTTGTGCCGTGATGCCGAAGCGGGTTTGCCTGTGGACCGTGAAGCCCTGGATGCGCTGGGTCTTCGTCTCGATCAGGCGCGCAACGAAGAAAAGGACCTGCAGCAACGCTGGCTCGATCAGCGACGTTTGGCAGAAAGGCTTCTTGAATTGCGTCAGCAAAAGGCGCGAGCTCAGGCTGCCAGCAGCGAAACAGACGGCGACGCTCAGCAGGAAGGTGTCTCAAGCCTGGCTGACCTTGAAAGCGAACTGCAGCAAGCCCATGAGGCGCTGGCGGAAATACAGACGGTCGAGCGACTGGTCAGCTTTGAAGTTTGCCCTCGGCTTGTTGCACAAGTCGTCAGTGCCTGGACGGGGGTTCCACTTGAGCAACTGGCGCGTGAGCACAATGCCAGGGTCGCGAGTTTCGCAACGGACTTGCGACAGCGGATTCGCGGCCAGGATCAGGCTGTACAGGCGCTCGACCGATCGATGCGGGCCACGGCCGCGGGGTTGAACAAGCCCGATGCGCCTGTTGGTGTTTTCTTGCTGGTAGGCCCCAGCGGCGTGGGCAAGACAGAAACGGCGTTGGCGCTGGCCGACTTGTTGTATGGCGGCGAACGTTTTGTCACCACGATCAACATGTCCGAATTCCAGGAAAAACATACCGTCTCGCGCCTCATCGGTGCGCCCCCGGGCTACGTAGGCTACGGCGAGGGCGGGATGTTGACCGAAGCGGTACGTCAGAAACCTTATTCGGTGGTGCTGCTTGATGAGGTTGAGAAAGCCGATCCGGATGTGTTGAACCTGTTTTACCAAATCTTCGACAAGGGCATCGCTAACGATGGGGAAGGGCGCGAAATCGACTTTCGTAACACCTTGATCCTGATGACTTCCAATCTGGCCAGCGACCGGATCGAAGCGATTTGCCGGGATGGGCTTCGCCCCGAAGCAGACGCACTTGAGGCCACCATCCGGCCTGTCCTCAGCAAACACTTCAAGCCTGCCCTGCTGGCACGGATGCGTGTTGTTCCTTACTACCCGGTCGGCGGCCCTGTGATGCGCGAGCTGGTCGAGCTCAAGCTTCAACGCCTTGATGAGCGTCTGCGTCGACGCAAGCTGACATTCAGTTACAGCCAGTCTCTGGTCGATCATTTGACCGAGCGCTGCATTCAAGGTGAGAGCGGTGCCCGGCTTATTGATCACCTGATCGAGCTTCACGTGTTGCCACTGATTGCCGATCGGCTGTTGGAGGTGATGGCGGCTGGGCAAACCCTGACCCAGGTGCACGCCAGGCTCGATGAAAACAGTATTGCCTGTGAGTTTGATTGATGAAGTTTTCCCTCTGCGGTTCTTGTGCCGTGCCTCGCAGTACGCATGGCTGCTCCCACTCCGTCTCTCTGGTGAACCCCTTGATCTCTATTCGCTTCCGGCAAACCGTGATGGTTTCCCTGATCTGCGTATTTGGCCTGAGTGGCTGCGCGGGCCATTACAAATTCAGTGACCACGAATACCGGCCTCTCGGTGAGCCGCACGTCGTCAACCGCGGCACCTGATCACATGGAGAAACGCTCAATGGAGTTGATTTTCGAGTTGCTCGACAACGGGCAGGTCGCATCCGGGCAAGAGATGCGCAAGACATTCAAACAGGCGGGAGGGGTGATCGGTCGCGGGAAAAACTGCGAGTGGGTGATTGTGGATTCTGAGCGCTACACATCAGGTACACACGCACAGGTTACCTTTCGCGATGGCGACTTCTATCTGACGGACCTCAGCACAAACGGCACGCTGATCGCCGGGAATGGACAGACTTTGCGTAAAAACGAAACCCTGCGGATTGAGCATGATGCTGTTTATGGTCTGGGCAAATTCGAGATTCGTGCGCGCTTGATCAAGGACCCCGCTGAGTTTGTCGGGTGTGTGGAACAGGCCGTAACGACTGGGAATCTCATTCCGGACGAAGCATTCCTTGAGCTGGATCTGCTGGCAAATTTCGCTCAACAAGACAGACGCTGTTCGGATTTTGACGAGATCCTACCCTCAAGCCTGGCTCAGCAAGCCTCTGAACAGGGGGTTGATTATGGAATGGCTGATACGCAAAACCTGCTGGTGCCCGAGCTGGTTGCCGTCCCACAGCCGCCTGTGCTCGCCGATCCAGTTGAGCCGGAACGCCAGAGCGACAATTTCTGGCAGCGCTTCGGTTCGGCGCTGGGTGTCGATCTGAATGCGATGGATCAGAACAGCCGCGAGGCGCTGGCGATGAGTGCTGCCCGCCTGCTCAAGCAAAGTATTGGTGGGTTGCAGCAAAGCCTGCGCACGCGAAGCGAGCTGAAAAATGAACTGCGTCTGGCTCAAAGCACTGCGCAGCACACCAGCCTCAACCCGCTCAAGTACTCGGGGAATGCGGGTGAGGCGCTCGGCTTTTTGCTGCAGCCCCAAAAACCAGGGCAGTGGCCAGCCGAGCATGCGATTGCCCAAGGCTTTCGCGATATTCAGGCCCACCAGGTGGCGATGCTGGCAGCTAGCCGTGCCGCCCTGCGTGCGGCTCTTGAGCACTTCTCACCCCAGCAATTGACCTTACGCTTTGAGCGCGACACTCAGAAAACACTGTTCTCGACAGCAGGCAAACGCTGGCGGGCCTATGAGCGCTACCACCAGATATTGCTCCAGGACGACGACTGGAGTGAGCGACTCCTGGCGCGTGACTTCGCCCAGGTCTACGCCGATCAGGTGCGTTTGATTGCCACCCTGCACACTGGAAACTGAGGATATTCCCATGCTGCGTTTTTGCGCCCCGATCTTCGTGGGCCTTGTTTTACTGCTGAGCGGCTGCTCGGTCCTTTCACCCTATTCGACACAGACCCGGGTGGAGCTTCAACTTACCGCCAGTGACCAATTGAACCCCGATATCAACGGTCGTCCGTCACCTATTGTCTTGCGCTTGCTGGAGCTAAAAAATCCGGTTTTGTTCGAGACGGTGGATTTTTTCGGCTTGTATGGGCAGACCAAGGAGCTGCTGGCCCCGGATCTGGTCGCCAGCGAAGAGTTGGAGCTACGTCCCGGCGAGCGCGTGCAACTTAAGCTGCACGTGAAGGAAGGCAGCCGCTACGTGGGCGTATTGGCGGCTTACCGTGATCTTCCTGAGACCAAATGGCGTTATGTGATTCGTGTCACCCCGGACGCAACGACTTACGTCGCGCTGAATCTCGATCACAAGGGAATCCATGATGGCAACGAGGCGTTCGCCAAGGTGGACCACTGATGAACAAACATAAAGTCCTTTGGCAGGAAGGCATGTTGCTTCGCCCCCAGCATTTCCAGCATAACGACCGTTATTTCGAGAATCAGATCAAGACCCACACATTGCTGCTCAAGCGCAATGCGTGGGGCTTCTCGAAACTGGCAGTCGATGAGCAATACTTCAACTTGAGCAAGATCGTCGTTACCCAAGCCTCGGGTGTACTACCGGATGGGACTTTCTTTGATCTTGCCCACAGCAAGCAGTTGCTGACACTGGATATTCCGCCAGACAGCGGCAACGCCTCGGTTTACCTCGCCCTGCCTCTACTGGCGGGCGGGAGTGTCGAATCCAGGGAGGCGGGTCAGGAAGACGTTTTGGCGCGGTATACCCGTTACATGGAAGAGATAGCCGATTCCAATGCTGACAGTGATTCGCGTAGCCAGATCAGTTGTGGCCGCCCTGATTTTCGTTTGCTGGTAGGGGAGCAAGCCACCGACAAGGCTTTTGTGAAGCTCAAATTGTGCGAGTTGGCGGGCGCTACCGCCCACGGTGGAATCTCACTCAATAATGAGTTCGCACCGACCTTTCTGAATATACGTCACAGCACGTATGTGCTGGCCTGCCTGAATGAGGTCATTGCGCTGCTCACCCTTCGAGGCGAGGCCATCGCTGAGCGTATTCAGGCCAATGGTAAAGGCGGAGCAGCGGAGGTCGGGGACTTCATGATGCTGCAGTTGATCAATCGTACCGAGCTGATATTGCGCAACATGCTGGACCTTGATCAGGTGCATCCCGAAGAGGTGTACACCGTTTTGCTGGGCATGCTGGGGGAGTTATCGACCTTTGCCAGCGATAGCAAGCGTCCGAATCTGGAAACGTTTTACTCCCACGAAGATCAAGCTGGATGCCTGCGATTGCTGATGGGGGAAGCGCGGCAACTCCTCTCGATGGTTCTTGAACAGCATGCGGTAGCGCTGCCGCTGCAGGAGCGCCAATACGGGATTCTTGTCGCGCCTCTGCAGGATCGTTCGTTGCTGGGGTCCTCTATTTTCGTTCTCGCTGTCAGTGCTCATTGTGACTCCGAAGAATTGCGCAAGCGCTTACCCGCGTACCTTAAGGTCGCGCCTGTGGAAAGTATTCGTCAGTTGGTGAATCTGCATCTGCCAGGCATCAAGGTCAAACCGCTGCCTGTTGCCCCGCGACAAATACCGTTTCATGCCAACAAAACCTACTTCCTGCTTGAACTTCATTCGCAGGTACTCGCCCAGCTTGAGCGCTCGGGAGGCTTTGCGTTCCACGTGTCCGGTGACTTTGACGGGCTGGATCTGAGTTTCTGGGCCATAAGGAGCTGACCTGAGTGAACACGGATATTGACACTTCCCAGACCTCAAATACGGTCTTTTTCAGCACAGAAAAGGACGGCCCGATCAAGGATCGGCTGACCGATTTTGAGCCTGCTGCACGCGTTGAGAATCTTGAGGATCGCCTGGTGTACGCAGCGCGTATCCGTGCGCCGGAGTCATTCAGCGTCAGTCTGAACATCCTGGTCGCGGCTGCGGCGCCGTTGTTGTCAGAAGTGCTGAATCTCAGACATGAAAAACAAGAAGGCGATCTGGTAACGCTCAATACCCGGCTGTGCGAGAGCATGCGGGCGTTCGATGCCGCTGCCGCGCAAAACGGTGCTGAAAGCAGTCAGATCCAGGCTGCTCGTTATGTGTTGTGCACTGTCGTCGATGAGGCGGTGGTCATGTCATCCCGGAGTGATCGAAGCGAGTGGTCGAAGATGAGCCTGTTGAGCAAATTCCAAGGCGAAACGTCTGGCGGCGAAAAGTTCTTTCATCTGCTTGATCGTGTCCTGCAAAACCCCTCCAAGTACTTGCCACTGCTGGAATTGATGTACATCTGCATTGCGCTTGGCTTTGAAGGTAAGTATCGGGTCGTGAACCGAGGCACTGTCGAACTGGAGGCGATACGCGACAGTCTCTATCGCCAGATTCTCAACGAGCGAGGCGAGATTACTCGCGAGCTTTCGCCACAGTGGGAAGGCCTCAATGACGGGCGTCGCAGCCTGATACGTATTGTGCCTTGGTGGCTGGTGGTGATCTTCACGCTGATCAGCCTGGCTGCGATGTATTTCGGCTTCGCCTGGGTTTTGGGCGAACAACGTGAAACCGTTCTTGAGCCTTATCACTCGATTGAATCTGAGTCGAGTCAGCCCCAGTCGAAACACAGAGACGCGTCATGAAAGATTTTTTGAGAAAACTGGCGGCTGCGCTGAGTAAAACCTGGGTATGGTCGCTGCTTCTGGTGGTGTTGATTGCACTGGTGATCTGGGCAGTCGGCCCACTGATTGCGGTTTCGGATCATAAGTTATGGGAGGATTCAGCGACCCGGCTGCTGAGCATCTGCGTGGTGTTCCTGCTATGGGCGTTGTTGATGGTGTTCGTCAGTTGGCGGAGCAATGTCCGCAGACAGCGCGAGCAGGATAGCGCCATAGGGCAGGAGCGATTGCTCAATGCCCAAAAGGTGGCTGACGAGCAGAAGGAGGTGCGCGGGCGGTTCTCCGAGGCCCTGCAGACCCTGAAAACATCGAGTCTTTACCGCGGGCGTAGTGAGCGCTGGCGCAATGAGCTGCCCTGGTATTTGGTGCTGGGAGCAACAGGTGCGGGCAAAACCAGTCTGCTGGATTTTTCCGGGCTGGATTTTCCGCTCAATAAGATAGAGCGCAAGCTGACGCGGGATACGCAAGGCACACGTCATTGCGATTGGTATTTCGCCAATAACGCCGTGCTCATCGACACGGCTGGCCGCTATTTATTCCAGAATGAAGAAGCCGACCGGGCCTCTTGGTCTACGCTGCTTGGCTTGTTGCGCACGCGGCGGCGCAATCGACCGCTCAATGGTGTGTTGGTGTCGGTCGATGTCAAAATCCTGAGCGGATCCGAAGTCGATCTGGAAAACCTGGCTCGCCAGGTGCGAGCGCGACTCCAGGAAATCCATCAGCGGCTGCATGTCGATGTGCCGGTTTATCTGGTACTGAGCAAAGCCGACCAGATACCCGGTTTCACGACCTTCTTCGATCAACTTTCTCGCGAAGAAACAGAGCAGGTGTTGGGCGCAACATTTCGCAAGGATCAGAACGGAACGGATGCCATTGTTTTACGTGAAGCGTTCGATGCTCTATTGCGGCGCCTGAATAGCCAGTTGATAAACCGGATGCACCTCGACCGAAATATCACGCGTCGAGGTTTGATCCTGGAGTTTCCCAACCGGCTCGGGATGATGGGTGAGCGTTTATGCCTGTTCGTCGATATGGCTTTTACCGGCAGTCGCTATCAGCGCTCCAGTCAATTGCGTGGCTTTTACCTGACCAGTGCGCCCCATATCGAGGCTCCACTTGATAAGGATACGGCAGCCATCGGAGCCAGCTCCGGGATGGCGAGCAGCGTATTGCCGACATTGCGCAGCGGTCGCCCGATGTTTATCAACAACCTGCTGGCCCGTGTGATTTTCCCCGAGGCCGAACTGGCAGGACTCGACAAGCGTGAAGCGCACCGCATCCACTGGAGGCACCGTGCCCTTTACGGCGGTTCGGTAGCAGCCTTGAGCGTTTTCGCGCTGACCTGGGCCAGCGGCTTTGCGGAGAACCATGATCGGCTGGAAACCTTGCGTGACCTCGCCCGTCAGTTGACTCAGGAACACTCGGCGCTGAGTCCGCAGGATGATGAGCTGGTGGCGCTCAAGGCTCTGGACCTGAGCTATCAGGCCAGCACGGTATTCCCTGACAAGAGTCGCATCGCGCTGCATGAGCGAAATGGTTTGTATCAGGGCGAACAAAGCAATCTTGTTCTGGACGCCGCCTACCAGCGTGAACTGGAAACCCAGTTATTACCGCGCGTGGCCCGTTTGCTGGAGGCGCAGGTTCGCTCGAACCTCAAAGACCGCGAGCAGTTGCTGGGCAGTCTTCGTGCTTACCTGATGCTCAACCTCAGTGAGCGCCGCGATGCGGCCTGGCTCAAGGAGTGGGTCGCCGCAGATTGGTCTGTACGGCATAGCGGAAACACAGCGGCACAACATAGTTTGAATGAGCATTTTCAACGCTTGCTGGACCGGCCGTTCGGCTATTCGCTGAACACTGAACTCGTGACGCAAGCGCGCCAGGTTCTTCGTAGCGAGTCGCTGGCAGCCGTGGTTTATCGTGCGCTGCGTGATCAGGCACAAGATCTGCCGCAGTACCGTCTGAATCAACATCTTGGGCCGCAAGGCGCGGTATTTACCGGTACTGATTACGCCATTCCGGGGTTTTATACACAGCGTGGCTACCAACAGAACTTCGTGGTGAAGGGCCCCACGCTGGTGACCGGAATTCTTCGGGATAACTGGGTCCTGGGAGAGGGGGCCGAAATCAGTGGCATGGACCTGCGTCGTTTGATGGTCGAGCTGGAGCAGTTCTACTTCCGTGATTATTCAAACCACTGGAGCGAGGCCGTTGCCCGGGTGCGCCTGCAGTCCTTCACCTTCGCCGCCGACGGTGCCGATCAGGTCGCGAGCCTGACGGCGGCCAGTTCGCCTTTGGTGCAGTTGCTCATGGAAGTGCGTGATCACACACGTTTTCAGGCCATCCCGGAAAGTGTCGAGGCGCTTGCACCGGCCGAGCCTGTCAAGGCAGGCGCACTTGGCAAGGTCGCGGCGGCGGCGGCCGAGCAGGCCAAGGATGCCGTGTCCAGAAATCTGCCTGACACGGCCAAGAAGTCCTTGCAACGTCGTTTCGAGCCCTTGCACCGCCTGATCGATGACAGCAATGGGCCGGCTGGCGATCTGGCCCCGGCTTTTCAAACGCTTAACGAGCTGCAGTTGCAGCTGTCGAGCCTGGCTCGCTCCAGTCAACAGGATCAAAGCGCCTACGAGTTAGCCAAGGCGCGAATGGCTGGCCAGCGGGATGTGCTCGGCGCTTTGCGCAACACATCTACGCGGCTGCCGCAGCCAGTCAATGGCTGGTTCAACGCAGTTGCCGATGACACTTGGTCGATGGTGCTGGGCGATGCCTATCAGTACCTCAACCAGCGTTATCAGAACGAGTTGTACGGTTTCTATGGCAAGGCCATCGACAAGCGCTATCCGTTCAATGCTCACAGCACCAGCGATGTGGCGCTCAATGACTTCCGCGAGTTCTTCAAGGCTCAGGGCGTCGCCGACAGATTCTTCGACACCTACATGCGGCCCTTTATCAGCGGCGACCCCGGCAGCTATCGTCTTCGCAGCGTTGACGGGCGTAGTTTGCCGATGTCGCGGGTTTTTCTGGAGCAAATGTCACATGCCCACGTGATTCGTCGCAGCTTCTTCGCCGAGAACCCGAACGAGCCTCAGGTCATGTTCAAACTGGAGCCTTACACCCTTGACCCAAGCGTAAGCCGTGCGGAGTTCCGTCTGGGAGATCAACAAATGGAATATCGCCACGGCCCTATCATCCCGGCATCCTTCAAATGGCCCACAGATGTGGATGATGGCCGTGCAAGCCTGGTGCTGGAGAAGATCGCCGGTCGAGCCTTGGGATTGGAAGAGAACACCGGTCCGTGGTCACTGTTCAGGCTGTTTGATTTGATGCAGACCGAATATTTGCGGGGGCGTGACGTAATGGTCCTGAAGGCCAATGTCGGTGGCCTGCGGGCCAACTATTTGTTGTCCAGTCAGCGCTCGCCTAACCCTTTCGACCTTGACTCGGTTCGGCGTTTCCGGTTGCCGGGGCAGCTTTAATGCGTTTCAGGCGCGCCCACCACAGTGTGGCGCGTACTGACCAAGGCAAGGTCAGGACGCGCAATGAGGATGCATTTCTGAACAGTCCGGAGCACGGCCTCTGGGTCGTCGCCGATGGCATGGGCGGTCATCGAGGCGGTGATGTCGCCAGTCAACTGGTCGTGCGCAGTCTCGCGGGCCTTGGTCGGCGAGATTGTCTTGATGAACGTCTGGATGCCGTGCGCCAATGCCTGCAATGGGTCAATAGACGTCTTGGCCAGGAAACATCGGTTACAGCCGGCCAGGACGCAATCACCGGCAGCACCGTGGTTGCTCTATTGGTCGAAGGCAAGCGCGCCGCATGTCTCTGGGCGGGTGACAGCCGTTGCTATTTGTGGCGTGAGCAGCGGCTCTATCAGCTTTCTCGGGATCATTCCGTGTTGCAGCATCTAGTCGACAGCAAACAGTTGACCCCTGAGCAGGCTGCACAGCATCCGGCGGCTCGTGCCTTGACCCGGGCAGTGGGGGCCGCTGACTTACTGTGCCTTGATGTCATCCAACTCGACGTCCGCCATGACGATATTTTTTTGCTGTGCTCCGACGGGCTCTACCAGGCGCTTGAGCCTAATGCGTTGGGCGATGCTTTGAGCATGAACTCATCGGGGCTGACGCTCGACCTCTTGTTCGAGAGGGTGTTACGGGGGCCAGCCAGCGACAATCTGACGGCCGTAGTCATACGGCCATGATTGAGCCAGTGTCTTCAGAGGATGCCAAGGTTAAGGTTGGCCAGTTGACCTGCTTTGCCATGGAAGGAGGTTTAGGCGTCGAGACTTCATCTTCCGAGCCTTGCAAAATGTCGGTAGGCGAACTACCGAAAATACTTTGCGGGCGCTACCAACTTCAGGGGCTGCTGGGTGCTGGCGGAATGGCGGTGGTTTATCGCGCCAAGGATCTGGTACATGAGCAATACGGCGAGCCAGCGCCTTACCTTGCCGTCAAGCTGCTGAACGAAGAGTTCGCTGATGCGCCGGATGCAGACGTGTTGTTGTATAGCGAGTTCGCCCTGACCAGACATTTGCGCCATCCCAATGTCATACGTGTTCATGCCTTCGAGGTCGAGCCCGGTTGTCAAAGAGCCTTTATTACTCAGGAGTTGAACTGTGGCAGCACGCTGGACAAGCTGTTGTGTGAGCAGCCCGGGGGGCTTTACGCTGACCAGCTGCAAGCCATTGCCGTGCCGTTGCTTGATGCGTTGGCGTATGTTCACGAGCGGGGCGTCCTGCACGGAGATTTGAAACCAGGCAATCTGATGCTGACTGATGACGGCCCCCGGATGTTTGATTTCGGCCTTGGGGTGGCATTGGACGGTGTCATGGACGGATTGCCTCGGTTAAGCCGTGACCGTTTTAAAGCGTGGACGCCCGATTACGCGGCGCCGGAATTGCTCGAAGGTGCGCCGCTCTCTATGCAGTCCGACGTGTATGCCATGGGTTGCGTGCTTTACGAACTGGCAAGCGGTAAACATCCTTTCCCGAATATATCGTCCGTTCAGGCCAGAGCCGACCGGTTATGGTTCAGGCTGCGTCCGCCAGCCAATCTCCCTATTCGCTTCTGGCCCGCCCTGCGTCTGGCATTGGCTCTTGATGTGGGTGTCAGAACCATCACCGCTCGCGAACTCCGCGACGCCTTCAGCACCGTCCCCATCGGGCGTATGCAGTTCTAACCACCGCCTGCGCGTTTCTTACGTTTCAATCAGCCCTAAACAATCAATATATTTCCTACTTTAAGTCAGGATTTTTCCATTTTTGACTGGGTATTACTGTGTCTGAAATTTCCCTACAACTAAGTATTGGGGATTACGTGATCATCGGATTTTTCCGACTTTTTAAAATTCTTCATTCCCTTAAAGTTCCGCCGCTGTTGATAACTCCTAAAAACCACCCGGGAAAGTGTTATGAAAAAGTTATGGATGTCTGCTGCCATTGCAACGTTGATTGCGACCACCAGCGGCTGTGTCAGCTACAACATGAGCCAGCCAAGCGCGCCTCTGGAAGGTGTGGTCAGAAGTGATCTGAAGGCAGACGTCAAAGTCGGCGAAACCATCAGTGGTCAATCTTCGACCAATATTCTGTTCAACTTCTTCGCCTTCGGTGGCGACACTCAGTTCGCGGACGGCGTTGTTTACGGCGCTGGCGGCGGCGGTGGTGGTGCTCTGGGCGGCCTGGGTCTGCCGATTCCTGACCCGATCTCCACGACCAAGGCGGCTGCCGCCTACAAGGCTGTGAAGTCCTCGGGCGCTGATCTGATCGTTGCGCCTCGCTATGAAGTCAGCGTCAAAGACTACTTCATCTTCAAGAAGGTCGACGTCAAGGTTACTGGCAACAAAGGCAGCATCAGCAGCATCCGCTGATCCCTGTTTGATCCGTTGAACCCCCGAGCAAGCGCTGTCTCCTCTCAAGATGGCGCTTCGCTTGTCACGACAGATAAGTGACCAATTGGTCACGTAAATGTAGCTATCTTCTTTGAAAGTGGATGCATTTTACTGCTGAAGCGCGTCTTGCAAACCGCTACACTGCTGCGCCGGTTGCTCCGACCGGAACTCTCTACCGAGGCAGTGTCATGAAATTTCGTTTTCTACTCTGGATGATGGGTGTGCTGATGTCTCGGGCCAGCCGCAACAATCCTGCCTTTCAACAACAGTTGGCCGGCAAGGCCCTGACATTTCAACTGCAAACGTTCGACGGCAAGATAGCCCGGCATTTCGTCGTCAGTGATCAACGCATTACCAGTCATGCCGGTACTGTGGCTGAGCCTGCATTCGCGATCTGCTTCAAGGACGCCCCTTTCGGGTTTGCCACGTTGCAGGCGAAGAACAAACAGTTGGCCTTCATGAAAGGTGTTCAGGATCAGGACATTCAGATCAAAGGTAATACGGGTCTGGTGATCTGGTTCCAGGGCTTGATGAAATACCTGAAGCCGAAAAAGAAGAAGGTTTAGCAGTCACTCACGGGCGCCGCGAGGTCGCGAGAGCTAACGCTTCAGGGTAATTCCAGCCCGCCCGCGGCCTTATGCAGAGCCCTTAGGTGCTCGCCCAGTTGCTTCAGGTTCGCTTCATTGGCGGCGATTTCGGCCGCGCGTTCGGGTTCGAGCAGGGCGCGGACTTCTTTATCCAGATCACCGCTCAGGCGCTGAAGCTGTTTCTGGCGCTGACCGCTTTCCTCTTCCAGCCGTTTCCATTCCGCCGTTTGTGGTAAGCCATAGCCACCGCTGTCCAGCAGTTCGGCGGGGCGGCTGAGAAAGCCGCTGCTGGCGAGAATTTCCTGAAGCGTGCGCGTCGCCTTGGATACGCTGCCGTCTTTCTGTTCCCGCGCACTCAAATAACGCCGCTTGACTTCGTCCTGGGCGGTCAATAGTTGCCGTCGCAAACTGGCTTGCTCCAGCAGCAGCATGGCGGCGCTGCTCTGCAGATCCGCGTTGGCGAACCAGGGTTTGCGATCCTCGGCTGGCAAAGAGAGCCAGTCTTCAACCGTAGTCTGTTTGATGGGCAGACGCTTCCTTACGATTTCGAACATCGCTTGGTAGCGGTCGCGGTAAGAGTCGAAACGATAGCCTCGACGCAGGGCTTCCTTGGGATCATCCAGAACGCTGGTGTCGGCCAGGCCGCGCCCTTTCAACACTTCCAGCAAGCCGTTGGGCAAGATGCTGTCCAGGTCGGCCAGCTGTGGATTGTGGGTGCCGCTGCGCAGCAGCTTGAGGTTTTCAACGGCGCAGTTGTTGGAGATGAAGAAGTAATTGCCGTCGTAGCTCCAGTGCATTTCAGCGGCATGTTGCACCAGCCCGTCGATTTCCTCGCGGGACAACTTGAGTGGCACTGAGGCCAGGCTGCGCAGTTCGGTCTTGGTGTATTCGTCGATCACCTGACCCAGTGGCAGAACGAACAATCGGGAGGGGTAGGCGCCCATCAGACCGTCCCAGCTGGACAGTTGGACATCGCCGACGAAGGCTCGATAAGACAACACCAGATGCTGGTCCAGATCCAGTCGGCAGTCGGGCCCGCGCGGGCGACCCGGTTTGCAGATTACCAGGCGCAGCATGCTGTGGCCCCAGCGACTCATCAGGTTCTGGTTGGCTTCTGCCAGCAGGTAATCGACCTCGTAAACACGTTCGGGTTCGAGCTTGCCCAGCGGCTGACGTCCGAAGTCGCTGCCGGCGTTCAGATAGGGGTAGAACGTCGGGCAGTTGTCTTTGGCCTTGGGCGCCCAGCCGAAGTGTTGTTTGTAATAGTCATAGAGCGCAGGGCGGCGGCAGGCGTAGGCCGGATCGAGCAGAAAATACTCCATGTTGACCGCGACGAATTCCAGCGGGCTGGTGGTTTCGTAAATGTCCGGGCTGCGCGCCACCTGTCCGTTGTGTTGTTCGCGCTCGCCTCGGCGGCCGACGTATTGCGGCCAGCCGGCAAGGTCGAGCAGGCGCGGGTCGTCGCTGAGGGTGAAGCGACGATCAGTCTCGCCCCGGCAGTTTCCCGGCAGGCCGACTTTCCCCAGGCTGCTGCTCTGGCGAGAACACCTGAGGATCAGCGTGCGTTCGGGTCCGTGCCAAAGCCGTGCGCGGTCATAAATGTGGGTCAACTCATGCAGCACTGTCGCCAGCATTTCGTTGCGCACGGTGCCGTGGGGGCGGTTGGTTTTTTCGGTGGCTGCCGAGCCGTCGGTGAGACCGGCCAGCAGACGCGTGTTCAGATCCAGCCGGTAAGGCCCGGATGCTTGACCATAGGCGTTGTCCGGCATGTCCGTGGACCAACGCACTTCGACCTGACGGTCAAGGTCTTGGACAAAGCGTGGCGGCAGCGCAGCAAGCGCTTCATCCAGAAGCGTTTGCGTGGCTTTGTATTGCGCAGCGCTAAGCCCGTCGGGTGTCAGTGACAGGCTCAGGCTGGCGGCGGCGCTCGTAGCGGTCAGCGACAGTAAGCATGCCAACAGCCAGGCACCGAACCGCCTCACAGTGCGAGGATGGCTTCGGCGAGCACTTGGTCGCTGGCGTTACGGGCTTCGGGGACGCGGGTGCGCAATGTGTCGAAGGCCGCTTCGAGTTGCGCGCCACGGATGTCGCCATTGCTGGCAACGTAGCTGGCGGCATCATCCTTGGCCTGGGCCACGAGCTTGGAGTCGCGTACCGAGGTGGTGGTGTCCGACGTGAAGTCGATAGTGCGAGCGAACGCGTTAACGATGATGTGACTGGTCTGTACGACGGTTTCAGCCTGGGCTGCACCGGTCAGCAACAGCAGGCCGAATGTCGCAGCAATGAGCGGGGTACGCATGAAACGTCTCCAAAATAATGCAGAAGAGAAAAGTGACTATTGGACGAGAATTGCCTGTGCCAGTTCCAGATCGGTGGCATCAAGTTTTGGCCGTGTCTGGCGCAGATACATCAATGCCGACTCAAGCTGTGCCCCTCGCAGTTGGCCGTCAGTGGCGATAAACGCTGCGGCGTCATCCTGAGCAGCAACGATAAGCTTCTTGTCGAAAGGACCGGTCGTCACCTGACTGGTGGCATAACCGCTAATGACCAGGCTTTGGGTGGTCGTATCAAGCGCTAGAGCTGGCGCCGTCCAGAACAGAATCGCCAATGGCGTAAACAGCAGAAGAGGCAGTAAGCGCATGGTCTCGATAACTGACTAAACGAAGCCCAAGGCTAGCGCAATGCCCGGTCCAGAGCCAGCCCGGCAGCCAGCTGTCGGCTGCCGCAGCCGGATAATCAGATGGCCAGGATGGCTTGAGCCAGTTGATCGTCGGTAGCGTTCAATTGCGGAGCCAACTGACGGATATGCTGGAAAGCACCCTCCAGTTGCACGCCACGGATTTCTCCGGCGCTGGCGACAAAGCTGGCGGCGTCATCGCGGGCGGCACGAACAATCTTGTCGTCTTTGAGCGACGACGAAATATTTGAAGTGGCGTTGGTGGATGCATCCACTGCTCGCACGACCGCATCCGTCGTGACGACAAAGCTGGAAGCGCTGGCGCCTGTTGCGGCGGCCAGCAGGACTACAGCGCTAAGCGAACGTAGGCGGGACATGTTGAAACTCCATAGGATGATGAAATTGCAGGGTTCATAAGCGAGGGGAACAACGCCGCGCTCACGTGTGCCATTAAAGAAAGCGTAGCCCTTCTAGCGCGTAAGCCTATCCCAGCGTGGGTCTGCTTGCTATCGCGACGAAGAACAGATGACCTGGCAGTCAACACACCATCCAGAGAGATGCAGAACTGTATAGGCTAAAAAAAATGAATTAAGAACTGTACTGGTTTGCTTCTGCCTCTGCCAGGAACAAGCGCACGACCCTTAAATGACAAAACCCGTCGGCAGTTACCTGCGACGGGTCTTGTATGGAGCAATTCGGGTTGCTGGTGAGAGACCTGAAAGGTCAGGGACCAGCGTGCGCTACATTAGCGCCAGAACGGCTTGCTCAGCTCTTCATAACGTTGTGATTCGCTGATACCGGCGTCAGCAAGCAAACGCGAATCCAGGCGGGCCAATTGGTGGCGGCTGGAAAGGCGACGCTGCCAGAGCATCAGGTTGGCGAGAACGCGCATAGGCCATGCAGCTTTAGCGGTTGTAGCGGTGTTTTCGTAGAACATGTCGGAACTGACTGTACGTTCCATGGTGTGACTTCCTTCCGCTTGTGGCGGGTTTAGACAGTGGCTTGATTGGTGCCAATCTTCCTCTGAGTTGGCCAGTCTCTCCAGATACAGTTCACTTGTATTGTGAGGGTTCAGTTAACTGTCTAGAGCCACTGTTTTGTTCGGAAATGGGGCAACTGTACCGGTCTGCACCTTATCAGTGCGATTTGTGCGCAAAACAGGTGAAAGTGGCTTTTGGAGGCGTTGAAATGACCGGTACAGAAGTACAGTTTTTCTGTTTTTGGTCATCACAGCGCGCGAGCGGGCAATAAATTGTATTGCCCGCTCGCAACTGTTTGCTTCAGGCGGGCAGCATGCTGCCTGTTTCGTCGAGTCTGAAGTGCCAACTGAGTGCTTCGCGCAACACATGCGGGGTATGTCCACCTTTGGCGCACGCGGCGTCGAAGTAGGCATTGAGCGCTGCGCGGTAGGCGGGATGCACACAGTTGTCGATGATCACCCGTGCGCGCTCTCGAGGCGCCAGGCCGCGCAGGTCGGCCAGGCCTTGTTCGGTGACCAGGATGTCCACGTCGTGTTCGGTGTGATCCACATGGCTCACCATGGGCACAACGCTGGAGATAGCGCCGCCTTTGGCGATGGACTTGGTGACGAAGATCGCCAGGTGGGCGTTTCGCGAAAAATCCCCGGACCCGCCAATGCCATTCATCATTCGCGTGCCGCACACGTGAGTCGAGTTGACGTTGCCGTACAGATCGAACTCAAGTGCGGTGTTGATGCCAATGATACCCAGGCGCCGGATGACTTCCGGGTGGTTGGATATTTCCTGAGGGCGCAGCACCAGACGGGACTTGTAGCGACCAAAGTCAGCGAAGACTTCCGCATGCTTGCTGGCCGACAAGGTCATGGAGCTGCCGGAGGCGAAGCTCAGCTTGCCGGCGTCGAACAGTTCGAACGTCGAATCCTGCAGGACTTCGGAGTACATGGTCATGTCGTGAAAAGGGGAGTCGACCAGGCCATGCATGATGGCATTGGCAATGGTGCCGATCCCGGCCTGTAACGGCATGAGCGTGTTAGTCAGCCGGTCCTCGCGCACTTCTTTCTTGAAAAATTCAACCAGGTGGTTGGCAATGGCCTGGGTGTCCGTGTCTGGCGGCAGCACAGTGGAAGGCGAGTCGGCCTGATTGCTGATGACGATCCCGACGATTTTGGCCGGGTCGATCTGCACCGCGTGACTGCCGATTCGTGTATCGGCGCGCAATACCGGGATCGGCAGGCGGGTCGGGCGGTAGCTGGGGATATAGATGTCATGCAGACCTTCCAGCTCCAGCGGCTGGGCCAGGTTGATCTCGACGATCACCTCTTTGGCCAGGATGGCGAAGCTGGCGGAGTTGCCCACGGAGGTGCTCAGCACCAGATGGCCTTCCTCGGTGATTGCCACGCATTCGATCACGGCCAGGTCCACAGCCTTGATCTGCCGGTTACGCAGTTGCTCGACGGTGTCAGACAAGTGACTGTCGATGAACATCACAGAGCCATCGTTGATGGCTTTGCGCAGCGTGCTGTCGACCTGAAACGGCATACGTCGCGACAATACGCCCGCTTCGGTCAGTTGTTTGTCCAGGTCATTGCCCAGGCTGGCGCCCGTCATCAGGCTGATCTTGAGCGGGAAATCTTTGGCGCGCTCGGCCAGTGCCTTGGGCACAGCCTTGGCTTCACCTGCACGGGTGAAGCCGCTCATGCCGACGGTCATGCCATCCTGAATCAACGCTGCGGCATCAGCCGCGCTCATTACCTTGCTCATGAGCGAAGGCAAGCGGATACGGTCACGGTACATTGGATTCTTATCTCGGGGGTGGAAGCGAAGACCCAGTCTAGTGATTTGGGCATTTTTCGTCCCGCTACCAAGGTCGCATTTGGAGGCTCTAATTAGCGGGCTGCAGCGCAAAACACTGTTACGTGGAATGTAAAAAGCCCCAGCCGACGAGCGCCTGGGGCTTCATTAAAAGGCTTCGGGAGGCTACGCGTTATCGACCGCCTTCACCATGTCCTCGATCACCTTTTTGGCATCGCCGAACACCATCATGGTTTTATCCAGATAGAACAGTTCGTTGTCCAGACCGGCATAACCGCTGGCCATGGAGCGCTTGTTGACGATGATGGTCTTGGCCTTGAAGGCTTCCAGGATCGGCATCCCGGCGATGGGTGACTTGGGATCGTTCTTCGCCGCCGGGTTGACCACGTCGTTGGCACCCAGTACCAGCACAACGTCTGCCTGCCCGAACTCGGAGTTGATGTCGTCCATTTCGAACACCTGATCGTAAGGCACTTCCGCCTCGGCCAGCAGTACGTTCATGTGCCCGGGCATCCGGCCCGCAACCGGGTGAATGGCGTATTTCACGGTGACGCCATGATGGATGAGTTTCTCCGTCAGCTCCTTGAGCGCATGTTGCGCCCGCGCCACTGCCAGCCCGTAGCCGGGAACGATGATCACGGTGTCGGCGTTGGTCAGCAGGAACGTCGCATCATCAGCCGAACCGGATTTGACCGGGCGCGCTTGCGTGGCGTCCGCCGGACCGGCAACGACTGTAGCACCGCCGAAGCCGCCGCCGATCACATTGAAAAACGAGCGGTTCATCGCCTTGCACATGATGTACGAGAGGATTGCCCCGGAAGATCCCACCAGTGAACCGGCAATGATCAGCATTGAGTTGTTCAGCGAGAAGCCAATGCCGGCAGCGGCCCAGCCTGAATAGCTGTTGAGCATCGAGACGACGACCGGCATATCCGCGCCGCCAATCGGGATGATCAGCAGCACGCCGATGACGAAAGCCAGGGCCAGCATCACGGCGAAGGCATTCAGATCGCCAGTGAACATGAAAATCAGGCCGAACAGCAGCGTGGCCAGTCCGATCACCAGATTCAGCTTGTGCTGGCCCGGGAACTGTACCGGTGCGCCTTGAAACAAGCGGAACTTGTACTTGCCCGAAAGCTTGCCGAATGCGATGACCGAGCCGGAGAAGGTGATTGCACCGATGGCTGCGCCCAGGAACAACTCAAGGCGGTTACCTGCAGGGATCGCGTCGCCCAGGTTCGGCACGATGTTCAGCGATTGGGGTTCCACGACCGCCGCGATAGCGATGAACACGGCTGCCAGACCGATCATGCTGTGCATGAACGCGACCAGTTCCGGCATCTTGGTCATCTCGACGCGCTTGGCCATGATCGAGCCCGCCGTACCGCCTGCCAGCAAGCCGATGAAGATATAGCCAATGCCAGCGCTGGTGTCGGACAGCGCGGCCAGCTTGTAGACCAGGCCGATGGTCGTGACCACCGCCAGGCCCATGCCCAGCATGCCGAACAGGTTGCCCCGTCGGGATGTGGTGGGATGGGACAAGCCTTTGAGCGCTTGAATAAAGCAGACCGCAGAGACGAGATACAACAGGGTGACGAGATTCATGCTCATGGCTTGCGCACCTCTTCCTTGGCTTTGGGTGCTTTCTTCTTGAACATTTCCAGCATGCGTCGTGTAACCAAAAAGCCACCGAATACGTTAACGGCGGCCAGGGCAACGGCAAGCGTGCCCATGGTTTTGCCCAGCGGCGTAACGGTCAGTGCTGCGGCGAGCATGGCGCCGACGATCACAATGGCCGAGATCGCGTTTGTCACCGCCATGAGCGGCGTGTGCAGGGCGGGCGTGACGTTCCAAACCACGTGATAGCCGACGTAAATCGCCAGCACGAAAATGATCAGGTTGTAGATGCCTGGGGAGATCAGCTCTTCCATTGTTTTTATCCTTAGCCGTTCTTGCGGATGACTTGGCCGTCGCGGCACATGAGGCACGCGACGACAATGTCGTCTTCCAGATTGATGTGCAGTTGCCCGTCCTTGTCGACCAGCAGCTTCATGAAATCCAGCAGGTTGCGGGCATACAGCGCTGAAGCGTCTGCGGCGACCATGGCGGGCAGATTCGTGTGCCCGACGATGGTCACGCCATTCGCGACGATGACCTGGTCGGCGACCGTCAGCGGGCAGTTGCCCCCTTGCGCAGCGGCCAGATCAATCACCACCGAGCCTGGCTTCATCTGAGCGACCGTCTCTGCGCTCAGCAGTACCGGCGCCTTGCGACCCGGAATCAGGGCCGTGGTGATCACGATGTCGGACTGTTTGGCGCGCTCATGGACCGCAGCGGCCTGGCGCTGCATCCAGCTCGCTGGCATCGGCCGCGCATAACCGCCAACCCCGACCGCGCATTCGCGTTCTTCGTCAGTTTCGTAGGGCACATCAATAAACTTGGCGCCCAAGGATTCGATCTGCTCCTTCACTGCCGGGCGCACATCAGAGGCTTCAATGACCGCGCCCATCCGTTTGGCCGTGGCAATGGCCTGCAATCCGGCCACCCCGGCGCCCAACACCAGGACACGCGCAGCCTTCACGGTGCCGGCCGCCGTCATCAGCATCGGCATGAAGCGCGGGTAATGGTGCGCGCCGAGCAGCACGGCTTTGTAACCGGCAATGTTGGCTTGCGAAGACAGCACATCAAGACTTTGCGCACGAGAGGTACGCGGTGCTGCCTCAAGGGCAAACGCGGTGATGCCGTGGGAGGCCATCTTGCCGATGGTCTCGCTATCAAAGGGGTTGAGCATCCCGACCACGATCGCGCCGCTCTTTATAAGCGTCAGTTCGTTATCGTTGGGGGGCGCGACCTTGAGCAGCAACTCGGCACCCAACGCATCTTCGACCGAGCCAATAGCCGCTCCGGCAGTTTCATAGGCGCTGTCTGGGACACTCGCGTTAACGCCTGCGCCACGTTGCACCGTGACGCGGTGGCCTTGGGCGATCAACTTCTTGATGGTTTCCGGGGTTGCAGCTACCCGTTTTTCACCCGTATGGGTCTCGAGAGGAACGCCAATGTGCACGTGAAGTCTCCTGCGTGATCTTTTTTATAGTTCTGAATAAGTCCAGAGCGCCAACGTGATGCTTCCGGGGTTGCCGATCAGCACGACCCAGCCGAATCAAGGGCGGGCGCGGCATTTTGCAGGCGAAGTTCGGTCCCTTCAACACATTCTGTAAGAAGACCATAAATTAACTACAAGTCATGCTGTGACTTAATGTCGCAATAGTTGCCTACAGCCCCTATATAGCGGGCTTTACAGGCAAATTAGTCGAATTTTTGAATGTTGCAAAATTTATTGTGAGAAACAACGGAAAATAACCAGAAGTCCTCTGAAAGCCTTGTATTCCGGCACTTTATAGCTGCTATTCCCGCCGGGAATGCAGTTTTGTATAGAGGTGATAATCTCGGTATGTAGTGCATTAATATAATTAACTACACAGTCAGGAAGGTGCTTCAACCTCAATATTCATTAGCTCATAGGCGTTCGCCTGTTCGATTAGCCAGTCTCGAAACGCCCGTAAAGAGGCTGATTCGGCTTTTCGCATGGGAATCATCAACTGATACGCCTTCAGACTTGATAGTGAATGAGTGTTAGCGATCACCAGCCGCCGTTCCGCCAACTCCCTTTGGATCAGGAACGGCGGTATCAAGGCGACGCCCATTTCATGCATGGCCGCTTGAGCAAGCATTGAGAAGAGTTCGTAGCGGGGGCCTGTCATGTCGCGGGGCACATTGAGGTTGAGCCCGCCAAACCACTGGCGCCACGCGTAAGGTCGAGTGGTCTGTTGCAGCAGCGGGAGTTCGGCGATTGCCTGGGGCGTAAGACTGTTTTCTCCCTCCAGCAGAGTCGGACTGCACACCGGCATAGGGTTTTCGTCCATCAAGCGATAGGACTCGGTACCCGGCCAGTCGGCATCGCCAAAGTAAATGGCAGCGTCGAAGTCAGTGTCCGCGAAAAGGAACGGTCGTGTCCGGTTGGTGAGATTGACCGTGACTTCAGGATGAAGCGTTTGAAAGTGCTTGAGGCGCGGCAGCAGCCATTGCGTGCCGAAAGTCGGCACTACGGCGAGTTCGATGGCGTTCGTCCCTTGCTGGCCCATGACTGACAGCGTATCGCGCTCGACAGCATCCAGTTGTGTCGCCACGCGTCGGCTGTAAGACAAACCTGCTTCCGTCAGCTTAACTCCCCGTCGTGAGCGTCGGAATAACTCCACGCCAAGGAAGGATTCAAGGCTGGCGATCTGTCGGCAGATAGCGCTTTGCGTCAATGAAAGCTCGTCGGCGGCCTTGGTAAAGCTTTCATGGCGCGCGGCGGCTTCAAAGCTGACCAACGCAGCGGTGCTGGGTATTTTGCGGCGCATATTCGGAGCCCTCACTTATCAGCGTTGAATATAGGTGCCTGGACGATCTCGGAGTGAGAAAATATCACAACAGCGTGCTAAATCCTCGTTTGCGGCGTGACGACTGCGGGTCTAGGATCTTGGCACGACCATCTGCATGACGGAGTGAGGATTTTTATGGGTGCCAAGGCAAGCTTCAACTGGATCGATCCACTGCTGCTGGATCAACAGCTCACCGAAGAAGAGCGCATGGTTCGCGACAGTGCTGCGCAATTCGCTCAGGACAAGCTGGCCCCTAGAGTTCTTGAAGCTTTTCGTCATGAGCACACCGATCCGGCGATTTTTCGCGAAATGGGTGAAATCGGTTTGCTGGGCGCGACCATTCCCGAGGCCTACGGCGGCAGCGGCCTCAATTATGTGTGCTACGGATTGATCGCCCGGGAAGTCGAGCGTATCGACTCCGGTTATCGCTCGATGATGAGTGTGCAGTCTTCCCTCGTGATGGTGCCGATCAATGAATTCGGCACCGAAGCGCAGAAGCAGAAATATCTGCCCAAGCTGGCATCAGGTGAATGGATTGGCTGTTTCGGTCTGACCGAACCCAATCACGGTTCCGACCCTGGCGCGATGATCACCCGTGCGAAAAAAGTCGACGGCGGCTATCGCTTGTCGGGCAGCAAGATGTGGATCACCAACAGCCCCATCGCTGATGTTTTTGTCGTCTGGGGCAAGGATGACGAGGGTGATATTCGAGGCTTCGTCCTGGAGAAAGGCTGGGCCGGGCTGAGTGCGCCTGCCATTCATGGCAAGGTGGGGTTGCGTGCGTCCATCACGGGCGAAATCGTCATGGATAACGTGTTCGTGCCTGAAGAGAACATCTTCCCTGATGTGCGCGGCCTTAAAGGTCCGTTTACGTGCCTGAACTCGGCTCGCTACGGGATTTCATGGGGCGCATTGGGTGCGGCGGAGTTCTGCTGGCACACCGCACGTCAATACACGCTGGATCGCCATCAGTTCGGCCGCCCGCTCGCGGCCAATCAGCTGATTCAGAAAAAGCTCGCGGACATGCAGACTGAAATCACCCTGGCGCTGCAAGGCTGCCTGCGATTGGGTCGCATGAAAGACGAAGGCACTGCGGCCGTCGAGATCACATCCATCATGAAGCGCAACTCGTGCGGCAAGTCTCTGGACATCGCCCGCATGGCGCGGGACATGCTCGGTGGCAACGGGATTTCCGACGAGTTCGGCATCGCGCGCCATCTGGTCAACCTTGAAGTGGTCAACACCTACGAAGGGACGCACGACGTCCATGCGCTGATCCTCGGGCGCGCTCAGACTGGCATTCAGGCTTTCTATTAATAGAGGAGCCGGTCATGGGCGCGCTTTCACATATCAGGGTGCTGGATTTGTCGCGGGTGTTGGCCGGGCCGTGGGCGGGGCAGATTCTTGCGGACCTCGGTGCAGAGGTCATCAAGGTCGAGCGTCCCGGCAGTGGGGATGACACTCGCGCCTGGGGGCCCCCGTATCTGAAAAATGCCGACGGGGAGAACACAAGCGAGGCGGCCTATTACCTGTCCGCCAATCGGAACAAGCAATCCGTCACCATCGACTTCACCCGCGCCGAGGGTCAGAAGCTGGTCAGAGAGCTGGCCGTCAAGTCCGACATCCTTATCGAGAACTTCAAGGTCGGAGGTCTGGCTGCCTACGGTCTGGACTATGCGTCATTGAAGGCGATCAACCCGAGGCTGATCTACTGCTCGATCACCGGCTTCGGGCAAACCGGGCCTTATGCCAAACGCGCCGGCTATGACTTCATGATTCAGGGCCTGGGTGGGCTGATGAGCCTGACCGGTCGCCCGGAGGGCGAGGAGGGCGCAGGTCCCGTGAAAGTCGGCGTCGCGCTGACGGATATCCTGACCGGGCTCTACTCGACCACGGCAATACTCGCGGCCTTGGCCAGTCGTGATCAGGGTGGGTCAGGTCAACATATCGATATGGCGCTGCTGGATGTGCAAGTGGCTTGTCTGGCCAATCAGGCGATGAACTACCTGACCACCGGGGTGGCGCCTCATCGACTGGGGAACGCACATCCCAATATTGTTCCTTACCAGGACTTTCCTACAGCAGATGGCGACTTCATCCTGACCGTGGGGAATGACAGCCAGTTCAGGAAGTTTGCCGAGGTGGCGGGGCAGCCGCAGTGGGCAGATGACCCGCGCTTCCTGACCAATAAACTGCGAGTGGCTAATCGGGCGCTGCTTATTCCGATGATTCGCCAGGCGACCGTGTTCAAAACCACGGCGCAATGGGTGAGTGAGCTGGAGGTGGCGGGCGTGCCGTGCGGGCCCATCAATAACCTGGCGGAGGTTTTCGCGGACCCGCAGGTTCAGGCAAGAGGGCTCGCGATGAGCCTGCCTCATTCGTCAGGGGAGAGCGTTCCCCTGGTTGCCAGTCCTATTCGTCTTTCCGAGACACCGGTTGAGTATCGGTACGCGCCGCCTTTGTTGGGTGAGCATACCTATGAAGTGCTTCAGGCATTGCTGGGGCTGCAGGTAGAAGAGGTATCCCTCCTTCGCCAGGCGGGGGTGGTGTAGTACTACCTATATATAGAAGGAGGGGGTTTGCTTGGCTTTCTCGCATAAAGTTCAAATAAACGGTTGACGCCCTCCCGAATCTCTCTATAATTCGCACCTCTTCCGGAGCAGACGAAACGGGAAACCTCTTGTTAATCAAGTGGTTAGCCAGTTTGGTTGGCGAGGAAGAGGCTTCGATGCGTTGATCGAAAGCGGTGAAAAAAGGCAGTTGACAGCAGGTTGTAACGCTGTAGAATTCGC